>NZ_BAFS01000472.1 GCF_000308415.1 Nocardia asiatica NBRC 100129 | reverse complement strand
CGCGCGGCGATGGCGCACCGAGTACGCCGAGCCGCTGGTCGCGGCGTTGAACTCCGGCTCGACCCGTGGCCTGGACCCGGCCACCGACAACCGGGGCAAACCGCTTTTCGACGAACTCCGCGCCCGCTTCGAGAACCAGAACACCAGTCTCGCGGCCGCCATCGCCGACGACCAAGAGCACCTGGCGCACACCCGGACGGTCCGGGACGCCGTGCTGGCCGGGATGGTCATCGCGTTCCTGCTCACCGGCGTGCTGCTGACCGTGCTGGTGCGGCGCCTGATCGCGCGCCCGCTCAGCTACCTCACGGACGCATCGCTGCGGGTCGCGGGCGGCGACTTCGATCATCACATCGACGCGCACGGCCCCGCCGATCTCATGACCGTCGCGCACGCGGTCGAGAGCATGCGCCGCCGCATCGTCGCCGAGCTGAGTTCGTCGCGGGCTCAGGAAGCGGCGCTCGCCGAGCAGAAGACCGATCTCGACCTGCAGGCCGAGGAACTGCGCCGGTCCAACACCGAGCTGGAGCAGTTCGCCTACGTCGCCTCGCACGACCTGCAGGAACCGCTGCGCAAGGTGGCCGCGTTCTGCCAGCTGCTGGAGAAGCGGTACGGCGATCAGCTCGACGAGCGCGGCAAGCAGTACATCGACTTCGCCGTCGACGGCGCCAAGCGGATGCAGGTGCTGATCAACGATCTGCTGACCTTCTCCCGAGTGGGCCGGATCACCGATCGCAACGACCCCACCGACCTGGGCCAGACCCTGGACAAGGCGCTGACCAATCTCTCCGTGGCGATCGAGGACACCGGTGCGCTCATCCACCGCCCGGACCAGCTGCCCGAGATCCTCGGCGATCCGACGCTGCTGACGATGCTGTGGCAGAACCTGATCGCCAACGCCATCAAGTTCCGCGAGCCCGACCGCACCCCCGAGATCGAGATCACCTGCGCGCAGGGCGAGGACGGCAGCGGCTGGCTGCTGTCGGTCTCCGACAACGGCATCGGGATCGCGCCCGAATTCGCGGAGAAGGTGTTCGTCATCTTCCAGCGCCTGCACAATCGTGAGGAGTACAGCGGGACCGGCATCGGGCTGGCCGTCTGCAAGAAGATCGTGGAATACCACGGTGGCCGGATCTGGATCGACACCGATTACACCGCGGGCACCCGATTCTGCTTCACCCTGCGCGCCGGCGAAACCGACAGCGCCGCCCGTACCGCCGACGCTCCCGTCCACGAAGGAGTCACCGCATGACCAACCCCGGCCGGCCCATCGACATCCTGCTCGTCGAAGACGACCCGGGTGACGAGTTGATGACGCGAGAGGCGTTCGAGGACAACAAGATCGGCAACACCCTGCACGTGGCCAGGGACGGCGAGGAGGCACTCGACTTCCTCTACCGCCAAGGCGCGTACCCGGACGCGCCGCGGCCGGACCTGATCCTGCTCGACCTCAACCTGCCGAAGTACGACGGCAGGCAGGTGCTGGAGAAGATCAAGGCCGATCCCGATCTGTCGCACATTCCGGTGGTGGTGCTGACCACTTCCGCGGCCGAAGAGGACATCCTGCGCAGCTACCGGCTGCACGCCAACGCCTACGTCACCAAGCCGGTCGATCTCGACCAGTTCGTCGCCGCCATCAAGCAGATCGACGACTTCTTCGTCCAGGTCGTGCGGCTCCCCCGCCAGAGCCGGTAGCGTCTCCAGAGGCCCGCCACGGCGTCGTCGCGCTTGTGGCACAGAGCTTCACGGGATCGCCGACCGCTCGGCCGGATCGGGTTCCCACCTGCGGTATCGCGGAAGTGAATGCCTATTGATCAACTGGGTATAGCTTCGGGGAGCATGGCATACGCACGGCGAACACGCCACAGCCGAGCCCGGCGACGGCCCGTGTGCTCGGCATGGCGCAGAATACAGCGCACCGATCCCCGACAGGGAGGTAACGAGGTGACGGCGCATCGACGCTCTTGGGACGACACGACGACGCGACGAGCGGGCCGCGACAGACGCACGATGACCTCGGCGGCTGGTACGCGGTCGTGAGCACGGGTGAGCGAGTTCCGCTACCCAGCGCCGCGACGCCGCTGGAGCTGGATTTCCCTGCCGAAGCCGTCCAGTTGGCAACCGTCCGGCACACGCTGCAGCAATGGCTCACCGACTCCGGCATGGCGGCCGGTCCGGCCTACGACGTGCTGCTCGCCGTCAGCGAGGCGTGCACCAATGCCGTCGAGCACGGCCACCGCGGCGACGGCGGCGTGGTCCGCTTGCGGGCCTCGATCAGCGGCGACGAACTCCGGGTGACCATTGCCGACAGCGGGCGATGGAAACCGCCCGATCAACGAGCCGATTCGCTGCGCGGGCGCGGTATGCCGCTGATTCGCGCGCTCATTCCAGAGGTCGACATCACCACCGGGGACTCCGGCACGGTCGTCGATCTCCGGACGCGCTTTTCGGAGTGATCCCGGATCTCAGAACTGGGACGGGCTGTCCCGCGCGTCCCGCAGCCGGACGTTGTCGGCCTGTAGCCGGTCGTTGTCGGCGTGCAGATCGGCATTGGCATCCTCCAAATCGAGAATGCGGCGGATTCCCGCCAGATTGACGCCGGTCGCGACCAGATCGGTAATCCGGCGCAGTCGAGCCAGATCGTTGCCGCTGTAGCGACGGGTGCCTCCGTCGCTGCGCGCGGGAGTCAGCAACCCGTGGCGCTCGTAGAGTCTGAGCGTCTGCACGCCGATTCCCGCCAGCCCGGCCGCGACCGAGATCCCGTACACCGCCTGGCCGGGATCCGGTAGATGCCTCGAGTCGCCCCTCTCCTGCGCCATCCATCCTCACTTCGCATCGCCCAACAGATTTCCTAGTTTAGCGCCTTGCGCTCAACTTCTCGCACTGCTATAAAAAATCTGTACCAGATGACAGAGGTTATCTGGACCCTACTACGGAGAATGGAGTGAGGTGGAGGTGGCGACCATGCTGATGCGTACCGATCCGTTCCGCGATCTGGACCGTCTGACGCAGCAGGTGTTCGGCACGAAGGCACATCCAGCGGTGATGCCGATGGATGCCTGGCGCGCGGGCGAGGAGTTCGTCGTGGAGTTCGATCTGCCCGGAATCGACGCCGAATCACTGGACCTGGATATCGAGCGCAATGTGTTGACGGTGCGTGCCCGTCGTCCCGAACTCGACGCAGGCCGCGAGATGATCGCCGCGGAACGCTCCCGCGGCGAGTTCAGCCGCCAACTTTTCCTCGGCGAGAACCTCGACACCGACAACATCCGCGCCGACTACACCGACGGGGTGCTCCGCCTGACGATTCCCGTCGCCGAGAAGGCCAAGCCGCGCAAGATCGAGATCGGTCGCGGCAACGGGCACAAAGCGATCGACGCCTGACCCGGCCGGGCTGTACTCGGGCGGGCCCGCCGACCGGGCCCGCCTCGGCTCGAACGGGAAAGGCGTCATCGCGCAGAGGCTATTCTTGCGAACGGACCACCTGATGGAGCACCCGATGACGGCACCAAGCGAAGCACGCGACGCTCGGCTCGCACCGACGCGATCCGGCCCCGGACTCGCATCCGAAGCCGCGGTCGTCTGGCCCGACCCCAGTCCCCTCGACGCCTGGTGGCGCCGGATCATGTACCCCGATCCCCAGCACCGCGACGCCGCGTGAGCGCGCACCGGATCCCATCGTGACGGGCCGCCCGCAGTACCGCACCCCGGCGGAATTCTGGCGCCGCGGCACGGTGATCTGGTTCAACGTCGAAAAGGGCTTCGGATTCCTCCAGCCCGACGACCACCCCGCTCAGGTCTTCGTCGAGTACACGAGCATCGAGACCACCGGATACAAGTCGCTGGCAGCGGGCCAACCCGTCCTCTTCCGGGCCACCATGCGCAAGCGGGGGCCCGAAGCCACGGCGGTGCGCCCGCTGCTTCCGGACGCTCGACCTCGGCCATAGGGAGCGGCGAGACAGTACTATTACCGGACATACATGTCCGGTCGCTTCCGGGCTGCCGTAGTTGCCTGGGAGGTGGTCACGTGACGGCGGACTCCCCTCATCCCGATCCGGTCACGCCACACCGCACAGCCGCAGCGTTCGGCGGCTTGGAATTCGGGATCTACGTTCCCCAGATCGTTCCGGACTACGAGACGCTGGCCGGCCTCGCTCGAACGGCCGAGCGCACGGGCTTCGGCACGTTGTGGTTGTTCGACCACCTCTACGCTCCCGGACTCCCCGATCATCCGGCACTCGAAGCCTGGACGACCGCCACCGCGCTGCTGGCACACACCACGACCCTGCGCGTCGGCACGCTGGTGCTGTGCAACAACTTCCGGCACCCGGTGTTACTGGCGCGCATGGCCACCACACTCGACCTGATCTCCGGCGGACGGCTGGAGTTCGGCCTCGGCAGCGGTTCGGTACCCGAGGAGCACCGGCAGGCGGGCTTGCCCTGGGGGTCGGCCGCGGAGCGGTCCGAGCGACAAGCCGAAGCGACGATGGAGTTGTTCGCCGCCGAGGTCATGCCGCAATTGCGAGCGGGCGCCATCCCGCGACCCGCCGACGCCGCGCCACCGACTCGACCGAGTTCACCCTCGACGCGATCGCCGACGTCGTGGCGGCGATTCGCGCTACCCCGTGTCGGATTCCCGGTCGTCACAGTCGATCCAACTCCTCGCTTGTCCGACGCGACTGCTCGGTCCGCGTAGCGAGCGTCCGGCATCCGACAGGTTCGGCGCAGGCCACGACGACGGGGATGGCGTTGATGACCGGCATCGCGGTCATGATGTGCCCGAGGGTCATGATGTCGGCGATCGTCTCCGCTCGGAAATCCGGTGGCGGCAAGAAGCTGACGACGTTGCGTACCGTGGGGCGGCCGTCGACGCGCAAGACCCAGCCGTCCTGATCGATCTTCCAGTCGGGCTCGAGCGCCTGGCCTTTGCGCCAGCGGACCTTGATCTCCACAGCGGTCCGGTCCCCGATCCGGCCCTTCCAGCTCGCGTGGACGCCCGCGACGCATCCCGCCGGGATAGTCCACGATCCGAGGTCGAGATCGGCCGTGTCCGGGCATATTCGGCGACGCAGCACACCTCGTCGAACTCGACGCCGAGCGCGTCACCGACCAGCCGCACCGCCTCGCCGAATACGCCGGTGCGGTGCGCGGTCATCGCGGGCGCTTCAAGGCCGACGAGGCGGGCGACGTCATCCGCCGCAGCGGCGCCAAGGCCGTGCTCGTCCAGCAGGGTTTCCTCGGCGTCGACTACACCGGCGCCACCGATGTGCCCGTGATCGATCTGAAATCCGATTTCCTGGACAGTGGCGCGCCGTTCGAGCGGAGCGTCGCGAGTACCGACATCGCCGACGTCATCTACACCTCCGGCACCACCGGGCGTTCCAAGGGCGTGATGATGAATCACGCGCAGACGCTGCGGCTCTACGCGGAGTGGTGCGATCTGGCGGATCTGCGGGAAGGCGACCGTTATCTGATCGTCAACCCGTCCTTCCATACCTTCGGCTACAAAGCCGGTCTCGTGGCCTCGCTCATCCGTGGCGCCACGATCCCTCCGGTCCCCGTCTTCGACGTCGATCGCGTGCTGGAACTGGTGGCGCGGGAACGGATGACGATGCTACCCGGCCCGCCGACGCTCTACCACTCGCTGGTGGAGGCCGCCGGTACGCACGATCTGTCCTCGCTGCGAGCCGCGGTCACCGGGGCGGCCGACATCCCGGTGGAACTCATCCGCCGGATGCGTGAAGAACTTCCGTTCCGCTCGATCATGACCGGATACGGATTGACCGAGGCGGGCACCGCCACCGCGTCCCGGCCCGGGGACACCTTCGAGCAGATCGCGGCGACCGTGGGGAAATCCTGCGACGGTGTCGAGGTCCGCATCGCGGAGGACGGTGAAGTGCTGGTCCGCGGTTACAGCGTGATGCAGGGCTACCTGGACGACCCGCGGGCGACGGCCGAGGCGATCGACCCGGAGGGCTGGCTGCACACCGGCGACCTGGGCATCCTCGATCCCGAGGGCAGGTTGCGCATCGTCGGACGCAAGCAGGACATGTTCATCGTCGGCGGGTTCAACGCCTATCCCGCCGAGATAGAGGGGTTTCTGCTGGAACACCCCGCGGTCGCGCGGGCCGCCGTCATCGGTGTGCCGGACGAACGGCTCGGGCAGGTCGGCCGGGCCTTCGTGGTGACCAAGGACCCGGTCACCGAAGCGGAGCTGATCGCATGGAGCCGCGAGCGGATGGCGGGCTACAAAGTCCCCCGCTCGGTGCGTTTCTGCGCACGCTGCCGCTCAACGCGACCGGCAAGGTGATGAAGGTCCACCTGCGGTAGAGCGTCGGGCGCCGGATATCGTGCAGGCGCGACCGCAGAAAGGATGCGCATGACCGACTTCCAAGATTTCGACGCGCTGCGCGCCGCCGTGGGCACCGTGCTGGGCCCCGGCGAGTGGATCGAGATCGACCAGCGGCGCATCGACCTGTTCGCGGAGGCGACCGGCGATCGGCAGTGGATCCACGTCGACGCCGAGCGCGCCGCAGGCGGCCCGTACGGCGCCACCATCGCGCACGGATTCCTCACCCTCGCCCTGCTCGCCCCCATCAGCCAGCAGGTGATGTCGGTGACGTCGGCCCGGATGGCGATCAACTACGGGCTGAACAAGGTCCGCTTCATCAGCCCGGTCCGGGTCGGCAGCCGGGTGCGCGGCACCGTCACGCTCACCGCCGTCACCGATGTGCCCGGCGGGGTCCAAGCCGAACGCACCGTGACGATCATCGCCGAGGGCGCGGACAAGCCGGCCTGCGTCGCCGAGCACCTGGTCCGGTATCTCGCCTGAGCGGTCCATGCCGATCCGCCGCGCCACCCTCTCCGGCAGCCCGCACACCGACGAGCGGGCGAATCCGCTGTAGTGGCAACGGGTTACGTCCGCTGCCCGGCGAGGACGATCTGGATGCCCGCGGCGGCCGGTTGCCGCACGCACCCTCGCCGGTATTCATCGCATCAGTGGGCTCAGCTGGAAGGCGCGCCCACCTGGGCCACCACGGACCTGAGCGGCCTGCGCTTCGTGGACGTGAAGACGCCCGCGGCGCGCCACCCTCGCGTGTCGACCACCTGGACCGAGCCGGGCCACGCCTACGCCAACACCGAGATCTTCACAATCACCACATGCTTCCCCTCCGGCACACCCGAGGACGAGATCGCGGGCAGCAGCGGCCGGCCGCTGCCGGGAACACGGTCGTGGTGGCGTGCGTGGTGCCCCACACGGGCGCGACGGTGGACGCCGCAGGATCCGCGCGTTCCTGCGCGAGCGGCTGGCCAGCTTACAAGGTTCCCCGGCACGTGCTGTTGTTCGCCGAGCGGGACATCACGCTCACCGGCAGCGCCAAGATCATGTCCCGTGAACTGCGGCAGCTTGCCGCGAAACGGCTGGCAGGGGCCTAGCTCCACGGCCGTTCGCGGGCCGCGACAACAGCTGTCGCACCGGGCGGCGCGCCGGGGTTCCCACGGAGGGATCGACCTGCTATACATTAGGGGAGGCTTACCTCGTTAGTCGAGGCTAACCTCAGTGAAACGGTGACTGTGAGGCTTCATGTACGTGTGCATCTGTAACGCGCTGTCCGAAGGGGACGTGCACACCTGCGTCGCGGCCGGGGCCGACAGTGTCCGCCAAGTGAAGAACGCCTGCGGCTGGAAGCCCGGCTGCGGCAGTTGTACGGCGCGATTGGCCGAGGTGATCGGCCGCGCCCGCGCGACGACCGGGGCACAGCCCTCGGCCGCCTGATCCGACACGCCAGGCGGTCTCTCCCGCGCTGCGCACATTCTGTGCCACGATCGCTGCTATGGACGGCGACAAGGACATCGTGGCGTTGCTCAACGAGCAACTGACGGCCGAACTCACGGCGATCAACCAGTACTTCCTGCACGCCAAGATGCAGGAGAACTGGGGCTTTACCAAGCTGGCGCGGCACACTCGGCACGAGTCCATCGATGAGATGAAACATGCCGAGCTCCTCACCGACCGGATCCTGTTCCTCGAGGGGCTGCCCAACTACCAGAAGCTCAACCCGCTGCGCATCGGGCAGAGCGTGCCCGAGCAACTGCGGGCCGATCTGCAAATCGAGTTGGAAGCGGTCGAACGGCTCCGCCGGGGCATCGAGTTGATGCGTTCGCGCGGGGACGTGACTTCGGCTCGCATCTTCGAGCACATCCTCGAAGACGAAGAGCAGCACGTCGACTATCTGGAGACCGAACTCGATCTGTTGGAGACATTGGGCGAGCCGCTGTACCTCCAGCGCTTCACCGAGGCGCCGGGGGACTGATCCGGTTCTCCGGCGCGCCTACGAGTGGCTGCCCGGCGATGCCCCCCTGCGCTGGCCGCGCCGAGGCGTATCGCCGGGCCCGTCGTTGCCGGTGCCGGGCAGGAGCGCCGAAGAGGGACCGATCGAGTGTGGCGCGCTCGAGGTACGCGTGGATCCCGCTCTCCCAGGTGTAACCCGATGCCGTGCAGCTACATGGCCTTCCCCGCCACCCGCACCGCCATCTCGGTGGCGAACGCTTTGGCCATCGCGGCCGCGTCCCCGGCGTCCGGTGCGGACGCGACCTCGGCCCGCACGGCGTCCGCCACCAGTCGCCGGGCCACCGAGATCTGCACCAGCATGTCCGCGCACGCGCGTTCGAAGGCCTGGAAGGACCCGATCGGGCGGCCGAACTGCTCGCGCACCCCGGGGTAGCCGACGGTGGCCGTCAGCATCGCCGCGCTCAGCCCGAGACTGTCGCAGTCCGTCGCCAGCGCGGCCCGATCGTAGAGCCGTCGCACGGCGGCGGCACCGTCGCCACGGAATCGCCACACCGCCGCCTCTGCCGCCTCGACGCCCTCGGCGCGCACCCGTCCTAGATCACGCGTCGCGTCGACCAGCGGCTGCGGGGTGACGTCTGTCCCCGCATCAGGCCCCGGCGCCACGATCACGGTGTCGCCGTCCGGATCCAGAGCGGGCAACAGCAGCCGGTCGGCGACGGGCGCGTCGAGAACGAACTCGGCGTCGCCGTGCCCACGGCCGGAGAACCTGTCCACGACGGTGCACCGGGCGCGGCCGGGCTCGCACTCTCCTGCAATTCCTGCCGGACCGAGAACCGGAATGTGGGCAGGAGCTAAATTCCGACCCAAATTACGAAAATTACCCATACGGGATACCTATCGACATTGCACCTGGTGGGGGGCAGGATCAGGTTTGACGGTCAACGTCGCCCGCCCGGGGGAATTCCAACAACATCGTCCGATGATTGGACTTCCAATGTTTATCAAGAAATTGGTGGCAACCGCCCTGTTCGCCATAGCGACGACAGGCATAGCAACGGCCACAGCACACGGTGAGGGCACCCTGGCAGACCTCACGCTCAACGGGGTGGATGGGCCTATCTCCTACACGACGACCCTGGCTTCGGATCACCGCACCGCGACGGTCGATCTGGATTCCGGCCGGTTCGAGGTGACACCGGCCGGCGTCAACGTGCTCGCTGACGACGGCGCGATCGTCGGTGCGATCCCGACGACGCTGCGAATGGAGACCGGACAGAATTTCAGCGTCACACCCTCGCTCGATCAGTCGGGCAGGACACTGACGCTGACTCCGGCGGCCGGCGTGCCGTCACCCGCCGCGGTCGCACCTGAGCTGCAGGGTCTGATGCACGACGCCCTGTTCGGTGGCGCCTTGATCGGTGCGGCGATCGGTTGCGCGATCGGTATCGCCATCGGCATCTGGTTCTTCATCGTCGGCGCCGTCATCGGTTGTGCGGTCGGCGCTGCGGTAGGCGCGTGGTTCGGCTTCTTCTTCACGCCGTTCTGATCGATATTCCGGAGAACCGAATCGAGGTGTTCGACACGGCCGGGCGGATGACGGATCCGCTCGGCCGCTCCCTGTTCGAGAACGGCTCGCCGATGCGGCGGACCGACTCGGAGCATTCGGGTGGCCCAGCGATTCTTGGCTCAGCTGATCGACAGTCCCTGCGGAGGCATATCCCCGGCAGCCGTCCCGCTGGAGTCGGCGAGCAGGTCCAGGGCGATATCGATGATGAGGTCTTCTTGACCGCCGACCAGGCCGCGGCGCCCCACTTCGAGCAGGATCGTGCGCACATCGATGCCGTAGCGCCGCGACGCCGTTTCGGCGTGCCGCAGAAATGACGAGTACACCCCGGCATATCCGAGTGTGAGGGTCTCGCGGTCCACGCGCACCGGGCGGTCCTGCAACGGCCGCACCAGATCGTCGGCGGCGTCCTGCAAGGCGAACAGGTCGCAGTTGTGCTTCCAGCCGTACAGGTCGGCGACCGCGACGAACGGTTCGATCGGGCAGTTGCCCGCTCCGGCGCCGTGCCCCGCGAGCGAGGCGTCGACCCGGGTGACGCCTTCTTCCACCGCGACCACGGAATTGGCCACCGAGAGCGACAGGTTCTCGTGCGCGTGGATGCCGATCTCGGTGGCCGGATCGAGCACCCGGCGGTAGGCGCGGACCCGGTCGCGGATACCGTCCATGGTCAGCCGTCCGCCGGAATCGGTGACGTAGACGCATTGCGCCCCATACGATTCCATCAGCTTCGCTTGTCCGGCCAGGCGGTCCGGTTCGGCCAGGTGCGACATCATCAGGAATCCGGAGACGTCCATGCCGAGTTCCCGTGCGGTGGCGATGTGCTGAGCGGACACGTCGGCTTCGGTGCAGTGGGTGGCCACCCGGACCGACCGGACGCCGAGCCGGTAGGCCTGCTCCAGTTCTTTGATGGTGCCGATGCCGGGCAGCAGCAGCGTGGTCAGCCGGGCGTGGGTGAGATTCGCGGCAGCGGCTTCGATCCATTCCCAGTCGGTATTGCTTCCGGGGCCGTAGTTCAAGCTGCCTCCGGCGAGGCCGTCGCCGTGGGCGACCTCGATGCCGTCGACCCCCGCGGCGTCGAGCGCCGCCACGATCCGGCCGACGTCGTGGGGAGTGATGCGGTGGCGCACCGCGTGCATGCCGTCGCGAAGCGTGACGTCTTGGATGAACAGCCGGGTGGTCATCGGAGCGCTCCCTGTTCTGCCGGTGCGGCGATCGTGCCTGCGATGGATTCGGCGTAGCGCAGCGCGGCCGAGGTCATGATGTCGAGGTTGCCCGCGTATGCCGGCAGGTAGTGCGCGGCGCCTTCGACCTCGAGGAACACCGACACCTGATGGGTCGGCGCGTCCACCGCGTCCGCGCGGAGCAGGGTGCGCACGGGTTGGTCCCGCGGCACGGCGGTGATCTGAACCTGTTGCTTGAGCCGGTAGCCGGGCACGTAGGCGGCCACCTGCGCGACCATTCGCTCGACCGATTCCCGGATCGCCAGCTGTGTGGCCGGGTCCGGTGCGGTGACCAGGCACAGCACCGTGTCCCGCATGATCAGCGGCGGGTCCGCCGGATTGAGGATGATGACGGCCTTGCCGCGGCGGGCGCCGCCGACCGTTTCGATCGCGTGCGCGGTGGTCTCGGTGAATTCATCGATGTTCGCGCGGGTACCGGGGCCCGCGGATTTCGACGCGATGGACGCGACGATCTCGGCGTAGGGCACCGGGGCGACCCGGGAGACGGCCGCGACGATCGGGATCGTCGCTTGCCCGCCGCAGGTGACCATGTTGACGTTCGGGGCGTGGCGGTGTTCCTCGAGGTTCACCGCCGGTACGACGAACGGGCCCAGCGCGGCCGGTGTCAGATCGATCAGGCGTTTGCCGAGCGGTCCGAGCACCGCGGCGTGGGCGGCGTGCGCCTTGGCGGAAGTCGCGTCGAAGACCACGCCGATCTCGCCGAAGTTCGGCAGCTCCAGCAGGCCTTGGACGCCGTCGGCGGTGGTCGGGACACCGAACCGGCGGGCGCGGGCGAGGCCGTCGGATGCCGGGTCGATGCCGACCATCGCGCCCATCTCCAACACCGTCGAGTGCCGGATCACTTTGATCATCAGATCGGTACCGATATTGCCCGACCCGATCACCGCGACTTCGAGCTTGGCGGGGTTGTCGTTCATGGTCTCACTCCTGGATGAAGGGCGCGGTCACCGAGCCGAGTCCGGTGATGTCGGCGGTGACGGTGGCGGGGCCCTCGATCGGGGCCATCGGCCCGAGCGCCCCGGAGAGAACGATCTGACCGGCGCGCAGCGGCCTGCCGAACTCTCGCGTGGTCCGTGCCAGCCAGGCCAAGGCGTGCAGCGGATCGCCGAGGCAGGCGGCGCCGCTTCCCGTCGACACTTCGACACCGTCGATCGACATGCGCATCCGCGCCGAGACCGGGTCGAAGGAATCGAGCGTGCGATGTTCGGCGCCCAGCACGAACAGACCGCTGGAGGCGTTGTCGGCGACGGTGTCACCGAAGGTGATGTCCCAGCCCGCGATGCGGCTGTCGACGATCTCCAGCGCGGCCACGGCGTAATCGACCGCGCCGCGCACTTGCCGCTCGTCCAGCGGGCCGTCGGCCAGATCCTGGGCGAGCACGAACGCGATCTCGGCTTCCACCTTCGGTTGCAGCAGCCTGCTCAGCGGGACGGGCGTGTCCTGCCGGTACCGCATATCGTCGAACAACACTCCGAAATCCGGTTGGTCGACGCCCAGCTGGCGCTGCACCGCCGGGGAAGTCAAGCCGATCTTGCGTCCGACCACTTCGGCTCCGTCCGCGATGCGCTCGACGGTCAGCCGCTCCTGCACCGCATATGCCGCGGCAACGTCGTCGGCTCCGATCAGGTCGCGCACCGGGGCGCACGGAATGCGGGTGCGGGCGGCGGCGCCGAGCCGGGCGGCGGCGATCGTGGTGGCGTCCGCGGTCACGGAGCCTCGGTCGAGGCTGGAAGGAATCGGCATGGGAAGTCTCGGAATCCTTGTGGAGGGGTCAGGCAGTGTCTCACTGTCGCCGCAGGTAGGACGGGCCCGCCAGCATTGCGTTCCACTGAGTCGAACACTGCTCGGTAGGGTGGGGTCCACCGGCAAGGTTGGAGGTCGAGGTGTCATCTGCGTTCGCCGGTCGGGCGGTAGACGGTTCGACCGTGCTGGGGAAGGTCATGGCGGTGCTCGAGGCGTTCGCGATCGACGACACCGCACTCAGCCTGGCCGAACTGGGGCGGCGGACCCGAATACCGAAGGGAACCTTGCACCGGGTCCTCGGCGACATGGTGGCGGTGCGGCTGCTGGACCGGACCGAAGCCGGGTATCGGCTCGGGGGGCACCTGTTCGAACTGGGAATGCGCGCGTCGGTCGAGCGGAGTTTGCTCGAGGTGGCCATTCCGTTCCTGGAGGAGTTGAACGCGCGGATCCACGAGACCGTGCATCTCGGCGTTCTCGATGGAACGGATGTCGTGTACCTGACGAAGATCGGCGGACGCAGGCAGGCGAGCGCCCCGTCCCGGATCGGCGGCCGCATGCCGGTGCATTGCACAGCCATCGGCAAAGTGCTGCTGGCCAATGCCGACGCCGCGCTCCGTGACCGGATACTGGCCGGACCGCTCCGTCGCCACACTCCGCGCACGATGGTCCTGCCGGGCACGCTGCGCAACCAGCTCGATCGCATCGCGGCCGAGGGCGTGGCGTTCGAATTCGAAGAGTCCGCTCCCGGTCTCGTCTGCGTGGCCGCCCCGGTCAGCGAGGCGGACCAGGTGGTGGCGGCGATCAGCGTGGCGGGCCCGTCTCACCGGTTTCGTCCCGAGGCCCACGCGGCATCCGTCCGCGCGGCTGCCGACGGAATAGGGCTCACCCTCACCCGTCGGGCCCGGCTGTCGACCACGCCCGGCGGCTGAGCGATCGCTGCCTCCGGCACCGGAGGCCGTGGCGCGATCTTCGCTGAGTCTTTGCCTGCTCCCGGCAACGCGCGCGACAAGCACGGGCGACCTGGGACAAGCGCAATCACCCCGCAATTCGCTAGGGGTTCCCAGAAGGTATATCCATCTGTTACATTACCGATGCGGAGCCTATATAAACGGGTGAGCCCTACGTCCGAACGACAACGCTGTCACCGGATATCCGCCCCGACAATGACGTCGGAAGGCCGACAAAGTCGTCGGCCACGCAATCGGGGCCGCACCCGCCGGACAAGTGTTCCAGCCCGTCTCGTGAACTGCGTGCGAACCCGGTGGCTACCTCGTCACCGGAAAGCCGTCCGATATCCGGCCGTGTCGGACTGCGCGGTGCGGGGAAGGCTGGAACAATCCTGGGCGACCGCCGACCCGATCGGATATTGAACCAGAGGAACCCATCGACATGCCGATCAACTTCTTGAGCGGGCTGGATTTGATCGCCGCGCTCGATGTGCGCAATGTCGAAGCCCATCTCGCCGATGCTGTCGAGGGCTGTACGGCATGCGCCACCACCGCGCGGCCGGGCGACCGCTGCCCCGCGGGCCTGGCCGCCCGGATCCGCACCGACGCCGCGGCGGGCGCCGCACCGCCTCCGCTGACGGCGATCGAGATCATCGACAAACTCCTCGCACTGCGCCGGCCACCGCAGCCGGAAGGCTCGGGCGCGTAGAGCACCGCACACAGGCGGCCTCGACACACGCTCCGTGTACCGCAGCGCCGCGATTCAGGCCGTGCGTGTCGAGCCCAGCGAGCGGGAGTACGGCACCACCCTGGCAGTCCGGCGTGCATCCGTATCACGCAGAGGCCGGGCAGCGCACCCGCGTGCCGGAGGGCGGAATCAACTCGATGGCGTGGTCTGGGTTCGCGGGAACCGATGCCCCATCACGTCCGCCCACCAGGCGCTCATCTTGCTGGACTCGGGCCAGATGATCCGGTCCCGGTCTTCCTCGTCGGTGATGGGCATGTTCGCGTTCTCGATCACGATGCAATTCCTCTGCGCCGTCCATCCTTGACAACAGGCACCTCGCCCTCGCACGGCGCGAGCATTCGCGACATCGTTCGAGCAGTGAGGGGGCCCCATGGGTACCGGCACGACCGCGCTGTCGAGCCGATACGTGCAGCGGATACCACGCGCGACCGTAAACAAACCGATCTATCGGTACCCATTCCGCACATAGGGAGCACGAACGCGGGCCGCTCGGCCGGCTACTGCGCGTGCTCCGGCGACTCGCTGGGCACCCGCTCGTCGCGGACCCACGCGTCGGTCTGGGTGAGCCAGAACAGATAAGCCAGGGCGGGTAGCACCGTGACGGCGGCGACGGCCACGACAGCGAGCAGTCCCAGCAGTGTCGCCCTGGCGCCTGCGGCATCGGCGATGAGCATCTCGTCCACGAGGATCCACGGCGTCTGCGCGACCGCCCATCCGACGACGATCGCCGAGACCGCGGCCGCCGCCGGCACCCGCGCCCACCCGAAGCGGCGGCGGTACACCAGCACGAGAGTGAGCACGCCCGCGGCGGCCGAGAGCGCGATCAGGGGTAGCGCGCGCCCGAGCAGTCCGGCGCCGAGGGTCGGCGCGTCCCGCCGGATCGGCGCGATCGCCGCGATCGCGACCGCCCCGGTCACACCGCCGACCAGGAGCGTGCGGTTGCGCAGATAGCCGGCGAGGGCGTGGTCACCCGAACGCGCGGCGTCGGCGGTGAGGAAGACCCCGGCCAGGAAGGCGGACGTTCCCACGGCCAGCGTGCCGCCCAGCAGGGAGGTCGGATTGAGCCACGACGTCACCACGTCGCCGTACCCCTCGGCGGGCACCCGGCCGGAGGCGATCGCCCCGACGGCGGTGCCGAAGAAGAACGGCGTGATGAGCGACGCGCCGGCGAACAAGGCGCCGAACAGGCGCGCCTGGCCCAGCGTCGCGGAGTATTTGCGGAAGGCGAAATTCGCCCCGCGCAACACGATTCCGAGCAGGGCCAGGCTCATGGGGATGAACAGGGTGGTCATGATGGCCGCGAACACCGTCGGATAGGCAGTCCAGAGGAACACCAGGATGTAGATCAACCAGACGTGATTGGCTTCCCACACCGGCCCGATGCTGTGGTCGATGAGCACCCGCAGACGGCTGCCGCGCCGGGCTCCGCCCGCGGTGAGATCCCAGAATCCGGAGCCGAAGTCCGCGCCACCGAACAGCGCGTACGCCACCACACCGAGGAACATCGCCGTCGCGACCACGTCCGACAGATCCATCGTCACGGCTCTCCGATGCTGCGGGCGCGCTGCGCCTGGTCGACCGGCGACGCCCCGGGCCCATAGGGAGCGGTGATGGTGGTGGCGCCGCCGCGCCAGCGGCGAGCCATGGAACGCAGGACGACGACGGCGCCCACCGTCATCCCGACATACACCAGCAGCACGCTGACATAGCTCCACCACAGGCCGGTGCTCGTACTGGCGGCCTCGGTGGTGCGCAGCACCTGCCACACCGTCCACGGCTGGCGGCCCACTTCGGTGGCGATCCAGCCGCACTCGAGCGCGACCACGGCCAAGGGACCGGCGGCAACCGCCGCCCACAGGAACCAGCGCTCGTCCCGCAGGTCGCGGCGCCGCCAGCGCAGCAACCAGAACACCAGCACCAGGAGCGCGAGCAGGGTGCCGATCACGACCATGGTCTGGAACGCGAGGTGGGTGATGTTGACCGGTGGCCGATCCTCGACGGGGACCGCGTCCAGACCGGGGACAGGGGCGGTCAGCGAGTTGCGGGCGATGACCGAACCCAGGCGGGGGATCTCGAGCGCTCCGCGGACCTCACCGTCCACCAGCACGCCGCCCAACCGCAGCGGGGCCGGGCCCTCGGTGGTGGTGGCCAGTTCGAACGCGGCCAACTTGGACGGTTGCGTATCGTGCACCCGCATGCCGAGAACGTGCCCGATGAGCGGTTGCGCGAGCGCGGCGACGGTAGCGAAGACGAAGGGGACCGTGAAGCCCAGCCGGTGGTGGTCGTCCCGGCGGCCGCGCAGCAGACCGGCCGCGTACACACCGGCCACCAGGAATCCGACGAGCATGAACGCCCCGACCCACATGTGCGCGAACTGCAGGTAGACGCCGTCGTTGAACATCGCTCGCCACGGATCGACGTCGGTCACCTCGCCGTCGACGAGCCGGAAGCCGGTCGGATTGTTCATCCACGCGTTGACGCTGATCACGCAGAACGTGCCGACCACCCCCGCGAGGCCCATCGGCACGAGCATCGCGAGATGCCGGCGCGGCGGCATGCGACCCCATCCGTAGAGGTAGATGCCCAAGAAGATCGCTTCGATGAAGAAGGAAAGCCCTTCGAAGGCGAACGGCAAGCCCAGCACGTCGCCGTAGCGGCCCATGAGTCCCGGCCACAGCAGGCCCATCTCGAAACTGAGAACCGTTCCGGAGACCGCGCCGATGGCGAACAGGATCGCCGACACCGTCGCCCACCGCTTGGCCAGCCCCAGGGCGACGGGGTCGTCGTGGACGATGCCACGGCGGTGCACGACGTAGATCATGGCGGGGAACGCCACCCCGAAACAGGCCAGCACGATGTGCCATCCCAGCGAGAACGCCATCTGCTGGCGCGCGGGCAGCAGACCGGGCGGCGCCTCCGCCGACGCGTGGGAAAGCGCGACGAGCGTGCTCGACACCATGCCAGCCACCTTTCCGCGGTCTCGGGAGCCGCATCCCGCGCACTCCGGCCCTTTCGCGTGGTATCCCCATTCGCAGTGCACAAACCAGCAAGTCGCTCCGCCTTCGCGGGCTGGGACGGCATATCCGGATTCCGGCCCACGGGATCCCGTGACTATCGACATTCGCGGGGATTGTGGTGTGATCGGTGCAGGGAGGAGCGCCGATGGGGAATTCTGTGCGAGATCGGCACCGCTGGCTGTCCGGGGTAATCGGCAGTGTCGTGGCCGCCGCGACGGTGGCCGGTTGCGAGACCGCCGACACGCCGCCGAAGACGGCATCGCCGAGCAGCGTCACCACGTCGCCGGCCGTACCACTGCCGCCGCAGCCGTGGACGCCGGCCGAACTCACTTATCACCCGTGCAGCGTGCTCGGGCCGGACGATATCGCTCGCTTCGTGCTCGAGCCCGAGGCCGAGGCGTCCACGCCCCCGAAGCAGCTGCCGCGCTGCTCGTGGTCTTCCATCCAAACCGGAGCGTCCGGCAGCTTCACGATCGGATTCGCGCCCCATAACGTCGACCTCAGCGATCTCGGACAACGCGAGATTCACCGGCCGCTGGAGCGGACCGTCACGGTAGCCGGACGGCGCGCCGTACTGGAGCCCACTATCCGGCCGGACGGCCGTAACGGCAGCTGCGACGTGCACGTGTCGGTGCCTTCTGGCGGATCGTTCTATTTGGGGATCGCCGTCCCAGGGATAACTTCGGGCGTCGACTGGGACGTGTGCGCCGAGACAATCGACGTCGCCACCACGATCGCAGGGCGCCTGCGGTGATCGAACCGGCACTGCCGCCCACCGCCCGAGTCCACGAGCGCTGAGAGTCGTGCGTAACAGTGCCGCTCGTGGGCTGCGTTCAGCGGAATCGGCCTAGCGCCGATCGGACCAGGACCGCCGACGGCTCACCTCCTGCGACACCGGCACGTCAGGCTCCCGTGGTGGTGCGCCAAGCGCTGCGGCCGACGATGTCCAAGACGAGAGCGGCTATATTCCAGGCGTCGTCCGCACCGCAGTGGTGACGGCCCTCCAGCGGCAGCCCGGCGAGCTGGAGCGCTTCGGCCATGCCCGGACGGCGAGCCGATCCGTAAGCCTCCGAGAAGACCTGCTTGGCATTCGTGTGACGGTGTTCGAAGGGATATTCGACACCGGTGGCGGCACACTGCCGTTCGAACTGTTTGCGATCGTAGTCGCCCCAGCTGGCCCACGGCCGCAGTCCCGCCCGGTGCTCGGCCGCGAGCAGACGACAGGCGTCGGCGAATTCCATGCCGGTGTCGACCTCGGCCTGCGTGAGCCCGGTCAGTTCGGTGCAGAACTCGCCGACTGCCGACCGGACCGGCCGAACCAGGATGCGGTGCTTGGCGATCCGCTCCCGCGCGTCCAAGTCGACCACGGTCAGCCCGATCTCGATGATCTCGCTGACCGCGCCCGCAGGAACCTTCCCCTCCCAGCACGTCGCCTCGACATCGACCACATTCAGCAGCCCGGTGAACCCCTTCACACGCTGAGGGTAAGGACCGGAGCCTTCGGCTCTCAAATGGTTTCCGCTCGGCAGGAGTCCGCGAAACGGCGACTCGCCGTGCTCCCTCCGTCCGAACCCGCCCGGCTGCCGACGGGCCGGGCGGTCACCAAGTCAGAACAGGTTTGACGATCGTGCCCGCACGCTGCTGTGCCAGCGCGAGGTTGATGTCGGTGTGCGGGTAGGTGGTGACGAGCCGATCGATCGGGAAGCGGCCGGCGGCGTGCAAGTCCAGCAGGTGGGGGATGAAGGTAGCGGGTACCGCGTCGCCTTCGAGACAGCCGCGGATCACCTTGCCGCCCAACACGATGTCGCGCAGGTCGATCTGCGGGACTCCGGCGCCGAGACCGACCGCGACCACGGTGCCGCCGATCGCGACTCCGGCGGCCGCCGCGGCGAGTACTTTCGCCGATCCCGTGGTGTCGAGTGCGTGGGTGGCCCCGCCGTCGGTCAGCTCGCGAACCGCGGGCACGACGTCGTCGGCCGCCGGATCGAGGACCGCGGTGGCGCCGAGGTCCCGCGCCAACGCCCGCCGGAACGGGGACGGCTCGATCACGACGAGTTCGGCGACCTCGCACGCCAGCGCCGCCAGCACACCGGCCATGCCGACGGCGCCCGCGCCGTAGACGGCGACCCGGGCAACCCGGTCCGGCCGCAGCACATTCAGCACCGCTCCCGCACCGGTCAGGAACCCGCATCCCAGCGGAGCCAGCACCGTAGGGTCGACCTCGGTGTCGACGACTACCGTGTTGTCGGCCGTGCTCAGGGCGTACGCGGCGAAGCTGGACTGGCCGAAGAACCCGTCCCGCACCGGCGTTCCCGCGACGGTGACCCGGCGCGTCCGGTCCGCTCGGGCGCCGAACTGGTTGAGTTCCACCGCGCGCACACAATACGCCGGACGTCCCGCCTGGCAGTTCCGGCACGTTCGGCAATGCCGGAAGGTCAGCACGACACGATCGCCGGGCCGCACGCCGGTCACCGCCGCGCCCACGGTCTCCACCACTCCGGCGCCTTCGTGCCCGAGCAGCACGGGATGGTCGGCGCCGCCCGCCGCACGGGTGACCAGGTCGGTGTGGCAGATGCCGGTGGCCAGCACCCGCACCAGGATCTCGTCGTCGCGGGGTGCGTCGAGTTCGACGGCTTCGACGGTGAACGGCGCGGCGGGATCGCGGGAGAGCACCGCGGTGGTGGTCAGCATCGCTCAGACCCGCTCGAGCAGGAAGTAGAAGTGCTCGCCATCGACGAGCACCACGTCGGGACGGCCGTTCATGATGCCCATCAGCGTGTTCTCGTCGAGCCATTTGAAGTGGTCGAGGACCGGGCGGCGGTCGTAGACCATGGTGGCGGTCACCTCGCCGCGGAATTCGACGTTCCACAACGTCGCTTCCCCACCGCCGCCGAGTTCGACATTGGAGAACAGCGACCCGTCCTCGGCCCGGCAGATCAACGGTTTCGCATCGAGCAGGCCGTGGAAGGTCTTGCCGTACCAGCGGTTCACCGACAGCGCCTTGCGCAGCGGATGCCCGGTCGGGAACGCCGCCCCCTTCCACTCACCCAGGATGTCCTCGGCATGCGCGACCGGCAGGCCGGCCCACAGCGCATCCAACTCGGCCGCCGACACCCCGGCCTCCCGCTCGGCGAGATCCCGCCAGCCACGCCCTGCAGAGCCCATGTCCATCCTCGTTCCCGCCGCAGTTTCAGAACCGTTTGGTTCGGCAACTGTATATCCGAACCAAACGGTTCGGCAAGATAGGATGCCGCCATGCGCGCAGCAGGTCAGGCCACCCGCGACCGAATTCTCGTCGCGGCCAAAGCGGAGTTCGCCCGGTACGGCATCGCCGGTGCGCGCATCAACCGGATCGCCGCCGCGGCCAGGGCGAGCAAGGACCGGCTCTACGCGTACTTCGCGGGCAAGGACGAGCTCTACGCCGCGGTCACCGAGCAATGGGTCGCCCAGACCACCGACGAAACCGCCCTGGACGCCGCCGACCTGCCCGGTTACGTGGGCAGACTCTTCGACCACTACATCGCGCACCCCGACAACGCCCGGCTGCAGGCCTGGGCCGAGATCGAGCAGACCCACATCCCCGCCGCCGAAGACGCCATCCGCCGCGTCATCGCCGGAAAACTCGCCGAGATCCGCCATGGACAGGACCGGGGCTGGATCACGTCGGCGTTCGGGCCCGTCACCCTGATCGTCATGCTGACCGATCTGGCCCGCACCGCGGCCATGCACGCCACCCGCACCGACCACCACAACATCGGCGAACGCCGCGCCGCCACCGTTCTCGCCGCCCGACGCCTGGTCAGCCCGGATGCGCACCGCGCGGAAGACCGTCGCTGACTTCGCAGGGGCTTGCCGACACAGCCCCGAAGGTGATGGGCTAGAAGAGCGTCACATCACGCACGCCCGTATCGCTCGCAGCGCTGAGGGAAGGCGGTCCAGCAGGTAATCGCGCGGATGCCCGGCCGAAGGTGGGGCCGAGACGACGATGGAGCAAGGCATGGACGAGATCGAACGCGCGCCGCGGCTCACGGCGTTCCCGCGCATCGACGACTACGGGTTCATCTCCGATTGCGAGGTCACCGCTCTCATCGCCCCCAGCGGAGCCATCGAGTGGATGTGCCTGCCGAGGATGGACTCCCCCAGCGTCTTCGCCGCGATACTCGATCGATCCGCCGGCTCGTTCCGGTTCGCTCCCGCCGACTTCATGGTGCCCACCGACCGCCGGTACATCCCCGGCACCATGGTCATGGAGACGAGCTGGCGCAGCGGCGACGGCTGGGCGACGGTGCGCGACGTGCTGCTGGTCGGGCCGTGGCGGCACCAGACGCCGGGCCGCAGCGCCCATCGGCGCACTCCCACGGACTACGACGCCGAGCACATCCTGCTGCGGACGGTGCACTGCGAGACCGGACAGATCCACTTCAACCTCGATTGCCAACCGGCCTTCGAGTACGGCAGATACCGCGCGCGGTGGGACTACCTCGGCAGCTACTACCTCGCACAAGCCGGCGCCGACGGAACCGATCTGCAGTTGACGTTGAGCACCGACATGCGGTTGGGATTGGAAGGCACGCACGCGGTCGCCCGCACCATGCTGAAGACGGGCGACACCCGCTTCTGTGCGCTCTCCTGGGGCACTCGCGACGCTCCCGGCGACGTCGAAGAGGCCGAAGAACGGCTGCTGCGGACGATTCACCACTGGCGGCACTGGCTGGCCGGCGGGCGCTTCCCTGATCATCCGTGGACCGCGGAACTGACCCGCAGCGCGCTGACCCTCAAGGGCCTGACCTTCGCCCCGACCGGCGCGGTCGCCGCCGCCGCCACCACCTCGCTACCCGAAACCCCTGGCGGACAACGCAATTGGGACTACCGCTACTCGTGGATCCGCGACTCCGCCTTCGCGTTGTGGGGCCTGTACACGCTGGGCTTCAGCTGGGAGGCGAACGACTTCTTCTCCTACATCCTCGATTTGACCGAGGAAGCCAGGGACATGCAGATCGTCTACGGCATCGGGGGCGAAACCGATCTCACCGAACACACCCTCCCCCATCTGCGCGGGTACGACAACGCGGGTCCGGTGCGCACCGGCAACGACGCCTATCGCCAGCGCCAGCACGACGTGTGGGGCGCGGCGCTGGACGCGGTCTACCTCTATGCCCGCCACCAGGATCAGATCGACGCGCGGGCTTGGCCGCTGCTGGGGCGCGCGGTCAAGAGCGCCCTCACCTACTGGCGCGAGCCCGACCACGGCATCTGGGAGGTGCGCGGGCAGCCCCAGCACTTCACCTCCAGCAAGGTGATGTGCTGGGTCGCCGCGGATCGCGGCGCCCGGCTGGCTCGCATCCACCAGGATTTCGACCGCGCCCATCGCTGGCAACGGGCCGCCGACGAGATCCACGCCGATATCTGCGCACATGCGGTCGACTCGCGGCGGGTGTTCACCCAGTACTACGGCAGCACGGCGCTGGACGCTTCGACCCTGCTCATCCCGCTGGTTCGTTTCCTGCCCCCGGACGACGACCGGGTGCGCAACACCGTACTGGCCATCGCGGAGGAATTGACCGAAGACGGCCTCGTCCTGCGATACCGCGTCGGCGAGACCGACGACGGCTGCGCCGGGGAGGAAGGCGCTTTCACGATCTGCTCGTTCTGGCTCGTCTCGGCGTTGTCGGAGATCGGCGAGAAGAAGCGAGCCAAACAGCTGTGCGAGAAACTGCTCGGCTACGCCAGCCCCCTCGGGCTCTACGCCGAGGAGATCGATCCCCGAACCGGACGGCACTGGGGCAACTACCCGCAGGCGTTCACCCACCTCGCCCTGATCAACGCGGTGATGCACGTCATCCAGGACGAGCAGGCCTTGCTGCGGCAGGCGCTCGGCGGCGAGTCGATCGCCCCGCGCCTGGACGACGCGCCACTCACCCGGGGATACATCCATCGGTGACGAAAATCCGCTGCCGGGCCGCGGAATGAGCGGTCTTTCGTGCGGTGCCGAGCGCCGAGTCAGTACTATCACGTCCGACTGTTAACAGGACTAAGGATTTCATTGAAGGGCTCGACGATAGCGATGCTCGGCATCGCTGCGACCACGGCGTTCGGCATGACCACCGCCCCCGCGGCCGCTGACCCGGTGGCGGACAAATCTCGCGTCATCGAGACCGAGGACGGCTGGGAGTTGCGGATCAGCAAGACCGCCGAAGACGTGCAACGCGTACCCAATCTGGCCGCGACCCCGTTCACCCGGGAAGGGTTCGTCACGTTGTCGGCGGCGGCCGACATCGGTGGAGAAGGCAGTGCGGCGGTGAACTCGGGCACGTTGCAGCTGGGCTACCAGATCGGCTGCCAGGCCGATGTCTCCAACGGCCTCACCGTGGGCATATCCGCGGCGATCGGCCCAAACGCCTCGGTGACCGTCGTCCCGTCGCCCGGGCTCGCGGTCGGCGGCAGCGCGCTGGCGCTGCCGAACATGTCCACCACCATCAAGCCCGGCACCATCAGCAGCATCACGTTCGGCACGAAAGCGCTCGCCGGCGCGCACGGTTCGATCTCCGTCGATCAGATCCAGATCAAGATCGACGCGTGTGCGGGCGCGGTCAGCCTGCGCTCGTTCGCGATCGTGTCGATCTCCACGGCGACGGCCGACAATTCGGTCGCGGTCTACGGTGACCCGATATGGCTGTGATCCCGATGCGGGCGCTGCGGCGCTGGATCGCACCGGCTGGTGTGTCGGTTTCCCTGATCCTGGCTGCCGCCACCGCCTCCGCGGAACCCATTGTTCCGGCCGGCCCTCCGCAGACCTGCGGCGACACACCGGGCGGGTCCGCGTCTCCCGGGTGCGGCCCCGACAAGCCCGCGCCCGGAGCCCGCGGGCCTGCGGCTCCGCCACCAGCCCTACCGTTGCAGATGCTGGCGCCCCCGCCCGCGCGGTCGGCGCCGAACACCAATACGCCCGCGGGCGCGCTGGTTCCGCCCGCGCCGGGTCCGGGCGGAGCAACGCCGATCGTGCCGGCCAAGTAGCAGACGGGCCGGGGGCGTGGATTCGCCCCCGGCCCGGAAATGCGGCATGGCCGCTCGCCATGGTTGATCAGATTCGCTCAGCCGCGGACGATGCAGATGCCCCCTCGATCGGCGCTCCATCGTCCTGTCGCGCCGCCCAGATGACCAGCACCCCGGCGATGACGCCGACGAAGTACGGGGACGGCACGAGAAGGACGCCGCCCAGCACACACCACAGCGCAAGACTCCAGCCGAGCCAGGCGGGTACGGCCACCCCACGGCCGGCGAGGTGCCAGATCAGCAGACCCAGAAGGATCAGCGGCACGGCGAAACTTCCAGGCCCGGCCCAGAAGGTGACTTTGTTCTCCAGGGATTCCACGGTCTGCGCTGTCTCCGCGCCGGAAAGCGTGAGCGGGACGGCCGCCCAGATCCCCTTCTCCACCCAGCCGGTGACCTCCTCCCAGGCGGCAAGCGCCAGCAGAAGTAGATGTCCGGCGCCCAGCACGAGCATGATGCCGCTTGCCCAGCGGAGCTTTCCCTTGGCGTCCATGGTGACCTTCCTGTCTTCCGCCCGACTCTGTCGCGCTGGCGCGGGGCAGGGTGCGGCCGCTCTTTTATACGGTGCCGTACGGTTGTTCTGTACGGTAACGTATAAATCCGGGGCGATCAATGGAGGTGACCCGATTCCCGCTGTTCCCCGCACAACACGAGCCCGCTGGATCGAAGCCGGACTCGCCGCCTTGGCCCGAGGCGGACCCGAGGCGGTCCGCGTCGAGACGCTCGCCGCCGAACTCGGCGTCACGAAAGGCGGTTTCTACGGGCACTTCGACGGCCGCCCCGCGTTGCTCGGCGAAATGCTCGACGAATGGGAGCGGCGCTGCACGACGGAAGTGATCGCCCAAGCCGACGTCGAAGGCGTCGACGCCGCCGATCGAATCCGCCGCGCGGGACGACTGACCTTCGCCGAAGACCTGCACCGGATCGATCTCGCGGTCCGCGCCTGGGCCCGCAACGACGAATCCGTCGCGGCGCGCCTGCGGCGTATCGACAACGAGCGCATGGCCTACCTGCGCAGGATGTTCGGAGCCTTCATCACCGACCCCGACGAGATCGAGGCACGCAGCACCCTGACCTTCGCCCTGGCGATCGGCCGCCACTTCATCGTGGCCGACCATCCCGGATACTCCAGGCGCGAAGCCGTTCAACTCGCCGGAGAGCATCTTCTGCGGCCGCCGCCCGCTGGCGATTAGGCCGTCGCGCCGAGCAGATCTCGATCGTCACGCGGCCGAGATCGTGTCGCGCGTTCGACGCCGGATCCTGTCGCGTCCGAGTTCCGGGGCGGCGTACGGAGCCCGGCCGAACCATCTGCGGGGCACGCGCTTCCGGCCCGCATGAGCCCCGCCGGGTGGATCGATCACCAGATGTCGTGGCGAACGCCGTGCCCGCTCAGCGCGTCGAGCGCGTCCTCCAAGGCCCGGACGTAAACCACCTCGGACGGCAACGGAACCGAGGCCCAGCCCGGTCCGGCGACCAGCACCCGCGCCGCCGGTCGAACGGCGGACACCGTTTCCGGCCCGGCGGTCGCCCGCGTCTGCGCCCATAGCAAGAGCACGCTCGGTCGCCGCTGGTGCGACAGGGCATCGGTCAGGGCGGAGTCGGGCACCGCCGCGCCCAGCAACAGCGCGACGATGCCGCGCTCCGCCAGCGCGGCCCGCAGCACTTCGATCGGCAACACGTGGTTCTCCCCCGCCGTGCAGGCCAGGAGAATCGGCGCCTGGGAACGTGGGCGCCGGGCCGGCGGGAACACGCGGTGCAGTGCCGCGATCGTCACCCAGGACAGCAGATGCTCGACCTCGATCAGGCCGCGGCCCCGCTCCTGACCGGCGACGATCGCCGCGAATACCGGGCGGCACAGCGTGTTCCAGGTCGAGACGACGCCGTCGCGCGCGAGCCGGGCCGTGAGCAGGGTGAGCGCGATATCCGGTTCGAGCCCTTCGGCCGCCGTCAGCAGGGCGCCGCGATCCGCGGCCGCCGGATCGGTTTCGGCCTCGTCGAGCGCCTGTCGCGCCGCACTCGCGGGCGTGGCGCCCGCCCTGACGAGCCCGATCATGCGCCGCAAGGTCGCGATGTCGGCTTCGGAATAGCGCCGGTGGGCGCCGGTCCGCTCCCTCGGCGGGCCGATCGCGTAGCGCTGATTCCAGCTGCGCAGCGTGGCGACCGGAACACCGAGTCGCGCCGCCACCGCGCCCACGGTGTACTCCGTAGCCGGAGGCTCTCGACTCAACTGGTATTCCTCCTACCGAGAACAGGCTTCGTGCCGCCCTCCAGCGAGCCGAGGCCGGTTGCGCGAACCGTCCGGCATCCGAACCCGGCTTTCAGCGAGGCGGGACAAAACATCCGAATGATGCATCGATTTTGCATCATTAATGGCGTAGTGTGAAGCGCTATAGACCCACCAACCGGAGGAGACGTCATGCTTCGACCGATCAGCACACGAACTATCGGACTGACGACCGGCGTCGCGGCGGCGGCGTTGGGCATCCTCGTCGCCGCGCCGACCAGCACCGCCGCTCCCGCGGCCTGCCAAGCCCCGGGCGCCGCGACGACACAGACCTCGGACGGCAGCGCCTCGTGTTCGGCCACCAGTGCCGCGGGCGGTGCGGCCGCCGCTTACGGGCTCGACGGCACCGCCGCCGCGAATGCCGCGCCGACCAGCCTGTCGCTGGCCATCGCCCAGAACGGGGGCGCGGCGAGTTCGAACTCGACCTTCCTGTCCGGCCCCGCCGCGATCGCCATCGGACCGGGCGCGACCGTCACGACCACCGGCGTGCGCCCTGGATTGTCGATCGGCATCGCAGGCCCCGGGGCGACGGTCGCGGTGACCGGAACCTCGGCGCCGACGTGCGGCGGCGGTTTCGCCTTCGCCGGTGATCTCCAAACCTGGCAGAGCTGCCTTTCGCAGCGATAGTGCATCGTTGAATGTAACGTCTTGGAGGTTCGAGTGGTAACCCGAAGCATGGAAAAGGGATCGGTGATGAGCATCGCGTCGCCCGAATCGACGGCCGCCGATCCGGTCGGGGGAATCCCGGCGCTCGAGGTGGGGGACTCGTTCCCGCAGTGGCGTGCGGCGGTGCGCCGAGCGGTGCTCGACGAGATCCGCGGTTTCCTCCTTCGCGAATGCCCCCCGGCCCTTCACCGCCTCGGCGCGCCGGAGGTCCTGCGCCGGTACGCGATCGGCGGCAAGTGCCTGCGCTCGACGTTCATGTATCTCGGCTGGCTGTGCGGCGCATCGGAGGACGCGGCGGCGCTGCGGGCCGCCGCGAGCCTGGAACTGCTCCACGCGTTCGCCTTGCTGCAGGACGACGTCATGGACCAGTCCGCGACCCGCCGAGCCGCCCCGGCCGCGCATGTCCGGTTCGCCGCACTGCACCGCGAGAGCGGCGCGCCCGGCTCCTCCACCAGGTACGGCGAATCGGCCGCGACATTGCTCGGTGACATGTGCCTGGTGTGGGCCGAGCAGATGCTACGGGAAAGCGGCTGCGCCGAGTCGGCACTGCGCGCGGTATGGCCGCGCTACGACGCCATGCGGTTGGAGCTGGCGACCGGGCAGTTCGCCGATCTGCTCAATGACGCGCGCACCGAGCCCACGACAGCCTCGGTCCTGGCTATCGCGCGAGCCAAGTCCGGCAACTACACGGTGCGACGCCCTTTGGAGATGGGCGCCGCACTCGCCGGTTGCGGTGCCCCCGTCCTCGCGGCGCTGGGCCGATACGGCACCGCGATCGGCGAGGCGTTCCAGTTGCGCGACGACATTCTGGGCGTTTTCGGATCGCAGGCGGTCACCGGCAAGCCCGCGGACGGCGATCTCGCGGAGCGCACGGCGACCACCGTGGTGGTCCTCGCGCGCGAGATGGCGACCCCGTCGGCGCGCGCCGAACTCGCGGAGCTGCTGAACCGCCCCCGGCTCGGCGCCGAGGAATTCGAGCGAGCCCGCGCCCTGATCGCCGAATCGGGCGCGCCCGCGGCAGCGGAGGCGATGATCGCCGAGCGGGTAGCCCGAGCACACAGCGCACTGGACAGCGCGATCTTCACCGCACCACTGCGCGCCGCCCTCGGAAGCATGGCCACCGCCTGCGCCGAGCGCGTCGCCTGACAGGAGGTTGTATCGATGCGCACCGTCAATGGCGCCACCGACCGGGTCGTGATCGTCGGGGCCGGTCTGGCGGGCCTATCCGCGGCCATGCACCTGGTCGGCCGGTCCCGGGAGGTGACGGTACTGGAACGCGATTCGGTACCGGGCGGCCGAGCAGGCCACGCGGATCTCGGGGGTTATCGCCTCGACACCGGCCCGACGGTCCTCACCATGCCGGAACTCGTGGAAGGCGTCTTCGCGTCCGCCGGATTCCGCGCCGCGGACCGGTTGCGGCTACTGCCGGTCGACCCCGCGTACCGGGCGCATTTCGCCGATGGGCGGACGCTGGAGGTACACACGGACGCCGAGCGGATGCAGGAGGAGATCCGCCGCTTCGCGGGCGCGGCTCACGCGGACGGCTACCGCCGACTGCGGCACTGGCTGACGCGTTTGTACCGAGTGGAGATGGACCGGTTCATCGCGGCGAATTTCGACTCACCGCTGTCGATGCTGACTCCTTCGCTGGCCCGGCTGGTCGCGCTGGGCGGTTTCGGGAGGTGGGATCGCGCCGTCGCTCGCTACATACACGACCCGGAGCTGCGGCGTATCTTCACCTTTCAGTCGCTCTACGCGGGCGTCGCGCCTACTCGGGCGCTGGCCGCCTATGCGGTCATCGCCTATATGGACACCATCGGCGGCGTCTTCTTCCCGGAGGGCGGGATGCGCGCGCTTCCGGACGCGCTCGCAGGCGCGGCAACCGACGCCGGTGTCCGATTCGGCTACGGCACCGCGGTGACCGCCCTGGAACGCGTGGGCTCCCGGATCACCGGCGTGCTCACCCAGGACGGCGACCGGATACCCTGCGACGCCGTCGTGCTGACGACGGAACTACACGAGGCATACCGGCTGCTCGGGCGCGCACCACGGCGGCCGGTCGCGCTGACCTCGGCCCCATCGGCGGTGATCGCCCATCTCTCATGCGCGCCCGCGACCGGGGTATCGCACCACAGTCTGCTGTTCGGGGACGCGTGGGAGGAGTCCTTCCGAGACGTCATCGACCGGGGGCAGGTGATGCGCGATCCGTCGCTGCTGGTCACTCGTCCCACGGTCAGCGATCCGTCGCTGGCTCCGGCGCGGCGGGACCTGTTGTCGGTTCTCGCGCCGGTCCCGAATCTCGACCGGGGACCTATCGATTGGGATCGCGAGAGATCCGGATACGCCGAGCGCATCGTGGAGATCGCGCAGCAGCGTCTCGGTTGCCGCCTCGGCGAGGTCGACCTGTTGCGCGTGGACACGCCCGCCGAGTGGGCGCGCCGCGGCATGCTCGCCGGAAGTCCGTTCGCGCTCGCCCACACTTTCGCCCAGACCGGTCCGTTCCGGCCCGCCAACATGCCGCGCGGCATGGACAACGTCGTGTTGGCCGGCGGCTCGACCGTGCCCGGCGTGGGAATTCCGCCGGTGCTGATCTCGGGCAGGCTCGCCGCGGACCGCATCACCGGCCTCCGGCCCGCTCGGCATCGCCCCACCGTGCCCGTGGGCACAGCGCCAACCGCCGCCCGCATCGATCGATGACTGTGATCGGAATCGAGATGACTCGTACCGCCCTCGGCACCCCCCGGATCAGCGAACCGCAATTGCACCGGTCCTACCGGTACTGCAGGCAGCTCAACGCGCGCCATGGGAAGACCTTCTTCCTGGCGACCCGATTGCTCGCTGCCGATCAACGCCCCGCTGTGCACGCCTTGTACGGATTCGCACGGCGAGCCGACGACATACTCGACGAGTTCGCCCCGCAGCGCGGCACCGCGGAAAGAGCTCGGCAACTGGACGCTCTCGCAGCATGTTTGCGCGAGCGCCAGGCCAGTGCCGACGCTGTCCTGCCCGCGGTTCTCGACACCGCTGATCGCTATCGCATCCCCGCAGCCCTGTTCGACGCTTTCCTCGCATCGATGCAGATGGATCTGACCGTGACCGACTATCCCGACCGCGCCGCGCTCGACACTTACATCTACGGTTCGGCCGAAGTGATCGGATTGCAGCTCCTGCCGGTGTTGGGGACCGCCTGCGCGACGGAGGCCGCACCCTATGCCGCCGCACTCGGCAAGGCGTTCCAACTGACCAACTTCCTGCGCGATGTCGGCGAAGACCTGCTGCGCGACCGGGTGTACCTACCCGCCGACGAATTGGCCGCTTGCGGCGTCGATCGCGACCTCATGCACTGGTGCCTGGCTCGGCAGCGCACCGAACCCCGGGTCCGCCGGGCACTGGCGGCCCAATGCGCGCTCACTCGCGACATCTACCGCTTCGCCGACGCCGGAACCGCTCTGCTGCACGGTCGCTCGCGCCCGTGTGTCGCGACGGCGGCGACGCTGTACTCCGAAATCCTCGACCGCATCGAGGACAGCGACTTCGCCGTGTTCCACCATCGCGCCACCGTGCCCAACCGGCGGCGGGCCCGGGTCGGGGCTGCCGGACTCGCCAAAGCATGGTGGGCGCGCCGAGTGAATCGGTGACGGTTGCGGCGGGAACGGTGACGTATCCCGCGGGCTGCTCGCCTCGCGGGCGCGAACTGGTTTCTCGGCCAGCGCGACCGGAAACCATCAGTATCCTGATGTCGTGATTACGCTCAGAAAAGAAGACGGTGCCGCAGACCTCGCAGGTATCTCGAAGTTGAGTGTGGGGGTGAGCTGGGATCCGTCCTCCGGCACGAGCGGCGGTGCACTCGGCTGGGCGCGCCGCAAGAAAGGTGTCGATCTCGATCTGATCGCCATCCTCATGCAGGGCAACGACCCGGTGCGCTTCGCCGGCCTGGATTCGCTGGACCCCTTGGGCAACGGCGCGGTCGCGCACACCGGTGACGAGCAGACCGGCGCCGCTTCCGGCGACGACGAGACCATCCACGTCACCTTCGCCGACGTCCCCACCGCGATCACCGCGATCATCTTCGTCGCCGCCGCGTTCAAGAAGGGCAGCTCTTTCGAGAAGGCGAACAACATCTCCTTCAAGATCTACGACGCGACCGGCGGCAACAGTCAGCAGGTCGCCGATATCTGGCCCTCGCTGCTGGGCACCGACAACGCCAACGCGGTCGCCCGCGCCTTCCGCAACGGCGATCAGTGGCAGCTGGAAGTCCTCAACCGCCAAGGCAAGATCAAGCAGGGTGACATGCAAGCACTGCTGCGTTTCGCGATGCAGTAGCCACGGTGCGTTCGGCGTCGGCTGTCCACGTCTTCGAATCGCCCTGATGCGCGGATTTCGACACGCGCCCGACGAGCGCGGCTACCCTGGGCGGATGCGATCTCGGTTCCGTCGGTACGTCCTGGCCGCGCTCGCCGCCGCGGCATCCACGTTGCTGCTGGCCGCTCACGCCACGGCCGACCCGCTGATCCAGCCGGTCGCAGGCCCGCCGCCGCTGGGCTCGGACTTCCTCTGGGGCGTCTCGACTTCGGGATTCCAGTCCGAAGGCCATGCGCCCGACAGCAATTGGACGCGGTACGTCGCCGCGAACCCGGGCTACGACGAACTGCGCGATTCGGTCGACTTCTACAACCGGTACGACTCGGACATCCAGCTCGCGGCCGGGCTCGGCACGCAGGTGTTCCGGATCGGGATCGAATGGGCGCGACTGCAACCCGCGCCGGGGGTGTGGGACGAGGGCGCGTTCCGCTTCTACGACGCGGTCATCGCGAGCGTCGAGCGGGCCGGGATGCGCCCCATGCTCACTCTCGACCACTGGGTCTACCCCGGCTGGGCCGTGGACCGCGGCGGATGGCGTAATCCGCGGATGGTCGAGGACTGGCTGGCCAATATGCGCAACGTCGTCGACCGCTACGCGTCCCGTAATCCGTTGTGGGTCACCATCAACGAGCCGGTCGCCTACATCATGCACGAGGTGCGCCGCGGCGCCGCCGACGCCGCAGAGATGCTGGAGCGAGTCGCGCAGGCGCACAACGCCATCTACGACCACATCCATTCGCGGCAGCCGGGCGCCCAGGTGACCAGCAATGTCGGCTATGTGGCCGGCTCCGAGGCCCAGGTCAACGGTCCGCTGGTCGACCGCATCGGCGACCGGCTCGACTATGTCGGCGTCGACTACTATTTCGCCTACGATCCGGCTCAGTCGCTGATCGAGTCCATCGTGCGGGCCAGCGGCTCGGCGATGCCGAACCTGCCGGGGCCGCAGATCTGGGAGCTGCCGCTGCGCACCGAGGGCATCTATTACGCGCTGCAATTCTATTCGCGCCGCTTTCCGGGCAAGCCGCTCTACGTGGTCGAGAACGGCATGCCCACCGAGAACGGCCGTCCCCGCGCCGACGGCTACGCCCGCGGCGATCACCTGCGCGACACCGTCTATTGGCTCCAGCGCGCCAAGGCCGACGGCATGAACCTCATGGGCTACAACTACTGGAGCCTCACCGACAATTACGAATGGGGCAGCTACACCCCACGATTCGGCCTCTACACGGTGGACGTGCGCACCGACCCCACCCTCACCCGCCGCCCCACCGACGCCGTCGGCGCCTACACCCAGATCATCGCCGCGGGCGGCGTCCCCGACAACTACCGTCCCACTCGCGGCCCGGCCATCTGCCTGTTCGTCGACCCTCCGGCCAGCTGCACGACCCCGGTAGCGGACAGATAGCAGCTGCACCGCTCGCCGACGTTTTCACGACTCGGTGCGCTGCCCGAGCGGCGAGAGATGGCGGTGTCCTACGGGGTGCGCCATTTCTCGTCGGACAGCAGGGTGCTCGCCTGCGGGCCCATGAGAAGCATGCCGCCGTCCACGACATATGACGCCCCGGTGATATAGCTCGCCGCCGGGGTGGCCAAGAACGCCACTACGGCGGCGACCTCCTTGGCGTGGCCGGTTCGTCCCAGTGGCACGCCGGGGCGGTGCTGCTCACGCGGATCGGCGTCTTCCTGTCCGGTCATCGGCGTCGAGATCTCCCCCGGCGCCACCGAATTGACGGTGATGTCGTGTTCAGCGAGTTCCAGTGCCAGCACTTTCGTCAGCGCTCCGAGGCCCGCTTTGGCGGCGCAATACGGCGCGGCGCCGACTCGCGGAGCGTGTTCGTGCACGCTGGTGATGTTGACGATCCGGCCGCCCTCCCCCGCGGCGATCATGTGTTCGGCGGCGCGCTGCGCACAGACGAACGCGCCGTCGAGATCGACCGACAGCACCTGCCGCCAGGTGTCGAAGTCCATGTCCATGACCTTCTGCGCCGACCCCGTGCCCGCACAGTTCACCAGGACATCGAGGCCGCCCAGTTCGTCGGCCAGTTCATCGATGACCGTGCGGGCGGTCGACGGATTCGCCAGGTCGAGGCGGCGCACGGCGGCGGTTCTGCCCTGTTCGCGCACCTGCGCCGCGGTGTCGCGCGCACCCTGCTCGTCACTGCGGAACGTCAACCCGACATCGGTCCCGCCCGCGGCCAACGCGACCGCGATCGCCGCACCGATGCCGGAGTCGCCTCCGGTCACCACGGCTCGCCGCGGAGCGCCTGCCCGTTCTTCCGGAAGTGGAGCTGTAGTAGCCATGTTCCGCGACTACCCGGACGGGCACAGACCACACCCCGCCCCAGGCCCCGGCCACGCTCCGCGCGATGGACTCGAAACATCCCACCACGATATGAGCGGCGATTTCGGGTACCCGGCCTGGAACGAGCCGAGAGGAGGCGGGACATGACTGTGGATACCTCTCGGTGGTGCGACCCCGTGGCTGCACCGCCGGGCGCCACACCTGCGCCAGGACCACCTCGGGTCCGGGGAAGGCGCCCGATCCTGGCTGCCGAGCACCTCAGGGGTCCTCGCGCTGCGTCGGTTCCCAGGCATGGCGTGCGCCGCGAGATCATGCCCTTCGGCGCACCCGGGCCCGAGCGGCGTGACACATGAAGGTGGTCGTCACGGGCGCCACTGGCAACGTCGGAACGGCGTTGCTGCGCGCGCTACGCGCAGACGGATGCGAGATCGTCGGAATAGCCCGCCGCGCACCGGATCTCGCGTACGAGCCCTATTCGGCCGCCCACTGGATCGTCCGCGACATCGGAACCGACGACGCGGTCGAGCCGCTGCGCGCCGCGTGCGCGGGCGCCGACGCCGTGGTCCATTTGGCGTGGGCGATCCATCCGCGGCGCGGGGACCCGCCGATGCGCAGAACCAACCGCACCGGCACGGAGAACGTGCTGCGCGCCGTCGTGGAGACGGCGGTCCCCCAGCTCGTCGTAGCCTCCTCGTGTGCCGCCTACACCCCCGCCGAGCGGTGGCGCCGGATTTCCGAGGAATGGCGGACCTCGGGCGTGTCCGGGAGTGCGTACAGCATCGCCAAGGCGGAGCTGGAGACGCGATTGGACTGCTTCGAGGCCGACCACCCCGGAATCCGCACCGCTCGAATCCGGCCCTGCGGCATCGCCGGGACCGAGGCCGCCGCCGAACTCGCGGACTGGATCCTGCCGCCGTGGTTGCCCCGGCGGCTGCTGGGCCGGCGCTTGCTGCCCGTGCCGCTGTGGCGGGAGTTCCGGCTGCAACTGGTGCACAGCAGCGATGTGGCCGCCGCGATCCGGCAGATAGTGCGCCGTCGTGCGGAGGGAGCGTTCAACCTATCCGCCGAGCCGTGCCTGCGCGCGGACGCGCTCGCGACGATCTTCGGGGGTTTCCTCCTACCGACCCCGCGGTGGGCGCTCGACGCCGTCGCCTGGCCGGGATGGCGCAGCGGCCTGCAACCCCTGCATCCGGCATGGCTCGCGCTCGCCGACCGCGCGTCCCTGATCGACTCCGCCAAGGCGCGGCGCGAGCTCGGCTGGGCGCCCCGCTTCGGCGCGGACGAGGTGTGCGCGGAACTGGTGTCCGCGCTGCGTGCCGGACAGACCGGCCACAGCCCGCCCCTGGCGCCCGCCCGGCGGATCGAGGTCGGCCGCCCGTCGCACCAGAGCCAACGTCCCCGCGGCATGCATCGGCGCGATCGCCCGTAGCCGCGAGGAAGGACCGTCGCCCGGTGGCACTTCGTGTCGTTGCGAACGACCGGCTATTGGAGCCCGTATCGTCGCCACCGAATCAAGTACCGCATCTCTTTCTCGTCCTGCGCTGGGTAAGGCACGAAAACGCGCTGGAGGCGCAGCTATGGCAGTCCACACCGGAACTGCTGCCGCCGGGCCGAACAGCGTGGTTCGGACGTCGTCGGCACGGATGCCGAATCGCCGGGTGGCAAGGCATTCGAACGGCCGACCATACTGGTAAGGAGAGCGATGTTCACACACAACAAGGATCTCCAGTTCGAGGTTCGCGTGGACCGTCCCGATCCGCGTTTCGCGACCCTGCTGCAAGAACAGTTCGGCGGCGCCAACGGCGAATTGAAGGCCGCCATGCAATATTTCAACCAGGCATTCATGCTGCGTGGCAAGCATCCGAAAACCTACGACCTTTTCATGGACATCGCCACCGAGGAATTGAGTCACCTGGAAATCGTCGGCGCCATGATCACCATGTTGCTCGACGGGCTCAACGACGATCTCAAGCAAGCCAACGAGCGGTGCGACTGGATGCCGGTGGTGGGCACATCCGAGGGACGTGACCAGGTGATCCATCAGGTCGCGGTGAATCCGCTGTACTTCGCGCTCAGCGGCGGCGGGCCCGTCGTCAAGGACGCCGCGGGCGTGCCGTGGTCGGGCTCCTACGTCGACGCCAACGGGGAGCCTTCGGTCGACTTGCGCAGCAACCTGGCAGCCGAGTCACGCGCCAAGATCGTCTACGAGTATCTCAAGCAGTTCACCGACGACCCGGGTGTGCAGGACACGCTTTCGTTCCTGATGACCCGCGAGATCGCGCATTTCCAGCAGTTCACCGCGGCGTTGAACGAATTGCCGGTCAATTTCCCGCCGGGCGCGCTGCCCGGCGACGACCGGTTCCAGAACGTCGCGTTCAACATGTCCAACGGCGCGGCGAGCGCCCGCGGCCCGTGGAACGAGGGGCAGGGCCCATGGCCCACGGGGACGGAGTGGCGCTACATCGACAATCCGGTCACCGAATGGCTCGAATCCGACGACCGTGTGAATCACGGTGCCGAGACCAACCCGGCGGGCGAGCCCGCGGTCCAGGGCAGCAAACCGTTCACCCACGAATCGCACATACCGGACTGACCATCGCGGTCTGATGGCCGAGCCGTCGACGGGCGGCGCGCGGCGGCACCAGCCGCGCGCCGCGGGTGTCGACAGCCGACGGCGGACAGTTTCGCCGCTGCGCTACCGACAGCATTCCGACGAATCGCGCCACCGGCCCGTCAATTACGGCCGGTATCCGCTATGGGGGCGGGATATATCGAGGTCGGCACACTGTGGCGCCACGGACGATGGATTTCCGAACCGGGCAGCGAAGCCAGTTCCGGTATCCAGCGTCGCACGTAGTTTCCCTCGGGATCGTAACGTTCGGCCCGGCCCGCGGCTCGCGGATCGAGCCGCCCCACCTGCTGCCAGGTGAAGCGGTTGCTCGCGGCGTCGGCGTCGAGCAGCCAGCGACGGAAATGGTCGGCGCCGACGCGCCAGTCCACGTGCAGCGTCGTGGTGAGGAAACTGGCGGCGATCACCCGGGCGCGCTCGGGCATCCATCCCTGTGCGGCCAGTTGCCGCATGCCCGCGTCGACGATCGGGTATCCGGTGCGGCCGTCCCGCCAGGCGCCGACCACGATCGGGTCGTGCGCCCGTCGCCCACGGTGACGATCGTCGGACCGCGCGATGTCGGCGCGGGCGGCGAGGAACTGGAGATGGAAGTCGCGCCGGGCGAGCAGGCGGACGAAGGCGCGTCCGTCCGCCGTCGCCATGTCGGCGCGGTACACCATTTCGGCCGCGGAAAGGCAGCCGAAATGCAGGTACGGCGACAGCCGGGAGAATCCCTCCCGGGTGAGGTCGCCGCGGGCTCGGCCGAGGGCCTGTTTCTGGCCCGCGGTGCAGCCCCGCCACAGGGCGCGGCCGGTGATCTCGCCGCCGACGGCCAGCTGCGGTGACACCGCCGCATCGCCGAGTTCGTCGAACTTGGGCACGGGATCGCTGTCGACGCGCGGGACGATCAACTCCTCGGGTTTGTCCAGCGGGAGCCGTTTGGGAGCCTCCAGCCACCGGCGGAAGTATGTCGCGAAGTCCGGTATCAGGTCGTCGCGACCGGGCTGGGCGCTATGGGCGGCATCCACGGCCGTGACGGTCGCGGGATGGGTGTGCACCAGGCAGCTGCGCCGGGCCAGCCGTTCGCGCAGAGCCCGCGCCCGGCATCGGCCGTACCAGGTGACGTCTTCGGCGACATGGACAGTGTCGGCGTGCACCTGCGCCGCCACCTTGTCCACCGCGTCGACATAGTCTCCGTGCCGGATCACCAGTTGCCCTCCCGCGCAGCGGAGTTCGGCGTCGAGTTCGGCCAGCGCGGCGGACAGGAATCGAAGTTGATTGCCCGCGGGGCGGGAGCTGCCGACGATGCGGTCGTCGACCACGAAGAGCGGAACCACCGCGGCGCCCTCGCGCACGGCGGCCAACAGAACCGGGTTGTCATTGACACGCAGGTCACGGGTGAAAAGTGCGATTGTTACGGCCATTCGATGGTCATTTTCGACGACTGGCATCCGTCGAGCGGATCGCGACGGCGGTTATCGGACATTCGGCTGCGGTAACCACCACGGCCGAGGCGGGTATCGGAGTAACAAAATTTACGCCAATGCTGCTGGACGGCAGCTGTCGTGTCAAGCGGGCGTTGCGGCCGCGGGCCTGCGTCAGCGCTCGCGGAAGAGATCGGTGAGCCACGGCTCGAGGTCGGCGCTCAGCGCGGTCAGGTCCGGCTCCTTCGACTCGTCGAGCGCGTCGGCGGTGAGTTGACGCACCGCGTACACCACGCCCACATAAGCCGTGACCGACAGCGCCGGTAGCCGATTCCCGCTCGCGCTGCGCACCAGCTCGCGGATGTATGCGGCGAACAGTCGCAGCGACTTCCGCCTGCGCTCGCGCACGGCGGGCCCCAGCGCGTCGATCTCCACCTGGTAGGCGCGGGCGACCACCAGGTCGTTCTGCAGAGTGCCCAGGTACTGTCCGAGCGCGTCGGCAACGATGGACCGGCGGTCCCGGCCCGCCATCCGTGCCGCGGTCAGTTGCGTCAGCAGTACTTGGATGAAGCGGTCGTAACCCGCGAATACGCACTCGTCCTTGTTCGCGAACGCGTCGTAGAAGGCCGCCAGCGAGACCCCGGCACGTTTCGCGATGTCGGCGGGGCCGAACCCGGCGTAGCCGCGAGCGGCCAGCAGTTCGGTCACGGCGGCGAGCAGTCGCTCCCGCTGCGCGGCCATCACCTGCTCCCGAGCCAGATTGTGCCTGCCGCGGGGCAGCGCCTCCGGGAGGGTGAAGAACACGCCGTTGCGCACCGGCACGAGCGGTGCGTCAGCGTCGGCGGGCGCGGCGGACACCCCTGCAGACTACCGAGCGACCGCGTCCCGGCTCCGCGTCCAGGCCCGGATGAGCGCTGAAGGCTCGACGCACGATAGCGGGTATGGGTGCCGCGGCAATGGGTAGCCGCAGCACATGACCGAGAAACCCCTAGCACTCGTCACCGGGGCGTCCAGCGGTATCGGCTTCGAACTGGCCCGGCAGTTCCTCGAGCACGGCTACGACGTCGTGGTCACCGCGGAGGACGACGCCATCAAGACCGCCGCCGCCGCGCTGCACGACCCGCGGCACGAGGTGCGGCCGGTGCAGGTCGACCTGCGCACGGCGGACGGAGTCGAACAGTTGTACCGGGCGGCCACCGAGAACGGGCGAAAGCCCGTTGCCGTCGCGCTGAACGCGGGAGTCGGCCGTGGCGGCGCGTTCACGGAGACCGACCTCGACGACGAACTCGCCGTCATCGACCTCGACGTCCGCTCGACGGTGCACCTGGCCAAACTCGTGCTGCGCGACATGGTCGAGCGCGGCGAGGGCAAACTGCTGTTCACCTCCTCTATCGCCGCCACGATGCCGGGCGCCCGGCAAGCGGTGTACAACGCGTCCAAATCCTTCATTCAGTCCTTCGCCAAGGCGCTGCGCGAAGAACTGCGCGACACCGACATCACGGTGACCGCTCTGCTCCCCGGCCCCACCGAAACCGACTTCTTCCGCCGCGCCGGGATGCTCGGCACCCGGATCGGGCGACTGCCCAAGGACGACCCCGCCGAAGTCGCCCGCCAAGGTGTCTCGGCCTTGCTCAGCGACCGGCCGCAAATCTTCGCCGCGTCGTTGTTCTCCAAGGCCTTCGGCTTGGCCAACCATGTGCTGCCCGACTCGATCAAGGCCAGGGCCAATCGCATCCTCTCCGCGCCCACCGAATCCAAGGCCGGTTGACCGACCGAGTCCCTAGCGATCGGAGGAAGGCGGACCACCAGTGAAGCGGATTTCTACCGCGGCAGCAGCGGATACGCGGACTGCCCTCCCACGCAGCGAGCAGGCGGTCGAAGCAGCACGCCTCGCATTGTCCCGCGACGGCGTGCACCTCATGCCCGCCGCCGTCACGACATCTCGCCTCGGCGTGGCGACAGCGGACTGGGACCGCTTCCGACGGCATTGGGACGAGTTGAGCACGGACATCTACGCCGGCGCCCGTGGTACGTGCAGGCTGCGCCGATACGGTCACTTCTCGCTCACCGACCCCGACGGGCCGATCGGGCTGCGACCGCAGAATTCGTTCGTGCAGCCGGAGAACAGCAACCCGCTCTACGTAGGCGTCGATCGTAGGTTCGAGCCGCTGACGGACGCCTTCGTGGCCGACCCTGTGTTCCGGGCGGTGTTGCGGCTGCTCGCGCGATTGGCGACGGCATTGGACGACCCGCCGAAGTGGAGTGCGAAGGTCCATCCCTTCCGGGTGATCGCCTCGGCGGACACGACCGGCTCGCCCACACCGGAAGGCAGGCACCGAGACGGTGTCACCTTGGTGTCGTCACTTCTGGTGGGCAGGCAGAACGCTGTGGGCGGCGCCAGCTCGGTGTTCGATCCGAGCGGAAGACGGCTGCTGCGCACCACGCTGCACCGGCCCGGAACGCTACTGCTCGGCGACGACCGCCGCACCTTGCACAGCGTCTCCCCCATACGTCCGATGGACCCGACCCACCCCGCCTATCGCGATGTCCTGGTGGTGACCTTCGCGCCGGGCTGAATGAGGTGGATCAGCCGTTCTCGATCCATCGATCGTGACGTGGCTCGGGCCCGTCGCCGGATCCGGGCCACGCGCGGCGATCAACCGAGCGGCAACTCGAGGCAGCACGGAGCGCCCTGCGGCGAACTGATGGTGATTCTCGCTCCGACCGTGTTGACGCTGGAGTAGAGGGGATCCATGCCGTCGACGACCAGCATCAACCGGTGGCCGTCCGGCACATCGTAGGCGGCCGCCTGCAACTCCCAGGCCACGGTGGCGGGCATGCTCGACTCGACGGTTTTCGGCTCGTGGGTGATGATCCGCGCCGAACCGTGCTCATCGACGTCGAGCAGGTAGGCCACCACCGTCGCACAGTCGTCGGTGCTGTCGACGGTCAGCTGCAACCTGGGAATGCCGCGGATCTGCCGGGCCACCCCACCGCGCACAGCGAGCAGCGGCCCCGTCGTCCAGACCAGGGCATGACCGCGGTCGATCTCGTCGGTCCGGTAGATCCTGGGATTGCCGGCCCATTCCTCCTGACCGGTCGTCATGAGCTTGTCCATGGCGACGATCTCGGGCAGCTCGCCCACCGTGAATTCACGCTCCCAACCAGACGTGACATCGGCGATCAACGCACCGTCGCCACCCTCGCGCGTGTCGGTCAGGGTCAGCGACTCGGTGTCGGTGGTGACGTCGCCCCACGAAGCCTTCTCCTCGCGCCGCGCGGGTTCGATGATCACGTTTCCGTCCCCGGACCCGGGAGTGGTCACGTAGGTGAACATCACCTGATTGCTGATCTCCGGCCAAGCGTCGACGCCGTTGTCCTCGCCTTTCAGGTGGTGATCGAGCCACGCGTACGCCTCCAGCAGCGGCACGTTCGGCCCGGCTCCCGGCGCGGGGGGCGCGATCAAGCCGGGCCCTTCCGGCGCCGCGTGATCGCCGATCCACATGTTCAACCGTTTGGGCCGGGGTAGCTTCTCGAAGGTCTCCAGCATCTCGTTCACCGGGAACAGCCCCTCGTGCCAGGTGTTGGAGAAGAAGGTCGGAATCCTGCGGGTGCCGATGTAGCTTTCCGGCGAGCGCTCGGTCCCCCAGTCGACGACCGGATCCATGTCCTTGCCCTCGTCGAACTTGGCGAGGATCTCCTGCGCTCTCTGATCGAACTTGTCCGTCAGCTCACCGCCGGTGAGGCCGATCAGCGCCTGGACGGCCCGCACATGGCGGGTGCCGTTGTCGTACAGGCTGGTCGCGAGATTGCCCCAGGTACTGAGCGCGACGACGACGTCGACGTCCTCGTCGTGCGCGGCCACCAGCTGACTGATGCCCGAACCGTACGACTCGCCCATGAAGGCGACGCCGCTGGGGGCGAGCGCCTCTATCGCGTACTCCAGGACGGTCGAGCCGTCCTCCCGGTCCTTCGGACCGGCGACGTCCACGGTGCCTTCGGACGTGCCGAACCACGGCAGGTTCGTCCCCGGCAGAACCGACCAGCCGATGCCGCGTGGCGTGTAGGCCAGTACGTGATAGCCCCGGACCGCGAGGGTGAGGTAGGCGTACTCGAACAACGGCCAGCCCACGGGCGTCCACCCGGCGGGAAAGACCACCAGCGGGCACGGCTCGTCGGTGGTCTGCCGCAGCATGTGCGCCGACAGCCCGATCCCGTCGGACGCCTCGATCCGCGGAAACGTCGGGACGGCCACCCTCAGCGCTCGACTCACCAGGTCCGCCACCTCGGTGGGAACCAGTCCTTCGCCACCGCGCTCGCGCACCGCGGTCACCAAGTTCGACGCGAACTGCACTGCTTCCGGGCGGACCTGCCCCTGCGCGTCCCAGACCCCCTCGGCGGAAATCCGGGCGAGCTGTGCGGACGTGGTCCCGACGATCGAATCTCCTTGCGACATCGGCGTCATCGATCCTTCCTGCCAGTTACTCCGGAACTGCGGACGAGCAGGAGCTTGACACGACATGCAACAGCCTGTCCCCGGATCACCCGATGTGTTCTTCATTCGCAACAGGCCGATGACCAGCGAAAACGCTGCGAAGGGTCGCGCGCGCTGCTAGCTTCCCGGCCGTGGATCACTTCTCACGCTCTTGGGCAGCGTTGTGCTCGGCGGTCGCCGGCCTTTCGGACGCGGATTTCGCGCAGCCGTCGGGCTGTACCGGCTGGCTCGTGCGCGATCTGGTGTGCCATCTGATCATCGATGCTCAGGACGTCCTGATCACCCTCGTGACCCCCACCGAGGCCGAACCCACGCGCGACGCGGTGACCTACTGGGAGGTCGCCGATACCGCGCCGACCGGCGACGACCCGCTCGACGCGCTGATCGTGCGGCTCGCCGCCGCGTACCAGGAGCCACGGCTGCTCAAAATCCACTTCGACGACGTCGGCTCGGCAGCCGGGCGCGCGGCCGCACTCGCCGACCCCGGCCGCCGCGTCGGCACCCGCGACGAGGTGCTCACCGCGGGCGACTACCTGTGCGCGTACGTCTTGGAGAGCACCTTGCATCACCTCGACCTGGTCGCGCACCTCCCGGTCGTGGACGAGCCGCCCGCGGAGGGGCTTGCCCGGTCGCGCGAACTGCTGGAGAAGATCGCCGGGGTCGCCTTCCCCGCGTCGTTCTCCGACACCGACGCGCTGCTGGTCGGCACCGGCCGACGTCCGCCGACCGACACGGAGAAGGCCGAACTGGACGAGCTGGCCGCGCGACTCCCGTTCGTCCTCGGGTGAGCCGGACCCTTACCGCTTCTCGACGCCCAGCTTGACCGGCACCGACAGCGGGCCGATGGTGAAGAACGACGGCGAGTACGGGATACCCTCCGGGTCGGTGGCGAGTTCGAGATCCGGCAGCCGCCGATACAGGGAGGCCAGCGCGAGCCGCCCCTCCAGACGCGCCAGCCCGGCGCCGATGCAGTAACGCGGGCCGTGGCCGAAACCGAGATGTCCGCCCCGCTGCTCGCGGGTGATGTCGAACTCGTTCGCGGTCTCGCCGTATTCCGCCGGGTCGATTCCGCACGCCTGATAGGCCACGCCGACCGCGCTGCCCTTGGGCACGGTCACGCCCGCCACCGTGACCTCGGTCAGCGTGAACCGCCAGCTGGTCATCATCACCGAATGACGGTATCGGACAGTCTCTTCCACGACGTCTGCCCAGCGGTCCTCGGCCTTGGCCAGCGCGAGCTGTTCGGGGTGCCGCGACAGCGCCAGGATGGCGTTCCCGAGCATGTGCACCGTGGTCTCGTGACCGGCGACCAGCATGATCCACAGAACGGCGACCAGTTCTTCGGTCGTGAGCTTGTCGCCTTCGTCGCGGGCCTGCACCAGCCCCGAGGTCAAATCGTCGCCCGGCTCGCGCTGCTTGCGGTCGGTCAGTTCGTAGAGATACCCCATCAGCGCGTTCTGCGTCGCGAATGCCTCTTCCGGCGGGGTGGTGTGCGCCAACAGCGTCGCGGTCCAGCGCCGCAGCCGCTCCCGTTCCGATTCGGGCACGCCGAACAATTCGCAGATCACCGCCATCGGCAACGCCTCGGTGAAGGTGGGCACCAGGTCCACACCGTCGCCCGCGGCCACGACCTGGTCCAGCAGCCCGTCGATGATCGCTTGGATACGCGGCTCCAGCGCCTGCACCCGGCCCGGGGTGAACGCTTTGCTGATCAGGCCCCGGAGCCGCCGATGGTCGGCGCCGTCCTTGGTGGACAGGTGATCGCCCTGCACGATGGCGCGCAAGGGCCAATCCTCCGGAATGGAACCGTCGTACAGGGCGGGCCAGTGCTTCGGGTCTCGGGCGAAGGTCTTGTTGTCCCCGGCGAGGATCTCGCGCACCGCCTCGTGTGTCAGCGCCAGATAGGCGGGCACGCCGCCGGGAAACTCCACCTCGACCACCGGCGCGATCTCCCGGAGCCGGATGCAGGTGTCCAGCAGTTCCTCGTTCGGGGCGGGGAATGCGGGCAGGCTGGTTGTCATGGGGATTCCCTTCTGCGCGTGAGCCTTCCAGCCGTCGTGACGACGGTCGTGCACGAGTATCAGGGCGAGATCGGCCGACGGGCCGAGCAACGGCCGGATCCTGCCTCCAACCCGAACTCGACTGTCGCAAAACGGAAATTTCGAACCGGCCGGCCTGCACGGGCGCGGGCTTGGACGGGCCGATCGACACCGTGGCGGATAGGGTGGCGGTGTTGGATGTGTCCGCGGGACGGCCGGGAGGAAGATGTGGCGCTGAAGACGGTGCTGGGGCGTACCGTGCGAGCGGTGAACGGCGGGGTGGTCGCCCTGCTCGACGTGCCGCTGCTCGGGAAGCTGCTGGGCAAGGGATTCGTGGTGATCACGTATGTGGGGCGGCGGTCCGGGCGGACGTTCAGCACGCCGGTCAACTACTGGCGCAAGGGGGACGAGCTCGTCATCGGCGTCGCCATGCCGGACAAGAAGAGCTGGTGGCGGAACTTCACGGACGAGGGCGGCCCGATCACGCTGCACCTCGACGGCGCGGATCGGCGCGGGCACGCGGTAGCGCAGCGCGACGAACGCGGCCGCGTCTTCGTGAAGGTGCGGCTGGACGACGCGAGCTGATCGCCGTTTCGATGTCAACGGATACCGGCTACTGACCTGACCGCGTCGCCCTGCTCATGGTCGCTGCCGTGATCCGTACCGCGACGAGCCGCTAGACGCTGGCGGACGGTTTCAACTGGGCGATGATCGCGGCGCCCATCCAGCGCCGTAGATACCGCCGAAGGTCGTCTTCCCCGCGCGGCGGATTCCCCGGGGAGATGAAGAACGACTGCATCGTGCGCAGCACGTATTCCACGAGTTCGTGCAGCGATTCGTCGTCGTACCCGTAGCGCTCCCAATCGACGTCGAATCGTTTGATCATCGTCATCCCGAAAGCTTGCGCCTCTTCGGAGGTGAGGCTTTCGGGGTGGACGTTCGAGTAGGTGCTCGACAGCAGAATGCCCAGATGGGGTGTCCGGCGCACCTCGGCCAGGGTGTACACGACGCCCTCGGTCATCGCTTCCACCGCGTCTTCCATACCGCTGACGTGCCGGGTCAGCCGATCGAGGAAACCGTCGACCGACGCCATCGCCGCGGCCGTCATCAGCGCGTCGGCGCTGGGGAAATACCGGTACACCGTCTGACGGATGACGCCCAGCGACTCGGCGACGTCGGCGATGCTGATCTCCGAACCGGTCCGGCCGATCAGCTCGACGGCGGCGGCGACTATGCGACGAGACGCTTCCTCGTCGTCTTTCGGCGGACTACCGCCCCACCCGCGCCTTCCTGCCACTGCCCGCTTCCTCGACTCCTGGCCTGTAGCTCGCGAATCCCCTGATGGGAAGCCTGCCGACCATCCGGATCAAGGGCTCGACGGTATCACAGGGCGGCGCCGTCGCCCGTTCCGCGGATCGAGCGTCGATTCTTATCATACACATCGACCGTTGTATGTATGATCACGTCCAACGCGGCTCGGTGGCGTCGAGCGATGCCGCCGGCCCGGTTCGATTCCGAAAGACGAGGTACAGCCCAGTGACCGATCTTCAAGTCCGGAAGATGCGCTTCGCATTCGCCGACTACGACGTGCCCTTCCTGTGGAACGAGGAGAATCCGGCCTTCTCGTCGATGGCCAACGCGGTGTCCTTCCTGGCGATCGGCTTCGAGAAGATGATCGTCAACATGATCCGCGAGGCCATGCCCCTGATCACGGATCCGGCGGTCGCGGAGGAAGCCGACGCGTTCGTGCGGCAGGAAGGGCAGCACTCCACCGCCCATCGCCAGCACGCCAACGGCCTGATCCGGCGATACCCGGGATTGCAGGAGACGCTCAACGAAGTGATCGCGGAATTCGACCGCCTCACGGTGCAGACTCCGGTCGAATACCGGCTGGCCTACACCGCCGACCTGGAGGCGACCTTCACCCCGGTGTTCAAACTGATGCTCGACAACGATTCGACCTTGTTCCGGCCGGGAGACGACCGGGTCGCGTCGCTGTTCATCTGGCATTTCGTCGAAGAAGTGGAGCATCGCAGTTCCGCGCTCATCATCTTCGATTCCGTGGTGGGAAGCGACGTGTACCGGATGCGCATGGCGCCGTCGATCTTCCGGCACGTGATGAAGGTGATCAGGCTGGCCTGCGCGGGCTTCAACAAGCATGTGCCGCTGGAGGAGCGAAAGGTCGACGCGCTATCGATGTTCGCGTCCTATCGGCGCATGCAGAAGCTGCGCAGGCGGTTGCCCTTCCTGCACGCGGAGGACAACGGCCCGATGCCGCGCGCCTTCGACCACCTCCCCCTCCGTGAGCAGCTCGTGGCCCTGGTCGGCGTCGTTCGCAGCCAGTTGCCCAAGCACAACCCGGACCACGAGAAACTGCCCGCACTCGCGGACGTGTGGTTCCAGCGCTACGACGCCGGCTACGACGTCTCGCACTGGTACACCGCCGGCACGGTCACACCTTAGGAGCCGGACCGATGGCAGATCATTGCGCACCGACTTTCGATCAGCTCGCGACAGAGCTCGGCTTCACGTGCGAGGAGGCAGGCGGACTCGTCGAGGTACGCAACCCCTTCGCGTTGGAGAACTGGACGCTGCCCGTCCTCGAGGTCACGATCGTCCTGGGCGCGGTACTCGCGCTCTGCTACGCGATCGTGCGCTTGCGCCGCCACGCGGACCCCACCAACCTGGTGCTCTGGTTCGGCGCGACCGCGTACCTGTTCATCATCGAACCGCCGCTGTATTTTCCCGCGGCCTTCGGCATCGACGCGCACGTCGACACGATGTTCGCGCACAACCTGTTCACCGTCGAATTCCTGTGGGGCCGGTTACCGCTCTACATCGTCGCGATCTACCCGTTCATGGCCACGCTGGCCTTCGAGACGGTCAGAATCCTCGGCGTCTTCCGCCGGTACGGGGTGCTCGTCGGATCCGCTTGCGTGGGCTTCGTCCACCACGCCTTCTATGAGATCTTCGATCACCTCGGCCCGCAGTTGCGGTGGTGGGAATGGTCGATCGACAATCCGATCAACCAACCGATGTTCGATTCGGTGCCGCTTCCGAGCGTGGTCGTGTTCGCCGCGCTGTGGCCGATGTCGCTCGCGTTCTGCGTCCAATTGTTCGTCGGCCGCCACGTCGACCAGGGGCAGGCGTTCTCCGGTGCGCAATTGGTCTGGCGCACCGTCGTCATCGGCGTGCTCGCATCGCTGGGCACCGCCGTATTGCCCATTCCCGCAACCGTGTTCGGCATGGGTAGCACCACCGTGCGCGGCGTCCTCTACGCCGCCGAACTGGTCGTCGTCACTATCGTCGCCGTCCTGGTACTCACCCGCCAATGGCTGCGGCTGCGGCGGAGCGACCCGGACACCACGCCTTACACCAACGACTTCGTCCGCGGCTACAGCGTGGTGTACCTGTGCGTGATGGCTTTCCTGTGGGTGACCGCGTTGCCCGATTTCTTCGGGGCCGTCGACGGCAGGACGAGCGAAGGGGACCCGATCGGAAATCTCTGGTACACCCTCGCCTGCTTCGCCGTCGCGATCTTGTGCGTGATCGCCGTATACACGGTGCCACGCAAGACGGCGGAGAACGGCGCTGTCCCTGCTGAGCAGCAAACAGCTGCCAGTCCCACGACGTAGCTGGTGGCGAGCGGCCACGCCGCCGGTGACGGGTGGCCCGGCTACCGCGGGGCGAGATCGGCTCGACCGGGGTGTGACGCCCGGCTCGGCCGGGATTTTCCGAGCCGTCGAACGGGTTGTACGTGGGGCCGATATGAGGAGGTCATGTGGCACGGGAGTACAACCGGAATCCCGCGGCGGTCGCCGCGCTGTCGCCTGAGCAGTACCACGTCACTCAGGAGAACGGCACCGAGCGGGCGTTCACGGGCGAGTACTGGGACAACCACGAGCCGGGTATCTACGTCGACGTGGTGTCGGGCGAGCCGTTGTTCGCCTCGGTCGACAAGTTCGACAGTGGCACGGGATGGCCCAGTTTCACCAAACCGATCGATGCCGCGCACGTGGTCGAGAAGCGGGACTTCAGCCATCTGATGGTCCGCACCGAGGTGCGTTCGGCGCACGGGGACAGCCATCTCGGGCACGTGTTCACCGACGGCCCCCGCGCGGCGGGCGGCCTGCGGTACTGCATCAATTCGAAAGCGCTGCGATTCATCCACCTCGACGACCTCGAGGCGGAAGGATACGGGCAGTACAGGACTCTCTTCGCGAAGGAGGAGGCGTGACCGACACGCGGAAGGCCGTTCTGGCCGGTGGATGCTTCTGGGGCGTGCAGGACCTGATCCGCAAGCAACCAGGGGTGGTGTCGACACGCGTCGGCTACACCGGTGGCCGCAACGACCACCCCACCTATCGCAATCACCCCGGGCATGCGGAGGCGGTGGAGATCGTCTACGACCCGGCCCGGACGGACTACCGGGAACTGCTGGAATTCTTCTTCCAGATCCACGATCCGACGACGAAGGACCGGCAGGGCAACGACATCGGAACCAGCTACCGTTCGGCGATCTTCTACCTCGATGAGGACCAGAAGCGTGTGGCGATCGACACCATCGCCGACGTGGATGCCTCGGGCCTGTGGCCGGGCAAGGTGGTCACCGAGGTGACTCCCGCCAGCGAGTTCTGGGAAGCCGAGCCCGAGCATCAGGACTACCTGCTGCGCTACCCGGACGGCTACACCTGCCACTTCCCGCGTCCCGGATGGAAACTGCCGAAGCGGCAGGCCACCGCACAGTAGGACCTGGTGAGCTCGGCGGGGACGCGCCCGATACCCCGTCGAGCTGTCGGAGCGACTGCGCCACCATGCCAGGTGGCGCAGTCGTCGCGTTCGGTGCCCTCCGCGGATGTCGAACCCGGAACGGTCCGATGAGTTTCCGGCGCGGACGCCGTCGACAGTGGTATGACGACGACCCATCTGCTCGAGACACCCGGCGCCGATATCGCCTACGACGTGCACGGACCGCTGCCCACCGCCACGGGACGCCCGCCACTGCTGCTGATCGGCCAGCCGATGGACGCCGGCGGCTTCCGGGCGCTGGCCGCGCACTTCCCGGATCGCACCGTGGTCACCTACGACCCGCGCGGCCTCGGCCGCAGCACACGGAAAGACGGCCGCGTCGACCATACGCCCGAAGTGCAGGCGCGGGACGTGCACGCTGTGATCGAAGCGCTCGGCGCCGGGCCGGTGGAGATGTTCGCCAGCAGCGGCGGCGCGGTCACCGCGCTCGCGCTCGTGGCCGCCTACCCGGACGACCTGGTCACGCTGGTGGCCCACGAGCCGCCGCTCATCCCGGTGCTTCCCGACGCCGCGGCAGCCGAGCGCGCCCGCGCCGACGTGCGCGACGCCTACGAGGCCAAAGGTTTCGGTGCGGGCATGGCGGCCTTCATCGCCATGACGTCATGGCAAGGCGAGTTCACCGACGACTACTTCGCCCAGCCCGCCGCGGACCCGGCGCTGTTCGGCATGCCGACCGAGGACGACGGTACCCGCGACGACCCGCTGCTGTCGGACCGATCCTGGGCGGTCAGCGACTATCTGCCGGACGCGGCCGCGCTCACCGCGGCGCCGACTCGGGTGGTGGTCGCCGTGGGCGAGGAGTCCGCGGGCACGTTCACCGGACGTACGGCCGCCGCGACCGCCGCGCTGCTCGGTCAGCAGGCGACCGTGTTCCCCAGCCACCACGGCGGCTTCCTCGACGGAGAGTTCGGGTACGCGGGCCAGCCGGAGGCTTTCGCAGCCGAACTCCGCGAGGTGCTCGACGGCAACATCTGATGCCGTTCGAGGTCTCAGCGCTGGACATCGAAGTTCCGTCCGACCTCTGAACATGTTGCGGTAACGAGCTTCTCGTGTCACCTCGGGCTCAACCTCGGCTCCCCGCTGTGGGGAGGAGACATGGTCGGTGACCGATATGATCGTCGGCGCCCGAATGTCCGGACATTCACGCCAGTCGATCCGAGGTAGGCAGATGACGCGCAGCGGCACAAAGGTTCTCGACGTGCTGGGTAGCCGGCGGATGGCGGTGGCGACGCTGGCCGCCATCACCGGCTTCTACTACCTGTTCGTCGCGTTCACCAACTGTGTGGACACCGACACCAACCGCAACGGTGTGGCCGCCGTGCTGTCGATGAAGGCGACGATTCATCATCCCGGCACCGACTGGCGCGCGATCACCAGCGGCAATGTCGCGCTCGTCGCCTACATCCTGGTGGTGATCTGGGAGTTCCTGATCGCTTTCGCGCTGCTGGCCGCCGCGGGCGTGTGGGGCCGGGTACTGACCGGACGGCCGCGCCGGCTGCGAGCCGGTGTCGATGTAGCCGTCAAGCTGTCGAGCCTGGGCTGGACCATGGCGGTGCTGCTGTTCGCGGGCGGGTTCCTGACCGTCGCCGGCGAATGGTTCCGCATGTGGGCGAACGACGACGTGAATGCGTCGTCGGCCGCGTTGCAGAACTTCTTGATCGCCGGTGTCGGGTTGATTCTCGTTCACCTGCCCGACTCCCCGACCACCGCCGCCTCCGAAAGTGTCTCGGCGGCAATTGACTCGAAGTAGGAGCAGGCGCGATTCCGCGGATCGACGACGCGAGCGTCAGCGGCCGTTGCGGTCGAGTTCGTTCAGCTGCTTCTGGAGACGTTCGAGCGCGGCGCGGATCTCGTCGATCTGCGCGTTGAGTTCGGCGATTTTCGCCTGATCCTGCGGCGCGGCTTCCGCCGGAGCAGGCGCGGGCTGCGGGGCGGCCGGCTGCTGGCCCGGGGGCAGCGGAACGCCGGGGCCGCCGCCCGGCGGCGTGGCGAGCCGGCCGGTGCCGGGGCCGAAGACCTGGTCGAGCGCCTCGGCGAGGGTCGGCGCGTAGCCGACGAGGACGCCGCCGGTCCCGGGTTCGCGGTAGCTCACCAGCACCCGCGCCAGCTGGGGGAACGTCGAGGCGTTCGGTGTGGTCGAGATCCGCTCGGTGAAAAGCGGCTCGACGTAGAGCACCCCGCCGTCGGCGATCGGCAGCGTGAGCAGGTTGCCGTACTGGATGCGGTTCGATCGCTCCAGCAGGGTTCGCTCGGAGGCCACTCTGGTGTCGGAGATCATCGAGTTCTGGATCTGCTGCGGCCCCTGGGTGAGCGTGTCGGTGGGCAGCTGCAAGACGCTGAGCTTCCCGTAGTTCGCGGGGTCGGAGTGCGCGGACACGTAGGCGGAGAGGAATTCCCGGTTGTAGCCGACCATCGCGCTCGACAACCGGAACGACGGCTCGGCGGTGTCCTGGCCGCCGAGCAGGACATAGAACGGCGGCTGGTGCGGGTTGGTCTCCACCGTGGGGTCGCTGGGCACCGACCAGAACGCGTTGGTGGTGAAGAATTCGCGCGGTTCGTCCACGTGGTATTTGGCGAGCATCTCGCGCTGGATCGTGAACAGGTCCTCCGGGTAGCGGAAGTGGGCGCGCAGTTCCGGGGTGATCGACTCCTCTGGTTCGACCGTACCGGGGAAGACCTTCATCCACGCCGCCAATACCGGGTCCTGCCGGTCGAGTTGATACAGGGTGACGGTGCCGTCGTACGCGTCGACCGTGGCTTTGACCGAATTCCGCACGTAGGACACCTGGCGCGGGGAGCCGCGGCGGGTATCGCCCGGCTCGAGCGCTTCGAGCGAGCTGCGCTTGGCGTAGGGGTAGCCGTCGATGGCGGTGTAGGCGTCGACGATCCAGACGATCCGCCCGTCCACCACCGCCGGGTAGGGATTGTTGTCGGTGGTCAACCACGGCGCGACCAGTTCGACGCGGTGGCGCGGATCGCGATTGAAGATGATCTTCGACTCGGGGCCGATCGCCTTGGAGAAGATGATGTTGCGTTCGGTGTAGGTCACCGCGAAGGCGAACCGATTGAGCCAGTTCCCGATGGAGACGCCCCCCGCACCCGTGTAGGTGTACTTGCTGGCGTCGGTATCGTACTCCCGGGGTTCGGCGCCGCCGCCGACGATGGCGTAGTCCGGCTCGGCGCCCGCGATCACTTCCCCGAAGTAGATACGGGGCTGATCCACCCGGATCACCTGGTTCCCGGATGCCTGCGAGGCTATGTCACTGACCGCATAGATCGGGTATCCGCTGTTGCTGCTGGCGGCATCACCGGCGGCCTCACGGACGGCCGCGTTGACGCGGTTGGCGGGTGCGGCGACGAACCCGTTGCCGTGGGTGTAGACGGTGTGCCGGTTGACCCAGTGGCGCTGGTTGCCGCTCAGCGCGCTCGGAGTCAGCTCCCGCGCCGCGACCACGTAGTCGCGCAGTTGCCCACCGACGCGGTAGCGATCCAGGTCCAGATGCGGCGGGAAACTGTAGAAGTTCTTCAGCTGTTGCTGCTGGGTGAACGTTCGCGAGAGCACGTTGGGGTCGAGCAGACGCATGTTCGCGATCGTGGTGGCGTCCGCCGGTACCTCGGTCGGCGGCTTGCTGCCCACCCCGGGATACGGCTGGTACTCGACCCGATCGCTGCCGATGCCGTACGCCTGGCGCGTCGCCGCGATATTGCGTTCGATATAGACGCGCTCCATGTCGGCGGCATTCGGGCGGACGGACAACTGCTCCACGGCCAACGGCCACACTGCTCCCACCAGGATCGACGACAGCAGCAGAAGCGCGGCGGCCATCGCCGGAATGCGCAGGTCCCGCACGACGACGGCGGCGAATACCGCCACCGCGCAGATGACCGCGATGGCGAACAGGATCAAGCGAGCCGGCAGCACGGCGTTGATGTCCGTGTAGCCCGGGCCCGCGAAAGTGGGCTCCTTGCTGCGGCTCGCGAGCAGCGAGTACCGGTCGAGCCAGTAGGCCACGGCCTTCAAGAGGATGAACGCGCCTGCCAGTACCGCTAGTTGGACGCGGGCCGCATGCGTCACACCGCCCGCCTTTCCGGGCAGACGCAACCCCCCGAACAGGTAGTGCGTCGCGAGACAGACGAGAAACGCGAGCACGACGGCCGCGAACAACCAGTTGACGACGAGCCGGTAGAACGGCAGGTCGAAGACGAAGAACCCGACGTCGTGGCCGAACTGGGGGTCCGTCACACCGAAGGACCCGCCATGGCGGAACAGTTGGACCCGCATCCAGCTCGACTGCGCGATCAGGCCGCAGATTACGCCGAGCGTGGCGGCGATGCCCACCCCGAATCGCCGCCGCCGTCGCAACACCATCGCTCGATACGGCAGGAGGCTGTCCTCCTCCCCGGCATGGGGGACGAACGGCGGACGGAACGCGAAGGCGAGCCACATCGCCGCCAGCACGGCCGCACCGATGAGCAGGCCGACGACGAGGAACAGCGATAGCCGGGTGAGCAGCGCGGTGAGCCAGACGCCGCGGAATCCGACCTCACCGAACCAAAGCCAGCTGACATAAGCCCTGATCAGGCGAGGCACGACGAGCATGAGCACGACGAACACCGTGGCGGCGATCACCAGCACTCGAGTGCTGCGATGCAACCGCCGCAGGCTGGGGCCGTCGCGTGCGCTCATCTCCCGCTCCCGCGGCTGCCGCCCGGCCGAATACGGCACGGCCGACGCGAAACCGCTAATCCCGATACTACCGGGGCGGGCGCGATCGTTCGGATCCCTCGCCGCGGCGTTCGATCAGCTCCCACAGGTAGACCACGTGCTCGGCCATGTCCACGGCCGGGTCGTACAACCACTGCGTCTGCGGGCCGTCGAGCAGGGCGACGGCGATGACGGCGAAGCGGTCCGGGTCGAGGTCGGCGGGCAGACGGCCGGAGTCGCGAAGCAGGCGACGGCGCGGGCGAGGGCGTCGCGGTAGCGGTCGCGGAAGTAGTCGTGGGCGGGATGTTCCGGACGGGTGGCCTCGGCGGAGAATCGGGCGTAGACCGGTTTCCACCCGAGGAGCTGCTATGACGACCGAGCCCGACCTCACCGACCTGTCGCCGCAGGACCGCGCGGCGCTCGGCAGCGGCGCCGACTTCTGGACCACGAAGGCCCTCGGCCCGGTCGCCTCGATCGCCATGACCGACGGCCCGCACGGCGTGCGCAGGCAGGCGGGCGCCACCGACCACCTCGGGCTCGCCGAGAGCCTGCCCGCCACCTGCTTCCCGCCCGCGGTCGGGCTCGCGCAGAGCTGGGACGCCGAGTCGGTGCGGCGGGTGGGCGAAGCGCTCGGCCGGGAAGCCCGCGGGCTGGGCGTCGACGTGCTGCTGGGGCCGGGCGTCAATATCAAGCGGGATCCGCGCGGCGGGCGCAATTTCGAGTACTACTCGGAGGATCCGCTGCTCACCGGCCTGCTCGGCGCGGCATGGGTGACGGGCATGCAGAGCACCGGAGTGGGCGCCGCGTTGAAGCATTTCGCCGCCAACAACGCCGAGCACGACCGGATGCGTTCGAGCTCCGACATCGATCCGCGCCCGCTGCGGGAGATCTACCTGCGCGCATTCGCCCACATCGTGCGCACCGCGCGGCCGTGGACGGTGATGTGCTCCTACAACCGGATCAACGGTGTGCACGCCGCGCAGAATCGCTGGCTGCTCACCGAGGTCCTGCGCGGCGAATGGGCATTCGACGGCGCGGTGGTCTCCGACTGGGGAGCGGTGGCCGACCGGCCCGCCTCCGTGACCGCCGGGCTGGATCTGGAGATGCCCGGCGGCAGCGGCGTCTCCGACGCACAGGTGGTGGCGGCCATGGCCGCGGGCACGCTCGACCCGGCGGACGTCGACCGCGCCGCGCGGAACGTGGCGCGACTGGCGGCGAGGGTGGTGGCCGGACGCGAACTCGGCGACGCCCCCGGCGCCACCGGCGACCACCATCGGCTGGCCCGCGAGGTAGCCGCGCGCTGCGTCGTCCTCTTGCGGAACGACCGCGACCTGCTGCCGCTGACCCCGGGTCGCTCGCTCGCGGTGATCGGCGAATTCGCGGTGGAACCGCGGTATCAGGGCGGCGGCAGCTCCCACGTCACCCCCACCCGGCTCGATGTGCCGCTCACGGAGATTCGCGCGCTGGCCGGCGCCGAAACCGTCTCCTACACCCGGGGTTTCACCACCAGCGACACGGAGGCGGACCACGACGCGCTGCGCGCCGAAGCCGTCGCCGCCGCCCAGAACGCGGATGTCGCCATTGTCTTCCTCGGCCTGGCCGCCAGCCAGGAATCCGAGGGATTCGACCGGGAACACCTCGAACTGCCCGCCGATCAGCTGGATCTGCTGGACGCGGTGGTCCGGGTCCAACCGGACACCGTGGTCGTGCTCGCGCACGGCGGAGTGGTGCGGCTGGCCCCGGTGGCCGCGCGGGCCGCCGCGATCCTGGACGGCGGCCTGCTCGGGCAAGCCGGCGGCGGCGCGCTCGCCGACGTGCTGTTCGGTGTGGTGAATCCGTCGGGGCGTCTCGCGGAAACGGTGCCGGTACGGCTGCAGGACACCCCCGCCTACTTGAATTTCCCCGGGGAGAACTCCCACGTGCGCTACGGCGAAGGCTTGTACGTGGGCTACCGCTGGTACGACAGCCGGGAGGTGGAGGTGACCTTCCCGTTCGGGCACGGCCTGTCCTACACCACGTTCGACTACACCGATCTGGCGCTCACCGCGGACGCGGCAGGGGTCACGGTGCGCCTCACGATCACCAACACGGGTGCCCGTGGGGGCCGCGAGGTGGTGCAGGTCTACACGGCGGTGCCCGGCTCCGCCGTCGCGCGTCCGGTCCGCGAGCTGAAGGGCGTCGCGGTCACCGCCGACCTGGAACCCGGTGCCGCCGAGGAGGTCTCGATCCTGCTGTCCCGCGACGATCTGGCCTACTGGGAGACGCGCGTCGACCGCTGGGTCGTGGAGGGCGGTGCCTATCAGGTTTGGGCGGGCGCCTCGAGCCGGGATCTGCGCGTCACCGGGCGGATCGACATCACCGGAGACGAGCTGCGGATCCCGATCACGGCGGAGTCGACTCTCGGTGAGGCGCTGGCCGACCCGACCGCGGCGGCCGCACTGGCCGAGGTGTTCGGCGGCATGTCCGAGAGCATGGGCGACGCCACGGCGCTCGGCGTGGACATGATGCGGATGATCGCCTCCATCCCGCTGAACCGCCTCATCGGTTTCGGCGTGGACCCCGGAAAACTGGACGCGCTGCTGGCCGCCGCCGAGGACTGAGCGCCGATCCCCCGGCACACCGGCCGCGATTCGAAACGGCATCACCGAGTCGGCGCTCATCGGGCGACGGCGGGCACACCGGTGACCGGTGTGCCGCCGGCGGGCGCTGTGGCCCGGTGCAGCCCGCGGCGGTCGTAGGCACAGGTGGCCGTGACGCCGAGGAGCAGACCGATTCCCAGGCCGAGCAACGTCATCCACAGCCCGGAACCGAAACCGGCTTCGACGCGCGCGTCGAAGAACAGGATGGCGCGCACGGCCAGGTAGATCTGGTGCATCGGTTCGAAAGCGGCCAGATGCGCGATATACGCGGGTGTCGCTTCCAGTGGCACCGTGGCGGCCGAGGACGGCAGACCGAGTACCACGAACACGATCAGGTTGATCAGCAATCCGGCGGTGCCGAAGGCGGCCAGCACGGCGAGCGCGGTGACTCCGACGGCGGCGATGGCCAGGGTTCCGTACAGCCACAACAGCAGCGGGCTGCCCAGCGGAACGCCCAGCGCCGCCGCCACGGCGAGGAATGTCCCGGACAGGATCGGCGCAGCGGTGACGAGGACCACCCACTTCAGCAACAGGGTCCGGAAGCGGGAGATCCCGGTGGCCGGCGGATGGACGAACCACGGCCCGTACTCGGTAGGCGTGAAACCGAGGACCGAATCGATGAGCGTGTTGATGATCATCGCGCCGGTGAATCCGGCCAGCAGCAGGATCAGGGTGTAGAAGAACGCGACGAGACCCTGCCCGGCGCCGTCGTCCATCGGGCGGTACGGCGCGGTGACGATCTGCACGGGGTCGGCGAGCATCAGGCGGGCGGCGCCGCTGAGTTCGACAGGCGCGCCGGGACCCGCGGCGAGGGCGGCGTTCACCTGGTCGGTCAGGTTCTTGCCGACCGTTTCGTCCACTTGGCGCAACGCGCGATCCGCGATGCGCTGCATGATGCCGGTGGTGTAAGGGCCGATCCGGGGATTGGTGTGGACGGTGATCACCGGCCGCTCGATCTCCCCGGGAATCACCGCGGCCGCGCCCAGGATCGCCAGCCGCTTGGTGAAATCGGACGGGATGACGATGGCGCCGTAGACCTCGCCGTGCCGCAACTGCTCGCGCGCCTCGGCGATACCGACGACGCGCAGGTCGATCTTCTCCGCCGGGATGCCGGCGACCAGCGCGTCGGCGACCTGGGCGCCGATGTTCGCGGGCTTGCCGTCGAGGGTGTCGCCGACGTCCTGGTTCACCAGGGCCACCGGGAAGTCGTGCAGATTCCTTTCGGTGTTGCCCGCGTAGCCGAGATACATGGTGGCGAGCAGTGCCGCGAAGACCGTCAGCACTGCGATCGGGGCGGTGAAGGTCCGAACCGTCATGCGAGCCAATGTAGTCAGTGCCTACAAAGTAGGCAATGCCTACATTTTGTTATTCTGCGAACACCATGCCGATCACCCGAAGCCGGTCCTATCACCACGGCGACCTGCGCGCCGAGTTGTTGCAGCGGGCCGAGGCGACCCTGCGCGAATCCGGCGTCGACGGGTTGTCACTGCGTCGCCTGGCGCGTGACGTCGGAGTCAGCCACGCCGCCCCCACCCGGCACTTCAAGGACAAGCAGGCGCTGCTGGACGCCATCGCGGTATCCGGATTCGAGCGCCTGGCCGCCGCCCTGGCGCAGACCGCGGCCGCCGGCTCGATCGACGGGCACGTCCGCGCCCTGGCCCGAACCTATCTCCGGTTCGCCACCGACAACCCGGCGCTGGTCGCGCTGATGTTCGCGCGCAGGCACAGCCCGGCGGCCGGTGACGCGATGTCCCAGGTGGTGGACGCCGCGTTCGCGACTCCCGTCGCGCTGATCGCCGAAGCGCAGCGACTCGGGGAGGTGATCGAGGGCGACCCGCGCCGCATCGCGCTCTCCGCGGTCGCCACGCTGCAGGGCCTTGCCACCTTCGTCGGCTCCGGCGTGATCGCGGCGGAGACCGCCGAGGAACTTCTGGACGAGACCATCACGCACATGATCGACGGCCTGCGCCCGCGGTGATCCATCGGGTGACCGCCCGGTGGGTGCGGGCGCTCGTCGTTTCCGGGCGAGTGCCGGTGTGGGTCTCTCAGGCCGAGGCGGCCGGGCCGAGTTCGTCCTGCCGGGTGCACGCGCAGCGCCCGGCGTGTCTGCGAGGGTGATGAAAGGACCGACGGAGCTTGCCGGAGCCGGGTTCGACTGTCTGCGCCGATCGCGGATTCGCGGACCGGACGTCCCGTCCGGCGCTGCGGAAGCCGACGCCGGGTGTGCACTTAGGAGGAGACTTGGACGAGGAACGGGAGATTCTCGCGCGGATCAACCGGCTCGCCGACGAGGAGCACGTCTTCGAGCGGTCCCTGATCGGACGTGATGTCACGAACGAAGACCTGCGCGAGCTGCACCGCATCGAGCAGGAACTCGACCGGCATTGGGATCTGCTCCGCCGCCTCCGAGCGCGCCGTAGAGCCAGGATGGGCATCGACTACGGCGAGATTCCGTTTCGCCGCACCGCTCGACCGCGCGGGAACGGGCGTTGATGCACGCCTTCGCGAGCGGCGGGCACCGTGGTGGTTTCTCGCAGGCCACGGCACGGATCGCCGGTGCGGATGCGGGGCACCGGAGCCTGTCGTAACCGAGGCCGACGCCTCTCGAGCACCCGTCCGGACCGAGCGGCGGGCACGGGTCCTCGGGCCGGATCCGTCGGTCAGTACGCGATGAACAGGATCTCGTCGCGTGAGTAGTCGTGACCGGGATGCTTCTCGGCCAGATGGGCTTGGGTCTTCGCCACGAGATCGTCCTCGTCGGTTCCGACGATCGACTCCCCGCAGGGGCAGTTCAGTCTCCGCTTCATCAGCGTCCTTCCTCCTCGAACCGTCAGTCTAGGCGCAGCGCCGGAATCGGGCTGGCGCAGAGCGGCTCTCGGGCGAACTCCGTGCGCAAGCAGGCTCCGGGCGCCGGATCAACCGCGCGACCATTCGTGGCCCCAGTAGCTGTCGGCGGTGATCTCTTCGGCGCTGTAGGTGGACTCGTCGACCAGCGCGCCCTCGGTGCCGAATTCCAGATCCCAGCCACCGGGAGTGCGGACGTAGAAGGAGATCATCTTGTCGTTGGTGTGCCGGCCGAGGGTCGAGGACAACGGATAGCCCGCGCGCACGACGCGGTCGAGCGCCCGGCCCACGGCGTCGAGTTCGGCCACCTCGACCATGACGTGCACCAGGCCGGGACCGTCGGAGCGGGTGCCGGGAATCAGGGCGAGGCTGTGGTGGCGCTGGTTGACACCCAGGAATCGCACGCGCACCGGCCCGACGCCGGGCGGAGTCGGCACCCGGAACGAACCGCGGGGCAGAAACCCGAGAACCTCGCAGTAGAAACGGTTCGCCTCCGCGAGGTCCGGCACCGGCAGCACGACATGGCCGAGCCCGAGCCCCTCGGTGACGAAACGGTGCCCGTGCGCGGTGACGACCGGGCTGTGCTCGAGCACGGGCCCGTGGAAGACCTCCACGGTGAACCCGGCGGGATCGGTGAAAGTGAAAGCTTCTTCCACGCGCAGCGCGTCGACCTGCTCCTGAGCGAGCGGTGTGACCGCTACGCCCGCCTGTTCCAGCGTTTCCCGTACCCGGACGAGTGCGCGATAGTCGCGGACCTCCCAGCCGACGGCGAGCACTCGATCGCGTTCGGCCGGAACGAGTTCGAAGCGGTAGGCGTGCTCGTCCATCCGCAGGTACACGCTGCCGGGATTCGGGCCGGTGCCCTGCGCGAAACCCAGAACGTCGAAAGCGAACGCCCGCCAGGCGTCCACGTCGGCGATGGCGACTCGGAGGTAGCCGAGCGCGGCGATGTCAGCCATGGTTGTTCGTACTCCTCAGGAATAGGTGACGCGCACCGTGTCGGTGACCGGGACCGCCTGGCAGGCCAGCACGTAACCCTCGGTCAGGTCGGCGTCGTCGAGAACTTCGTTGTGCCGCATCCGGACCTGTCCCGAGACGACCCGGCAGGTGCAGGCGCTGCAAGCGCCCTCGCGGCAGGAGTAGGGCGCGGCCAGCCCGTTGACCAGCAGCACGTCGAGCAACACCTGCTCGCGCGGCCAGAGCAGGACGCGCGTCTCGCCGTCGAGTTCGACTTCGACCGCCGCGCTGTCGGCCGAATCGGTCAGCTCGGAGGTATCGGTCCGGAACGGGTTGCCGTTCAGCGACACGAATTTCTCGACGTGCACTCGCTTGCGGTCGGCGCCCAGCCCGGTGAGGGCGGCGCAGACGGCGTCCATGAACGGACCCGGGCCACAGACGAACGCCTCGCGATCCGCCCACGGTGCGGCCAGCGCCGCCAGCTGCGCGCGGGCCGGCAGCCCTTGCAGGGTCTCCAGCCAGTGCACTACGCGCAGGCGGTCTGGGTGCCGGGCCGTGAGATCGGCGAGTTCGGCGGCGAAGATCACCGACCGCTCGTCGCGGTTGGCGTAGATCAGGGTGCAATGACCCGACCCGCCCGCCAGCACCGATTTCAGGATCGACAGCACCGGGGTGATCCCACTGCCCGCCGCGAACAGCAGCAGATCGTCGTCGAGCGAGGCCGGGGTGAAGACGCCGGCGGGTGGCAGCGCGTCGAGGACCGTCCCGGCGACGGCGTTGTCGCACAACCAGTTCGATCCGTAGCCCTCGGGTGTCCGCTTGACCGTGACCTTCAGCGGCCCATCCTCGTGCGGCGCACTGGACAGGGAATAGCAGCGGCTCACCGAGCCTGTCAGCTCGCTCGGTATGCGCAGGGTGAGGAACTGGCCGGGGCGATAGCCGATCGACATCGAGTGCTCGGCCGCGAGATCCAGCTCGAGCGACACCGCGTCGTCGGTTTCCCCGATCACCCGCCGCACGCGCAGGCTCAGGATTTCGCCCGGTCGGCCCGGCGGCCCGGCGGGAAGGCCGGTAGGCGGCAGTGCCGCCGCTTCCACGCGATCCACTGTCGTGTCTCTCCGCTCGTGCGGGGCTGTCGCGTGCCGCGCGCTCACGGCACGTCTCCGTCGCGCGTGCTGACCGCGAGCGAGCCGTCCGCGACGGCGGCGTCGATGCTGTCGCGCAGCGCGGCGCAGGTCCGCGTCCGTGCACTGTCCGCTCCGGCGAATTCGGCGCAGGCCGCCACCGCGACGCCGGTCCATTGCACGCTGGTGTGCTGCGGGCTGAACTTCTCCGCCAGCACGCGGGCCTCGCAGGTATGGCAGGTGATCGGTGCCATGACCGCTCAGGCTCCGGCGGCGGCGCGGCGCGCGGCGAGATTCTCGGCGACCTCCGCCTCCCACGCGGTGACCGCCCGGGTGGTGTCGACTTCGAATTCGAAGCGGTCGGTCATCTTCGGGTCGATGTCGGCCACGTCGGTGTAGAACTGCTCGTACCAGCGTCGCAGCTGGTAGACGGGCCCGTCCTCCTCGCACAGCAGCGGATTGTCGATGCGGGTCTTGCGCTGCCAGATCGCGGCGTCCTGCTCGAAGCCGCGCCCCAGACCGCTGGCGAATTTCGCCGCGATCTCCTCGGCCTGCTCCGGCGGCACGCCGTGCGGCTTCTTCACGATCGCTCCGTACTGCAGCACGAATTTCGTGGGTGACACCGGGTAGTGGCAGTTGATGAGGATGCCCTCGACCGTCAGGCCCGCGCTCTCGCTGCGGAGGTGATCGATCATGTAGGACGGGCCGTAGTAGGAAGCGTCCGAATGCAGCACGTTCTTGCCGCCCAGCGCCTTCGCGGTCTCCCCCAGCATGTCCTCGCGGGAGACCGACGTCATGTACTGACTGGCGACGTGGCCTTCGAAGACGTTCTTGAAGTAGGTGGGGAACCCGAAGTGCACGTAGAAGAAATGCGCCATGTCCACCACGTTGTCGACCACCTCACGGCAGTTGGCGCCGTCGATCGCCATGGTGTTCCAGGTCCAGTCGGTCCACTCGTCGCTGAACGCGCCCTCGATGCGCGGGATGCTGACCTGCTCGGGCGGCGGATTGCCTTCCGGGTCGTTCCATACGAACAGTTGCTTGTTCTGTTCCAACGTCGGCCACGAGCGGGTCCGCGCCCGGGGCGGCACGCGGCGGCCGTAGGGGATGCCGGTGCAGCGGCCGTTGCCGCCCCAACGCCAGTCGTGGAACGGGCAGGCGATCGAGTCCCCTTCGATCCGGCCGTCGCCCAGGTTTCCGCCCATGTGCCTGCAGTAGGCGTCCAGCACGGAGAGTTCGCCGCCGGAGCCTGCGAAGACCACCAGTTCGGTGCCGAAGATCTCTACGGTGTGCGGCTTCCCGTCCCGGAAGTCCGCCGCCAGCCCCAGGCAGTGCCAGCCGCGCGCGTACCGGGCCGGCGGAGCGCCCGCATCGATCACTCGAATCTCGGGGTCGGTAGTCATCGGTTCCTCCACAATTCGCGCACGTTTGTCGCCTCGATACTTCGGTTCGTCTTGCCGTTGCGGAAATGCGCAGTCCCACTGGCCGGGCGACGTTCAGGCCGAATCGAGCCGCCCGAACGCGGAGCGGTAGAACAGCAGGGGCGGGACCTCCCGATGTTCCGACAGTGCGGTGACGCGCGCGATCACGATGGTGTGGTCACCACCGTCGACCTCCCGCTCCAGCTCGCAGTCGAGCCACGCCATGGTTCCGGCCAGCCTGGGCGAGCCGTTCGGGGAGGGCGCCCAGTCGACACCCGCGAACTTGTCCGTGCCGCTGCGCGCCAGCTGCTTGCAGATCTCCTGCTGGTCGTGCGCCAGGATGTTGACGCAGAACCGGCCCGCCGTCCGGATGCGCGGCCAGGAGGTGGACGTACGGGCGGGGCAGAAGCAGACCGCGGGCGGCTCCAGCGACAGCGCCGAGAACGACTGGCAGGTGAAACCGACCGGCCCGTTCTCGGATCGCGCCGTGATCACCGTGACGCCCGTGCAGAAGCGGCCGAGTACCGCCTTGAAGTCGCGCGGGTCCAGCGGCGATCCGTCCATCTCGAGCACCGGTTCCATCTGGCCTTCCTCTTTCTGTCAGGCATATACCTGACAGCTATGACAGCAGGCACCGCACGGCGAGCGTCAAGAACGATGTCCGGTCACCGAGATAGAGATCCGTGGAAGCTACGTAGTTCTCCCGATTCGGCCCGGTCCCGAACCCGTCAGTGTGATGGGAGACACAAGCGATCTAGCACCCGATGCCTGGTCGACCTCGACCGAATCCGACCGACGGAGGTTCAGATGACCGTCACCCTGCTGCCCGACCCGCAGCCGAGCACCGGCCGCGTCCCGCACCGCGGCCGGCCCCCGGCGGACGGACCCGGCTCCGCCGACGTGCCGGTGTCGATGATCGAGCGGATGACCCTCATCCTGGACGCGTTCGACGCCGCGACCCCGTCGTTGACGCTGCTCGGACTGGTGGAGCGCACCGGGCTGCCGCGCTCCACCGTCCATCGGATCCTCGATCAGATGATCCGGCTGCGCTGGCTGGCCCACGCCTCCGGCGGGTACCGGCTCGGCATGCGCACGTTGGAGCTGGGCGGGCTCACCGCCGATCACAACGAGATCCGCGACGCGGTCAGCCCGCTGCTGCACGAGCTGTGTCAGCGCACCGGCATGGTCGGGCATCTGGCGGTGCTCGACGGACGCGAAGTCGTCTACCTGGACAAAGCCGGTGGACGCTTGGCGGCGATGCTGCCCACCCGGCTCGGCGGCCGCATGCCCGCGCACTGCACCGCGCTCGGCAAGGCGATGCTGGCCGGTTTGGAGCCGAGCATCGCCGAAGCCGCGTTCCGCACCCCCCTGCCGCGACTGACCGCGCACACGATCACCGAGCCCGGCGCGCTGCATCGCACCCTGGCCCAGATCCGGCTGCGGCAGGGCGTGGCGCTGGACCGCGAGGAGTCGATGGACGGAATCGCCTGCGTCGCGGCGCCGTTGCGCGGCCGTGGCACCGCACCCGCGGCCCTGTCGCTGTCCGGGCGGGCGGAAGCGATGAGTTTCGACAAGCTGGCGCGAGTGCTGCTGGAGATCTCCCACGAGGCAGGCCGGACGCTGTTCGCCCGCCGGGCGCGCTGGCGCTAGTCCGGAATCCGCAGATGTCCGGGCGGTACAGTCCGACGATGACCGATGGCCTCACACCCGCGGTGCCCGATCTGCCGACCACCGCGTGGGCCGTGCTCGGAATGCTCTCGCACGCCGAGGAACTCTCCGGCTACGACCTGAAGAAGTGGGCCGACTGGAGTCTCCAGTTCTTCTACTGGAGTCCGTCGTTCAGCCAGATCTACGCCGAACTCAAACGGCTGGAGAAGCACGGCTACGCCACCTCCCGCACCGTCGCGCAGGAGGACGGCGTGCGCGGCAAGCGGATGTACGCCATCACGCCGGAAGGCCGTGCCGCCGCCGCGAACTGGGTCAACCACGCGCCGGTCGAGGCGCCGGTGCTCAAGCACAGCGTGATGCTGCGAGCGTGGCTCGGCAACCTCGCCGAGCCCGACCGGATGCGCGAGATCCTCACCGAGCACATCTCTTACGCCGAGCGGATGCGCAGGCGCGCCGAGGCCGACGCCGAGGGCGCCGAGGCCAATCCGGACTGGGCCTATCCGGAACTGGTGCTGCGCTGGTGTGTGCGGCACTACGAGGCCGAGCGCGATCTCGCCCGGGAGTTGCTCGCGGACATCGATCGCCTCACTGAGTGAGACGCCGCCTGGTAGTTCCGGCCCCGCCATATTTCGATCAGGCATATGGAGGTGGCGGACATGACCGGTGAACTGGACTCGGTGCCTGCCGCGGTGGCGGCGATCGCGAGCGGGGGCATGGTGCTCGTGGTGGACGACGAGGACCGCGAGAACGAAGGCGATCTGGTGCTCGCCGCGGAGAAGGCGACCGCGGCGAACATCGGGTTCCTGGTGCGGCACACCAGCGGCGTCCTGTGCGTTCCGATGGCGGGCGGCGATCTGGACCGGCTGGACCTGCCGCCGATGACGGCGGTGAACCAGGATCCGAAGGGCACCGCGTACACGGTCTCCGTCGACGCCGCGGGGGGCATCGATACCGGTATCTCGGCCGCCGACCGGGCGCGCACCATGCGCCTGCTGGCCGATCCCGCCACCACGGCGGCGGATCTCACTCGCCCCGGGCACGTGTTCCCGCTCCGGGCCCATCCGGCGGGCGTTCTGGGTCGGCCGGGCCACACCGAAGCCGCGGTCGACCTGGTGCGACTGGCGGGTCTGCGCCCGGCAGGCGTGATCGCCGAGGTGGTCCGCGACGACGGGTCGATGGCTCGGCTGCCCGAACTGCTGACCATGGCCCGGGTGCACGGCATCCCCATCATCTCCATCGCCGATCTGATCGGCTACCGCCACCGGATCGAGTCGGGCGTCGCCCGGATCGTCGAGACCCGCCTGCCCACCCGTTTCGGCGACTTCCGGGTGATCGGCTACCGGGACGAGACCACCGACGCCGAGCACCTGGCGCTGGTGTTCGGCGCGCCCGGCGACGAGGACGTGCTCACCCGTATCCACTCGGAATGCCTCACCGGCGACGCGTTCGGCTCACTGCGCTGCGACTGCGGCGAGCAGTTGGACGCCGCCCTGCGAGCTGTGGCCGCCGAGGGCCGCGGCGTCGTGGTGTACCTGCGCGGGCAGGAGGGACGCGGCGTCGGTCTGCTGAACAAGCTGCGCGCCTACGAGCTGCAAGACCAAGGCGCCGACACGGTCGACGCGAACCTGCGACTGGGGCTGCCGGTCGATGCCCGCCGCTACGACGCCGCCGCGCGGATCCTGGCCGATCTGGGCGTGCGGTCGGTCCGTTTGCTCAGCAACAACCCGGCCAAGCAAGCCGGGCTGACCGAGTACGGCATCGCCGTCCAGCGGCGAATACCCTTGCAGACCAGACCCACCGAGCACAACGTGCGCTATCTGCGGGCCAAGCGGGACCGCATGCGCCATCAGTTGAGCGGGATCGACGCCGCGGTCGCCGCCCGATGATCAGCGGCGGTTCGGTGTCGAATTCGCCCAGAACGCTCCTGCGCGCCACGCGCGGTACCTAGGGTTGACACCCATGGCGCGGCGTCCAATCGGCAATCTCCCTGCCGAGGTCACCAGCTTCGTCGGGCGCCGGGAGGAACTCGCCGCCGCGAAGCGGCTGCTGCCCACGACACGGGTGCTGACCCTGCTCGGGCCGGGCGGCGTCGGCAAGACGCGACTGTCCCGCCAGGTCGGCGTCGCGGTCGCGCGCGCCTTCCCGGATGGCGTGTGGCTGGTGGAGCTGGCCGACGTGCACGATCCCGACCTGGTGACCGTGACCGTCGCGGAGGTGCTGGCGCTGCGCGACGACACGGCGGCGCCGCTGCCGCGCCTGACCGAGTTCCTCGCGGACAAACGGTTGCTGTTGATCCTGGACAACTGCGAGCACCTGATCCATGCCTGCGCGGAGCTCGTCGGCGAGGTGGTGACCGCCACCGCCGACGTTCGGGTGCTGGCGACCAGCCGGGAGGTGCTGGGGGTGCAGGGCGAACAGGTCATGCCCGTCGCACCCCTGCCGCTACCGGACGACGAGACCGCCGAGAGCGACGCGATGCGACTGCTCGCCGAGCGGGCCGCGGCCGCCAACCCCAGTTTCGCGGCCACGGCCGCGAACCGCGGCGCGCTGACGGCGATCTGCCGTCGGCTCGACGGCATCCCGTTGGCATTGGAACTGGCCGCGTTGCGGTTTCGCATCTTCACCCCCGAACAGATCCTGGCCCGGCTCGACGACACCATGGGCCTGCTCAGCGCCGGACCGCGCCTGGCGCCGCAACGACAGCAGACCATCGAGGGGGCGATCCGCTGGAGTTACGACCTGTGCGCTCCCGCCGAACAGCGGTTGTGGGAGCAGCTGTCGGTGTTCGCCGGCGGTTTCGACATCGAAGCGGCGGAGGCGGTGTGCGCGGCGGAGGCCGGTCAGCGCGCGCTTTTCGACGCGCTCACCGGCCTGGTCGACAAATCGGTGCTGAGTTTGCGCTACGACGGCGAGGTCGGCCGGTACGCGATGCTGGAGCCGATCCGGCAGTTCGCCCACGACCGGCTGGTCGACCGAGGCGGCGAACCCGCGGCCCGGACGCGCCACCTGGAGCACTACCGCAGGCTGGCGCTGCGCGGCCGGACCGCGTACTGGAGCTCCGACGACGTGGACTGGTTCCGCGAACTCAACCGCGAGCACGCGAACCTGCGCGCGGCGCTGCAGTGCGGCTTGGCGAGCAGGCCCGAGTGGGCGCTGGAGATGGCCGCGGCGCTGCGACCGTTCTGGGAGCACAATCGCTTCCTCACCGAGGGCTATCGCTGGCTGACCGACGCGCTGTCCAAGTCCGGCGAACCGGCCCAGCCGCGGGCCCGCGCGCTGTCCGCGGCCGCCTCGCTGGCGGCACTGCTGTCCGATCGCGGGTCCGCCCGCCAGCTGGTGGACGAATGCGTCACGCTGGCAAGGAAATTGAACGCTCCGGACATTCTCGCCGAGGCGATGCTGGACTCGGCGCTGCTGGCCTTCAACGACGGCGACACCGCTCGCGCGCTCGAGTCGGCCGAGACGGCGACCCACCTGGCCGCGGAGTGCGGCCACCACGCGATGGAAATGGACAGCCTCGCCTTCGCCTTCGTGTGCGCGCTGGTGCTCGGCGACCCGCGCGCGACCGGCTTCGCCGAGCGGCTGCTGGCGGTGGCCGCCGAACGGGGCCCGCACCTGCTCGGCGGGCTGGCGCAGTGGTCGATGGGCC
>NZ_BAFS01000473.1 GCF_000308415.1 Nocardia asiatica NBRC 100129 | reverse complement strand
GCGGTCCAGGGAGGCGAAGGCCAGTGGCTCGGTGGTGAGGAAGTCGATCCACCAGCGCGGCCGGGGCAGCGCGTCCAGCACCGTGGCGGGTGTGAGGGCGGGTGGGATGGACATGCCGTTGCGTGTGTCGCGCAGCCGGGCGCCGGCCACCGGAACGTCCACGGTCACCAGCAGGGTGTCGAACCCCGCGGCCGCGGCACGCTCCACCAGCGCCATGGAGCGGTCTCGATCCTTCCACATGTAGAGCTGGAACCAGTTGCGCCCGTGCGGGTTCGCGGCGGCGACATCCTCGATGGACGCGGTTCCCATGGTGGACAGCGAGAACGGGATACCGGCGCGGCCGGCCACCCGGGCGCCCGCGTACTCGCCCTCGGTGTGCATCATCCGCGTGAACCCGGTGGGCGCGATGCCGAAAGGCAGCGAGACCGGCCCGCCGAGTACCTCCCAGCCGGTGCCGACCTCGGCGACATCACGCAGGATGGCCGGGTGGAATTCGATGTCCAGGAATGCCTGCCGGGCCCGGTCCAGGGAGATCTCCGCCTCGGCTGCTCCGTCGGTGTAGTCGAACGCGGCGCGCGGGGTGCGGCGCTTGGCGATGCGGCGCAGGTCCTCGATGGTGAGCGCGGCGTTCAGGCGGCGCTCGGTCCCGTTCAGACGCGGTTTCCGGAAGCGCAGCAGCGGCGCGAGATCGCGGGGCTTGGGTACTTGCCGTTTCATCAGCCTGCCTTCCTGGCGGTTTCGGTGCGCGGCAGGTACCGCTGCGGAGGGTACGCGGTGGCGACCTCGGTCCGCAGCGCGTCCACGTCACCGTGTAGCAGCCCGTGCGTGCGAGCCTGCACAAGTATGTTTCCGAGCGAGGTCGCCTCTACGGGACCGGCCAGCACCGGTATGCCGGCGTGGTCGGCCAGCAACCGGCACAGCAACTGGTTGCGCGCACCGCCACCGACGAGATGGATGGTGCGCACGGGGGTGCCGCTGAGTTCGGCGGCGGTTCGTACGCAGGCGGCGAAGGCGGCGGCGAGGCTCTCCACGATCGCGCGCACCATGGGGACCGGGCCGTCCGGCACCGGAAGATCGCGTGCGGTGTACCAGTCCGCTATGCGCCCGGGGATGTCGCCGGGCGCGAGGAACACCGGATCGTCCACGTCGAACATCGCGACCGGAGCGGGTGCTTCGGCCGCCGCGGCGAGCAGCCGTGCCAGGTCGGCGGTGGCGTCCTCGCGCTGCCAGTGCCGCACGGACTCGCTGAGCAGCCACAGCCCCATCACGTTGCGCAGGAAACGGGTACGCCCGTCCAGTGCCGCTTCGTTGGTGAAGTTGGCGGCCCGGCTCGCCGGATCGATCAACGGCCTGGTGATTTCCACGCCCGCCAGCGCCCAGGTGCCGCACGAGATGTAGGCGGCGGACTCCGGCGTCATCGGCACCGCGGCGACCGCGGACGCGGTGTCGTGCGAGGCCACCGTGGTCAGGGTGAGCTTGTCGTCCAAGCCGAACCCGGACGCGATGCCGGGCAGCAGTGGACCCAGCGTGGTCCCGGGATCGGCGAGGGACGGGAAGAGGTCGGGGAGTGCGAGCCGGGCGCGGAGGTCGGCGTCCCATTCGCCGTCGACGCCGAGCAGTCCGGTGGTAGAGGCGTTGGTCCGCTCGGTCACCTGGATTCCGGTGAGCCAGAAGCCCAACAGATCCGGGATCAGCAGGGCGGTGTCGGCGGGGGCGAGGGTGCCCGCCAACCGTTCGGCAGCCAGCTGGTAGACGGTGGTGAAGGGCAGGAATTGCAGGCCGTTGCGGTCGTAGAGATCCGTCTGGGCGACGGTGGCGTGCACGGCGGCGACGCCCTCGGCGCTGCGGTCGTCGCGGTAGTGATAGGGCAGTCCGAGCAACCTGCCGTTTCGGAGCAGCCCGTAATCGACCGCCCACGAGTCGATCCCGGCGCCGAGGAGGTCCGGCGCCAGCCGGGCCGCCGCGGCGAGCCCGCGTCCGACCTGCCGGTACAGCCCGGGCAGGTCCCAATGCAGCGCGTCGCGTGCGCCGTTCCACAGTGGCAGCGGGTCGTTGGCGAACCGGGCGACCTGGCGCATGGTGATCCGGCCCGGGCCGACCCGGGCCAGCATCACCCGTCCGCTGGTGGCCCCGAGATCGACCGCGGCCACCGCGCCGGTGCCGGTCATCGCAGGAACGCCGCGGCGACCCCGGCGTCGACCGGCACGTGCAGGCCGGTGGTGTGCGAGAAGTCCGCGCTGCACAGCGCGAAAGCGGCATTGGCGATGTGCTCGGGCAGCACCTCCCGCTTGAGCAGCGTGCGCTGGGCGTAGAAGGCGCCCAGCTCGGACTCCTCCACCCCGTAGACGGCGGCGCGCTGCGCGCCCCAGCCGCCGGCGAAGATGCCCGAGCCGCGCACCACCCCGTCGGGGTTGATGCCGTTGACCTTGATGCCGTGTTCGCCGAGTTCGGCGGCCAGCAACCGCACCTGGTGGGCCTGGTCGGCCTTGGCCGCCGAGTACGCGATGTTGTTCGAGCCCGCGAAAACCGAGTTCTTGGACGAGATGTAGAGGATGTCGCCGCCCATCCGCTGCTCGATCAGCGCGCGGGCAGCCGCCTTGGACACCAGGAACGAGCCTTTGGCCATGACGTCGTGCTGCAGGTCCCAGTCCGCTTCCGTCGTTTCCAGCAGCGACTTCGACAGCGAGAGCCCGGCATTGTTGATCACCAGGTCCAGGCCGCCGAACGCGAGCACCGCCGCGTCCACCGCGGCCTGGACCTGCCCCTCATCGGTGACGTCGGCACTGATGCCGACCGCCACGTCGGCCGAGCCGATCTCGGCCGCGACCTCGATGGCCTTCTCGCCGTCCCGGTCGGCGACCACCACACAGGCGCCCTCGGCGGCCAGCCGCTGCGCGATGGCCTTGCCGATGCCGGACGCCGCGCCGGTGACCAGGGCGATTCGGGTGGCCAGCGGCTTGGGTCCCGGCCTGCGGGCCAACTTGGCCTCCTCCAGCGCCCAATACTCGATCCGGAATTTCTCCGCCTCGTCGATCGGCTGGTATCGAGACACCGATTCGGCCCCGCGCATGACATTGATGGCGTTGAGATAGAACTCGCCCGCCACCCGCGCGGTCTGCTTGTCGGCGCCGTAGCTGAACATGCCGACGCCCGGGATCAGCACGATGGCGGGGTCGGCGCCGCGCATGGCCGGGGAGTCCGGGGTGGCGTGCCGCTCGTAATAGGCGCGGTACTCCGCCCGGTACGCCTCGTGCAGTTCGGTGAGCCGCTCCTTGCACCGATCAACCGGAGCGTCGGCGGGCAGGTCCAGCACGAGCGGCGCGACCTTGGTGCGCAGAAAGTGATCCGGGCAGCTGGTGCCCAGCGCGGCCAACCGTCGATGCTCGGCGCGGGAGAGGAATTCGAGCACCGGCGCAGTGTCGGTGAAGTGCCCGACCTGCCGCCGGTCGGTGGAGGCCAGCCCGCGCAGGAAGGGCGCCAGCGCGGCCGCCTTTGTCCGCCGCCGCGCCTCGGGCAGAGCTTCGTAACCCGGCAGCACGGCCCCGAACGGCTCGGGTTCGCCGTTGGCCGCAAGGAAGCGTTCGATGGTCTCGACGATCTCCCGGGAATGCGCCTCGGCGTCGTCGGACGTGTCGCCCCAGGCGGTGATGCCGTGCCCGCCGAGGATGGTGCCGATCGCCTGGGGGTTGTCCCTGCGGATCGCGGCGATGTCGAGGCCCAGTTGGAATCCGGGCCGCCGCCACGGCACCCAGACCACGCGGTCGCCGAAGATCTTCCGGGTCAGTTCCGGGCCGTCCACGGCGGTGGCCAGCGCGATCCCGGAGTCCGGGTGCAGATGATCGACGTGTGCGGCCTCCACCAGGCCGTGCATGGCGGTATCGATGGAAGGCGCCGCGCCGCCGCGGCCGTGCAGTGTGTAGTCGAACGCGGCGACCATCTCGTCCTCCCGGTCCACGCCCGGGTAGACGCCGACGAGGGAGCGCAGCCGGTCCAGCCGCAGCACGGCCAAGCCCTGCTCGGTGAGCGTGCCGAGATCGCCTCCCGAGCCCTTGACCCACATCAGTTCGACGAGTTCGCCGGTCACCGGATCGGTGTCGGTGCCCTTGGCGGAGGTGTTGCCGCCCGCGTAGTTGGTGTTCTTCGGGTCGGCGCCGAGCCGGTTGGACCGGGCGATGAGTTCCGCGACCGTGGGGTTGGTCATGGCTGGTGATTCCTCGTTTCGGGTGATGGTTCTGTGGTCAGGCGCCCCACGAGGCGGCGCCGCCGCTCGCACGCTCGGCGGCGAGCCGCTCCTGCTGGCCGGAGCGGGCGTAGGCGGCCATCGGGTCTTCGGGCAGGCCCCGGTCGGCGCGCCACCGGGCCAGCCGTGGGCGGACATCGGTGTAGAAGGCATCCATGAAGACGGCGTTGGCGGTGAGCACGTCACCGGTCTCCTGGGCGGCGGCGAGCGCGTGGAGATCCACCAGCGCGGCGCGCGCCGTCATCTCCTGCACGTTGAGCACCGAGCGGATCTGGCCGGGAATCTTGTCCTCGATGTTGTGGCACTGGTCGAGCATCAGCGCGACTCCGGATTCCGCGGCGAGGCCGTCGCCGCGCAGCACCTCGAACATGATGCGGAACAGCTGGAAAGGGTCCGCCGCGCCGACGATCAGGTCGTCGTCGGCGTAGAAGCGGGAATTGAAGTCGAACGACCCCAGCTTCCGCAGCCGCAGCAATTGCGCCACGATGAACTCGATATTGGTGCCGGGCGCGTGGTGACCGGTGTCCAAGCACACCACCGCTCGCTCCCCGAGCGCGCTGACCTGAGCGTAGGCGGTACCCCAGTCGGGCACGTCGGTCATGTACATGGCCGGTTCGAAGAACTTGTACTCCAGTACCAACCGCTTGTCCGTGCCGACGTGCTGGTAGATGGCGGCCAGCGATTCGGCCAGGCGGTCTTGGCGGCCTCGGATGTCGCCCTGCCCCGGGTAGTTGGTGCCGTCGGCGAGCCAGATCTTCAGGTCCCGCGAGCCGGTCTGCTCCATGATCTCCAGGCAGGCCAGGTGATGGTCGATCGCCTTCTGGCGGATCCGCTTGTCGGTGTGGGTCAAGCTGCCGAATTTGTAGTCGTCGTCCTGGAAGGTGTTGGAGTTGACGGTGCCCAGCCGGACCCCCAGATCTTCCGCGTAGCGGCCGAGGTCGCGGTAGTCCGGGACGGTGTCCCACGGGATGTGCAGAGCGACGCTGGGCGCGAGGCCGGTGAGCCGGTGCACCGTGGCCGCGTCGGCGATCTTCTCCTCGACGGTGCGTGCCGTGCCGGGGGTGCCGAACACCTTGAACCGGGTACCGGAGTTGCCGAACGCCCAAGACGGAAGCTCGATGGCGAGGGATGCCAGGACGTCTTCGATGGGCACGGGCCGTATGCCTTTCGAGAAGGTGGGACGCGTTGCCGCCATATCAGTGCCCTCCCACGGGGGTGCCCTCGGCGGTGCCTGCGGGTTCGGCGCTGACGACGACGTGCCGCGTAGGCCCGTGCGTCTCGTCGACCGGAGTGCCGTAGCGTTCGACCTCGATCTCGTGCAGGGTCTTTCCCTGCGTCCGCGGCGCGAACACCGCGCCGATCGCCAGCGCGACGGTGAGCAAGCCGATCAGCAGCAGTCCGACGGTGGTGAGCCCGGTGGCGGCGAGCATGGTCGGGAAGAAGTAGCTGAGCAGGCCGGTCGCCGAGCGCACCACGAAGAACATGAAGCCCTGGGCGCTGGCCCGGTAAGGGGTGGCGAACAGTTCGCTGGTCCACAGACTGTAGAAGGCTTGCGCGCCGATGCCGCTGGACACGCCCCACAGCACCGCGAACAACAGCAGGGTCGGCATGCCCGAGTCGGTGAAGAACACCAGCACGCACCATGCCAGCACGCCCAGCGCCGCGCCGACCACGTACAGCAGCCGTTGCGATACCCGGTCGGCGTAGGACATGAAACCGAAGTACGTGGCCGCGACGGTGCAACCCCACACCAGCACCTGCAGCAGGTTCTGCTGCACCGCGCTGTGCACGCCCGCGCTGTCGTAGACACGCGGCATGAAGATGCCCGCCTGCCCGGCGACGGTGTTCCAGAAGCCGTAGATGCCCATCAGCACGAGCAGGGCGGAGATGTTGATCCGCCGGGAGAACAGGCCGCTCAATCCCCGGCCTCCGGTGAAGGACCGCACGGGCGCGCCCGCGTGGGATCCCGCCTCGTCCTGCCAGATCCTGGATTCCGTCAGGCCCTGGCGGATCCACCACACGACGGCCGCCACCACGAACAGATGCAAGAAGATCAGCCGCGAGCCGAGCAGTTCCAGCGGCGCCAGCGCCGCGGCCAGGGCGAAACCGACCAGCGGCCCGACCGACCAGGCCAGCTGCGCGGTGCCGACGTGACGAGCGCGCTCGGTGGTCGGCGCCTGCTCGGCGATGTAGGTCCAGGATGCCGGCACGCCCGCACCGACCGCGATGCCGGTGATCACGAAAGCGGCCAGCAACATCGCGAAGTTCACCGCGAACGCCGCGAGCAGCACGCCCGCCATGTATACGAGCAGGTCGTAGGTGTAGATCGCCTTGCGGCCGAAGCGGTCGCACAGCGGCCCGCCGATGCCCGCGCCGATCGCCGCACCGAACGCGTTGGCGCTGAGCGCGGCCAGCAGGCCGACAGCGAAGTTGCTGATGCCGAACGCGTCCTGCCAGAAGGTCAGGCTGGTGGCGATGGCGATGATGGAACCCGCCTCGATGTAGTTGGACATCGCGACGGAGATCGTCGCTTTCCACCCGGTCGTGGTTCGTGCGCCTACCTTCATGGTCTTCCTCGGGATTTCGCAGGGGAGTGTGGAGCGGAGTCGGGACCGAGTCGTGCGACTCAGTCGAGGTGGAAGTACTCGGTGAGGCGGTGCGCGGACTCGTCCGGCCCCGCGCCCGGCTGTGCCGGGGAGAACGGGGGCGCCTGGAAATACTGCGCGATGCTCGCCTGCCAGCGCGCATCGACCTCGGTCGCGGCCATCGCCGCCTGGGCCGCGGCGAAGTCCGCGGTCTCCAGGTAGCCCACCACCAGACCGTCCTCGGGACGCAGGAAGAGTGAATAGTTCGTCCAGCCCGCCGCCCGCAACGCGTCCAGCATGTCCGGCCATACCGTGGCGTGCGCGGCGAGATAGTCATCGATCCGGTCCGGGCGCAGGGCCAGCAGGAAGCAGACGCGTTCGGTGGGGTGGGGCATCGGTGTTCCGCCTCATCGTTGAAACGTTTCAATTTGTGAGTGCAGTCACCGTACGCCCTCGGAAGTGATTCGGTCAACACGAGTTCGGCATCCGGGGTCGATTGCCGCGCCGGTCGCCAGTGGCTCGCGCGGTCGGCCGATATCGCGCGGCCGGGCATCGGACCGGCCCGCGATGTGCCGCGATTCGCCCGGCATAGGAGGATTCGGGCGCCGCGCGGCCGTGGGGAAGCGGGCGAGAAATCAGCCGCGCCAGGTCTCGAGGACCTGGTCGACGGTAGGGCGGATTCGCGCCCTGGCCTCCGAGCGGGGGATGCCGGTCATGAGGAGTTGGTCGTAGTCGGTGTCGCGGTGGCGGATGGAAGCTATGACGGCGAGGGTGAGCGCTTCGGGGGAGAGAAGTTTGGCCGCGGCGGTGCGGCCGACGCGGCCGCTGCCGCGCACGGCGGCGTGTTCGGCGATCTGCGTGGCGCGATCGCCGGGGCAGCCGGGGAACAGCCGGCGGATCTCGTCGGACATGCGGGCGCAGTACTCGACGTCGTGGGCGGCGCGTCGGACGTGGTCACGCTCGCGGCGGCGGGCGCGGGCATCGTCGTCGGCCAGGCATTGCTGTTCGGCGCGAACCAGGGCGGCCTCCTCGACAAGAATGCCGAGCCGTTCGTATCGCTTGCGTCGCCGGTTGAAGCGGACCACGACGGCGGCGAGGATGCTCTCCTTCTTGGCGCGGCGGCTCAGCGCCGCGTTTCCGGCGGGCAGGAACTCCAGGTGGTCCAAGTCCGAACAGGTCGGGCACAGCGGTCCGGCGGTGGAGGTGATCAGATACGGGCCGGTTTCCGCGCACTCGGCGCACGTCCACGGCTCCGCGGCCTCGACCACCGTCAGATCCGGCGCCCGGTTCTGGCGCTGGACGACCTGTTCGCGCCGCACGGGACTGAGTTCCGCGGAGAGCCAGTGCACCCGGAACACCTCGTCTTCGCCGTTGTCGACGAACCGCAGCGCCTCGCGATCGCGTCCGCCCGACAGATACGCCGCTGTGCTCGCGGTGAGACCGCGCTCGCGGGCCCACTCGCCCAGCAGTTCCGCCACATCCCGCATCCGCCGCGCGTCCACCGCCGTGACCTGCTCCAACGACCGCACCCGCCCCTGCCGCCAGCGATCGACCGAACCGGATCGCACCCACCCGAGAGTGGCGAAGACATCAACCGCCGACACGTATTCGCGTTGAGCCAGCGCCGCTTCCGCAGCCTCGACCACTCGCCGCCGCAGCTTGGACACGAGTTCGAACCCTAGCGCACATCGCGGGTGGGTTCGGCGATCGCCCGCGCCCGGATACGCGGTCGCGGGTTCGCCGGCACCTGCGCCGGGCGGCGGCCTTCGCCCGCTTCCTATTGCCACTGCGGGGATTTCGTGTTTGCGGGTCGCCGAGCAACGAGTTAAGGATGGCTGCATGTCGCATGCCCCGATATCTCTGCGTGAACTTCCCCGGCTACGCACCCGCGACCTCGCGCAGATCGGTGGACTGATGCGCCCCGGCACCCACCGTTCTCCCTTGCTGGAATTGGGCGAACGGTTCGTCGTCGCGCCGCCGGGATTCCCGGCCATGCTGGTCACCCACAACATGAGCGATGTGCGGGAGCTGTTCGCCAACCATGACGACTTCTCGGTCGGGCAGGTGCTGAGCCGCTTCTCCAGCCACGACATGATGTTCGGCAAACAGACGCTGATCTTCCTCGACGGTGACGAGCATCGCCGCGAACGCAAGCTGTTCGCGCCGCCGTTCCAGAGCAAGGCACTGCGGTCCTACGAAGACCTGATGGTGGAGGTGGTGCGGCGCGAACTGCCGAACTGGCCGGTCGATGAACCGTTCGAGTTCCTGAAGGTGGGTTACGACCTGGCCATCGGCGTGCTGCTCGGCGTCGTCTTCGGCGACGTGGCCGCGCCCCGTAAGGATCGGCTGAAGCAGGCGGTGAGCCGGTGGTTCGGGGAAATCGAGAGTCGCGGTTTCCTCGCCGTCACGTTGCTCACCCCGCTGGTCGGCGGCTACACCCTGCCCTACCCGCCGCTGCGCCGCCGCCAGGCCGAGGTGGACGCCGTCATCATCGAGGAGATCGCGGCGCGCCGGGCCACGCCCGGCGACAGCGACAGCCGCAAAGATGTGCTGTCACGGTATGTCGGGACCGAATTGGACCAGCACGACGACGCCGCGTTGGCCCGCAACATGCGTGGCGTCCTGCTGGGCGCCTACGAGACGACCGCGATCACGCTCGGCTGGATCGCCGCGATGCTGGCCGTCCACCCGGCAGCCATGGCCGAACTCGACGCGGCGGTCGAGGACGGCGATTGTGTCCGGCTCGACGCATACCTCGACGCCGTGGTCGCCGAAACGATGCGCCTGCGGCCGGTGTCACCCTTCACCGGGCGGCGGGCCCTGCGCGACACCATGGTCAACGGTGTCCACGTCCCCAAAGGCGCCATTGTCATAGTCCCGATCCTTCTCATTCACGAATCGCCACGGCATTACCCGGACCCCCTGGTTTTCCGCCCCGAACGCTTCCTCGACGAGCCACCGAACGGCCGTACCTGGCTGACCTTCGGCGCGGGAGCGCATCGCTGCCTGGGCGCCCAATTCGCCTTGACCGAAGCGCGCATCCTCTTCCGCACCATCCTCGAGCATCGCCGCATCGGTCCGGCCGCCGGCCCGATCGAGCCCCCGCGCCGCTATCACACCGGCCTCAGCCCCGCCTACAACGCCCGGATCACCCTGCATCCCCGCTGATCGATACCCGCACCGCAGCAGCGGTCCTGGTCGAGGCCGGGGGACAACCTCCTGAGCGGCCATCTCCTGAGCGATGGCGGCGCTGTCGGAGCCGGAGGTACGGAGCCCGGCCGATGCCGTGGGTGGCCGGTCGCCGCCGGCGAGAAGTCCGGTGTTTCAGCACCGCTGCTTCGGGCACCACTCGTTCAGCGCGGGAGAATCGGCACCCGCGTCACCGATAGACGTGTTTGAGCGAGGCGAACCGACATGGCTACAGATCGCGGCATTTCGAACCGGCACGATGACGAGGCTGTCGACTCGGCGAGTACGCAGGACCGCCCTGAGGTGCGCGGTCGCGCGACCGATACCGGAGCCCGGCCGGATCTCGACCCGGACGAGCCGAGCAGCCCGGCCGAATTGTCGAAACCGTCGTTGGTGGCGGTGGTCAAGCGGGCGGTCGCCGAGTTCCAGCGCGACAACTTGACCGATCTGGCGGCCGCACTGACCTATTACGCGGTGCTGGCGATCGTGCCGGGCCTCATCGTCCTGGTTTCGCTGCTCGGGCTGTTGGGGCCGAACGCCGCCGATGAGCTCGTGCGGCAGGCCCAGCAGATCGCACCGGGCTCGAGCGCCGATTTCGTACGCACGCTCATCACGCAGGCGCAAGCGAACAAGCAAGGCGCTGGCCTCGGCGCGATTCTCGGTCTCGCTGTCGCGCTGTGGTCGGCGTCCGGCTTTGTCGCGGCGTTCATGCGGGCCTCGAACGTCGTCTACGGCATCGGGGAGGGGCGACCGATCTGGAAGACCACGCCCATTCGGCTCGGCGTCACCCTCGTCGCGGTGATCCTCTTGGTGATCAGCGCTGCCATCGTGGTGGCGAGCGGGCCGGTCGCCCGTCAGATCGGCGACTTCCTCGGTCTCGGGAACACCACGGTGACGATCTGGAACATCGGCAAATGGCCGGTGTTGTTCGTCCTGCTGTCGGTTCTGCTCGCCATTCTGTTCTGGGCCAGCCCGAACGCCAGGCAAGGCGGGGTGAAATGGATCAGTCCGGGCGGAGTGGTCGCGGTCCTCGTCTGGCTGATCGTCTCGCTGTTGTTCGCCGTCTATATCGCCAACTTCTCCTCCTACGACAAGACCTATGGGTCGCTGGCGGGCGTGGTGATCTTCCTGGTGTGGTTGTGGCTGACCAATATCGCGCTGTTGCTGGGGGCTGAGATCAACGCCGAACTCGACCATGGCAAAGCCATCGCTCAGGGCTTGCCCGAGGACGTGCAACCCTTCGCCGAACCGAGGGATATCCGCAAGCTCGACGAAGCGGAGAAGGAAGCGGTCGAGGCCGCGAAGTCGGCCCGGCGCGAGTGAAATCCGGTTGGGCGAACGCGATTTCGCCGCGGTCACGCCGACGTGAACGGCATGGTCAGCCGGCGCCCAGGAAACTGAGTCAACGAACACAGCTCTGGGCGAGATGGCAGGTTGTGTCCCGTCGGCTGTGCCTCGGGGACGGACGAACTCAATTGATTGGATCGGATCGCTGCGGTCGGGCGGGCCCGGTGCGCTTTTCGGCAGAGTCGACTCCGAAAGGAGGCCTCTTGATCTCGGCACTGAACCGGCTGGTCGAGCATGTCGAGGAACACCTCACCGAGGAGTTCGACGTCGATGAGCTGGCCAGAGCGCTCGGCACGACCGAATACCACCTGCGGCGAATGTTCTCGTCGCTGGCCGCCATGCCGCTGTCGGAGTATGTGCGGCGGCGTCGCATGACCGTCGCCGCCGCCGACGTCGTCCGGGGGCGGGACGATCTGCTGAGCATCGCCGTCCGGCACGGATACGGCTCGACCGAAGCCTTCGGGCGTGCGTTCCGGGCGGTCCACGGCGTCGGCCCGGGTGACGTTCGCCGGGACGGAGGCCCCCTTCGCGCACAGCCACAGCTCAGGTTCCGCCTGACCGTCGAAGGGAGCAGCCCCATGGAGACCCGCATCATCGAACGCCCCGCGTTCCGGCTCGTCGGACACGCAGCCCTGGTTCCGCTCATCCACCAGGGCATCAATCCGCACATCCAGCAGCACATCGCGGCACTGCCGGAGCAAGAGCACCTGCGGCTGAAAGCTCTGGGAGACACCGAACCGAGCGGCCTGCTGCAGGTCTGCGACGACCTCGACCCCGACGGCGCGGAAGGCAGCGAACTGACCTATCTGCACGGAGTAGCCGTCTCTGGAGACGGATCGGTTCCCGGCGATCTCCGCGTCATCGAGGTACCGACCGGCACCTGGGCGGTCTTCCGCACCGCCGGACCTCATCCGGATGCCTTGCAGCAGACCTGGGCCGCGACCGCGACCGAATGGTTCCCGTACAACCCGTGGCGTCTGCGGCCAGGGCCTGCGATCGTTGCTGTCCTTGAGCGCGCGGATGACTTCCGCACTGCTACCTGCGAATTGTGGCTACCTGTCGAACCGGCGTGACGATGTTCCCGGAGAACCCGTTGGTCGCAGGGCGTTCCGCAGGTCAGCCGTTTTCGGTGACTGTGGTGTCGGGGTGGCGGCGGCTGGTGTCGGGCTTGACGAAGTGCCCGGTGATCGCCGAGCGGTCGCGCCGGTTGTCACCGTGGTGCGGCTCGTCCTCGCCCAGGGTGGTCTTCGGGTTCTCCGCCGCGGTCTGCTCGCTCACATATTCACCGGTCTCGGCGGAACGATAGCTCTTCTCGGCCACAGGATCCTCCTTGTGCTGTCTGATCGGCACTCTCTCGTGAGTGCTGTGCGCAGTCCTTCACCGAATAGCACCTACGCGGCGCGAGAAACATCCCGCCGCAGTCGAATTCGGGCTCCCGTGCCGGAAGGGTCGTTCGGGCACTACGTGCACCCTTGGACGCTGCGAGCGTGAGCGGTCCGCGGTGGAGGAGGTCGGCGGCGTACTTCTCGCGGTCAGGGCGATATCGTCGGACCATGAAGTCCAGGCCGCTGACTCTGATCCAGGACGACCTCGTCGACTACGACAAGGCCATGGAGCGCATGGGCGAACTGGTCGATCAGCGCCACAGCGGCGCGCGGCCGGACACGCTGTGGCTGCTGAGCCATCCGGCCGTCTACACCATCGGGCGCCGCACGCCACGCGAACACCTGCCGGACCCGGCCCGCCACATCCCGGTCGTGCAGACCACGCGCGGAGGGCAGCTGACCTATCACGGCCCCGGTCAGCTGGTCGGCTATCTCATCGTCCGGCTCGCCGCCGGGGAAGGAGTGGTCGACTACATCCGCGAGGTCGAATCCCGCCTGATCGAAGCGCTCGGCCGACTGGACGTCCCCGCCGAACGCCGTGCCACTCCGCCCGGCTCCGAACTGCTCACGGGCGTGTGGACCAGGCGCACCAACCGCAAGATCGTCTCCATCGGCATGCGCCAGAGCCGTGGGATCACCAGCCACGGCTTCGCCCTCAATGTCGACGGCGACCTCGACCCCTGGCAGTGGGCCGTCGCCTGCGGTCTCCCCGACGTCGACATGACCTCCGTAGCACGCGAGAACGGGACGGCCACCATGGAGCAGGTGCGCCAGATCGTCGCCACCGCGTTCGAGGCGCGCTGACCAGCGCGCCGGGACGGTGATCAGCGGGGCGATGACCCGCCGGGCGAGGTCGCGGGCCACCTCGTCGTCATCGAGGTCGTAGCCGGATGCGGGCAGCAGATAGTCCGCCGTGAGACGGATGATCGCGTCGGCTCGCAGATCCGGGTCGCCGGGCGGCAGGGTGCCCTCGGCTTGCGCGGCGCGGACGCGGGCCGCGATGAACCGGGGGCCGATCGTCAGCGGGGAGGGGTGACATGCATTTGGGGAGTGGCCGTTTACCATTCCCGTATGCGCCGTTGGAGGTGGCTACGGGCCGCACTGTGTTCGGTCGTGCTGGCTGCCGGTGGATGTATCGGGGCGGTCGAGCGCGGCGACTTCGAGCAGGATTTGCGGGCACGGGGCGGCGGACTGGTGAACGGGCTGACGGAGTCGGCGGTCGCCGCGGTGCGAGAGCGCCTGCGAACTTCCGACTTCGAAGCCCATGTCATCCTGCTGACCGCGCCGAATTCCACCCGGTTCCGCGTGGTGCTGTCCGATCAGCCGGATCAGGTGACCCGGTTCTTCTCCGCTTGGCCGGCCCCTACCGCGCGGCAAGCGGTGGTGCGATTGCGGGTGCGCGATCCGGAAGGTTCCCGTCGGCTCGACGACTATTCGTTCACCCTCGGTGCGCTGAGCGCGCCTCGACCGGTGCGGGTTTCGGTCTTCGATGACATCGACGCCGAGGGATTCGCGATCAGCGAGGTGCCGGGACTGGCGCACATCGAGGGCATCGTCGACACCGCCCTGGCGCGCAGCGCACTCGCCGACGGCGAGGTCACCGTGATGATCGTGAGCCGCTTCGGCCGCGAGATCCGCATCGTCGCGAACGTGACCTCCCCGCGCGCGGATATGGTCGCCGAGTTCGACCGCACGGGAGCGTTTCTGCGAATCCAGCAGGTGTGAAGTCATGGCGCGACTGCTCACCACCGCATTGTCCACCGGGGCCGTTGTCGGCATGTTCAGTACCGTGGTGCCCATATCGATCTGGCCCGGTGAGGCGAAACTCACTGCGCCACTGTTCTGTTCGGAGCCCTACCGTGAACCCGTGGTGGTATCCGACACCTTCCACGACTCCGAGGGCACCTCCGTGGACTACACCCTCTACTGTGTGTCCGATCGTGGCGCGGTCACCGACGAGGGATTCCTCCTGCCGTTCCTCGTCGTGATGGCGGTGCACATCGCGATCGTCACCGCCGTGGTGCTTCTCGGCGGACTGTGGGTCCGTCGCACTACCCCGCCTCCTGCCGATCCGCGGACGACGGCGTTCGAACCACCCGTCCTCGGATCGCACGAGCCCGACCCCATTTGAATGGCGGATCGAGGGCCGCCAGGCCGGTTACGGACCTCAGGTATCGGGGTCTTCGTCTTGGTCGTTTTTCGGGCCGGGACCCGCGAGATCGCCGGAGGCCTCGGAGTGGCCCTCGATGATCGCCTTCTCTCGGGTGTCCGAGGTGTCGCGCGCGTCTTCGTCGTCGGTGGTGTCGTGGGGTCGGTTCATGAGTGGTTCTCCTCGGAAACGGGATCGCGAACACTGCCTACCCCTCAGCTCGCAGGACAAACTGAAGCTTGTCGCGCCCGCCACGCTGCGGCGGCGGCGACCTGCGCGTCACCGATGACAACGGGCCGTGTCGTCAGGTCGGAACGCTCGCCGCATCGATCGTCGCCGCGCGGCGATATGCCCCCGGCGCGACTCCGTACGCGCGTTTGAACGCTTTGGCGAAGGCGAATTCGGAGGTGTAGCCGACCTGTGCGGCCACAGTCCGGAGCGGGGCGTCGGAATCGCGGAGCACGCGGCCTGCGCTGGTCATGCGCCACCAGGTCAGGTACGCCACTGGCGGTTCACCCACGAGCGCAGTGAACCGCTGCGCGAAAACCGACCTGGACAGTCCGTTTCGCGCCGCCAGCTGCTCCACCGTCCAGGGAGCGGCCGGGTGGGCGTGCATGTCGCGCAACGCCTGGCCGACCGCCTTGTCGGCGAGCGCCCGCGCCCACCCCGGCGCATCGGCGCGCTCGTCCGCCCAGGTACGCAGGATATAGAGCAGCATCGCGTCGACCAGCGGGGGAACGATGCCGTCGCGGCCAGGTCGATCCCGGTCGAACTCGGTCGCCAGCAGGCCGACGAGATGCCCGAGTTCCGCATTCCCGGCGGGCAGGTGCAGGAACTCGGGCAGTTGCCGCATCAGCGGATGCGGGCGCGTTCGATCGAGCTGGTACGCGCCGCAGAGCAGGATCGACCGCGCGCCGGAGCCGTCGACGCGGACATGGCCGATCGGCGATCCGGGCTCTGAGCGCTCGGGGACGAAATCGATCAGCGGCGTATCCGGGCTGTCGGCCAGGGCGTGCGAGCTGCCTTTGCGGAGGAAGACCACATCTCCCGGGCTCAGCGCGCGGGGCTGGGTGCGGTCGGACAGCAGCCAACAACTGCCGCTGAGCACAACGTGGAAAGTCGTGCCGGTGACGCCCGAGAAGCGCAGGCCCCACGGGGCTCGTACGTCGGTGCGGGCCGCACGGGTCCGTCCCGTTCGCATCGCGGCAAGCGCGTCGGAGAGAACATCCACAGATACCGGACTCTAGGACATGTATCCCGGATTTTCAGGCATAGATCATCCTGATCATGGTCCGTAGATTTCTCTTCGAACAACGATCCGAGGAGAAAACGATGACTGTTCTGGTGCTCGGCGCGACCGGCAAGACCGGCAAGCCCGTGGTGGACGCGCTGGTGGCCCGCGGTGTCGACGTGCGCGCGGCAAGCCGCACTCCCGAAGCGGCGACCGCCGGCGTCGTGCCGGTGCGTTTCGACTGGGCCGATCGTTCCACCTGGGCTCCCGCGCTGCACGGCATCGACAGCCTGTACGTAGTCGGCCCGTACACCGTGCCCGGCGAACCCGGCCTGGTCGGCGATCTGCTGGCGGCCGCCGGGCACGCGCGCAAAGTCGTGCTGCTGTCGGTGCTGGGTGTGGACCAGCTGCCCGACGCGATTCCGATGGCCGCGTGGGAAGCGGATGTACGGGCGTCGGATAGGGAGTGGACCATTCTGCGGCCGAACTGGTTTCAGCAGAACTTCGGCGAGGGCTTCGCGGCGTCGCTCCGCGAGAACGGCGAGCTCGCGCTCCCGGCCGGCGATGCCGTGGTCGGCTTCGTCGACACCCGTGACATCGCGGAGGTAGCGGCCGCCGCACTCACCGAGCAGGGGCATGCGGGAGAAGTCCACGTCGTCACCGGCCCAGCGGCCCTGTCCCTGCGGCAGGTCACCAAGACCTTGGGCGAAGCCGCCGACCGGGAACTGCGCTACACGGCCCTGACGTCCGACCAATTCGCCGACGGCCTGCGGAAGGCCGGTCTGGACGAACGCTCGATCACCTGGCAGCTGGGCCTGTTCCGGTTCATCCGCGACGGCGGCAATGCCGTGGTGACCGATACGGTCGAACGGATCACCAGCCGTCCGGCACGAGAACTTGAGTCCTACGCCCGGGAGAACGCCGCCATCTGGAGGTGATCATGCTCTCATGATGCGGGCAGATCCTGGCGGTGACAGAGCGGCCCCCGAGTATTGCGGTCGCGCACCGGTGCGAGCCGGTGGCTACGATACCTCCGAAAAGGGTTGTGCCAGGGCGAACTCCCTCAGAGTTGCTACGGAGGAGATGTGCCACGGCCGTGTGAGAACAGCAGGCCGTTGGTGGGGCGCGTCGTGGAGATGCGCGCGCTCACCGCGGCCGTGCGGACCGCCGAAGCGGGTGGGACCGCCGCGATTTCGCTGGCGGGCGAGCCCGGCATCGGCAAGACCCGCCTGCTGGAGGCGGCGTGCGCCGCCGCTCGAGAGCGCGGCTTCCAGGTGCTGGTCGGCCGGTCGACCGAGCTCGAGCGGGAGATTCCGTACGCGATGATCTCCGATGCGCTCGATGACGCGGTGGGCTCGCTGCCCGAGCCGGAGCTGCGAGCGCTGACGCCGGAGGACTTGGCCCAGCTCGGCAGGCTTCTTCCGGCGTTACACAGATGGGCCGTGTCGGCGCCGGCCGAGACGACGATCGAGCGGCGACGCTGCCATCGCAGCGTGCGATCGGCCCTGCAACTGCTGGTGACGCGCGCACCGATCGTACTGGCCTTCGACGACCTGCACTGGGCTGATCACGCATCGCTCGAAGTCCTCGCGTATCTGCTACGGGGAGCGGTGCCCGGTTGCCTGCTGATTCTCACCCAACGGACCGCTCAGCTCCCGGCCGTTCACGCCGCCGCGCTCAGCCGTGCTTCCCGGGACGGTGTGCTGTCGGCGTTGGAGCTCGGGCCACTGTCGCTCGCGGAGACAGCCGAGCTGTTGGGCGATCGGGCGCCCGACCACGAACTGTCGGATCTACATCAGGAGTGCGGTGGGAACCCGTTCTACCTGCAAGAACTCGCTCGCGCACGGAGACGTGCCGGTGGCGAGTCCTTCGTGCCCGGCCATCAGCTGTCCGGCCGCCGGGTTCCCGCGCTCGTCCAGGCGAGCTTGGAGCAGGAGATCCGGACGATGTCACAGTCGGCGCAGTGCCTGCTGCGCGCCGCCGCGGTGGCCGGGGAGCCGTTCGACCTCGATTTGGCGGTAGAGATCAGCGCTCTGGCCGACCGGGAAACGACCTCGGCCATCGATGAGTTGGTGGCGTCACAGTTGGTGCAGGCCATGCGGGTGAGCGGCCGGTTGGCATTCCGGCATCCACTGATCCGGCACGCGGTCTACGAACAGATCGGTTACGGCTGGCGGCGCGCGGCACACCGTCGCGCGGCGGTGGCACTGGCGGCGCGCGGCGCCGACCTGTCGATCCGCGCGCATCACCTCGAGCACAGCAGCACGATCGGCGACGAGGAGGCGATAGCGGTCCTGTCCGAAGCTGGGAGAGGCGCGGCGGCGCGCGCACCTCTCACCGCCGCGCGCTGGTTCCGAGCGGCGTTGCGCCTGCTATCTGCCGAGGCCCCCGACGTGCGCAGGCTCGAGCTGGTGATCGCCCTGGCCGACGCGCTCAACTCGTGCGGGCGGCTGCGCGAGAGTCGGGAAGTACTCGGCGAGGCGCTCGACGGATTCGCCGACGAGGCCTGCCGCGTTGATCGCACACGGATGCTGGTGATGCTCGCGGCGACCGAGCAAGGATTGGGAAACCCGGCAGAAGGCCACCGCCTGTTGTCCGTGGCGTCGGAACTCGTGGAGCCGAACAGTGTCGAGGCGGCTTCCTACCGGTTGGAGCTGGCGAAAAGCCATATGGTCTGTGGTGAGTGGGAACAAGCAATGGCTATCGCGGCCGAGCTGTCGCAGGCAGCACGATCGCGCACCGACCGCCGCCTGCACCTGCTCGCGACCGCCGCCAGCGCCTATATGGCCACCACCCAGCTGGACTCGCGCCTGCAGTTCGGCCTGGACTCACTCGAGGAAGCCGCTCGAATACTGAATTCGCTCTCGGACCGTGAGATCGCGCCCGAATTGCTCAACGGGTTCACCGACGTGATGTTCGCGGAGGTGAACTTCGAGCGTTGGTCCGTCGCCGTGGATCACGCCGAACGGGGGATCAGGTTGTGCCGGGAGACCGGACACGGCCGGCACATGGTCGACCTTCTGCACCTGCAGGCGGTGGCGTTGCTGGTGCAGGGGAAGCTGGAGCGCGCCCTCGCGGTGGTCGAGGAAGCGGTGGAAACGGCACTGCTGCTGGACAATCCGCCGATGACCGCGATGACGGAAGCGACGCGCTGCTGGGCGTTGTCGCTACTCGGCCGCCGAGAGGAAGCGCTTGCCACGGGCCTCCGCGCCGTGGAAATCGCGGCCGAAGCGCCACAGGGCGTGAACTCACATCATCCGGCGTTGGCCTACGGGGCCGCCCTGATGGAAGTGGGGGACTACGCGCGCGGACGGGAGCAGATCGCGACCGGTGGGGGCTACCGCGACCTCGACAAGGTGCCCCCCACAACGCTGTCCTACTGGCTGCGTCATCTGGTGGACGCCGAACTGGAATTGGGCAACCTCGATGCCGCGGAGAGCGTGACCCGGCATTTGGAAACCATCGCCGACGCCGCGGCGATGATGCCCATGCGAGTGGGCGACGCTCGATACGCGCGGGCTCGTCTCGAGTTCGCGCAGGGAAGAAAACCATCCGCGGCGGAGCTGGGTCGAGATGCGGTGCGGCTCTACGAGAAAAGCGGCACGCCGATCGATGCCGCCCGGGGGCGCCTGCTGCTGGGGCGGGTGCTCGCCGAGTCCGGCGATTCCGCTGCTGCCCAGCGTGAGTTCGACGCCGCGCTGACGATCGCGACCGCGCACCGAGCGGCCGAGTTGACAGCCCGCGTCCGGGAAGCGCGTGCCCTGCTCGCGGAGCCCTCGCCCGGGCCGGAGCGCGATCCCGATCCGCCCGTCTCCGCTTTCGACGGTCTCACCGGCCGGCAGCGAGAGATCGTCAGCCGTGTGGTCCGAGGGATGACGAACCGGCAGATCGCCGAGGAGTTGTTCGTCAGCGAAAAGACCGTCGAGGCCCACCTGTCCCGGCTGTTCGCCAAGGTGAACGTCTCCTCACGGGCGGCGCTGGCCGCGCGCGCAGCCGTGGAGCCCGCGCTCCGGGCATGATCGCGGACTCGGGACCATATCCCTACTTGCCCTGGGTATGACACGTGAGGGTTTACGGCGCTCCTCGAGCTTCGACCGGATCGGCCGCAGTGCCGAGGCGACGATTTCGTCGCATGCCACATGATTCGTCGGGCAGATCGTGCATATTCGAATCATCGCGGATCGTTGGGAATTCGGCAGCAGGCCACCGTTTCGCGAGTGATTTCACGGATTGTCTCGGCAGCGGCTTTCCGGCTGCTCGTCGATTGGCGCACCTACAGCGAGTGTAGGGTTTTCCCTACTTGTCCATCGGGTCGCGATTGACGACACTGCCAGTAGAAGCCACTGCTCCAGGAGTCTTCATGAACGCGGTGATGTCAGAAGGCGACGCGCGTTTTCCCGCACTGCCGATCGAACCTGTTGCGCGACAGTTATATCGGACTTGCCGGGTCGAAGCACCTTTGAAAGGGGCATGCGGGGCCTCGGTCGGAAATTGTGAGGTTCCGCGATTACCTCGTCGCGAACTGCCCGGATCCTGTGAGCGCTGCGCTTCCGTATCGATGCGATGGGGCGGCCGGGTGAACCGTGGCGCACCGACCTCGCGAGCCGGTCCGAGAGTCGGCGGCAGCAGTCGCCGACCTCCATGACGGTGACCGGAGTTCGAGTCGCGAGCGTCGGTAGGTGATGTCCAGGCCGCAGTGGTTGGTGGGCGGAGTCGATTGGTCGTACGAGTCTGCGGAGGGTGTCGTGAGTGGTGGTTCCGGGCGGGGTGCGAGCGAGTTCGTGGGCCGGGACGCGGAATTGCGCAGAGTCGAGGCCATGGTGCGCAATGGCGTCGGAATGATCACCCTCACCGGCCCGGGAGGGATAGGTAAGACCAGGCTGGCCGAGCGGGCGCTGAGTGAGTTGAAGCGTTCGTCCGATCACCGCGTGGTCTGGACGCGGTTGGCCGGCCTGCCGCGGGACAGCGGTGTGGCGGCCGTCGCGGCGCACGCGCTGGCGTCGGCGCCGGGAGCCGCAGGTTCCTGGCGTTCGCCCGTGGCGGAGCTGGCGGACACACTGGCCCCGGCGCGCGGCGAGGCCGCCGCGGTGCTGGTGCTCGACAGTTGTGAGCATGTGCTGGCCGGCGTGTCGGGGCTCGTGGCGGAATTGCTCGAAGTCGTTCCCGCTCTGACGATCCTCGCGACCAGCAGGGAGCACGTGGGCTGGGTGGACGAATACATCGTGACAGTGCCGCCGCTGTCCACCACGCAAGCGGTAGAGGTGTTCCGTAGGCGTGCCGACCGTATCGGACGCCCGCTGCGCGGTGACCCCCAGGAACTCGCGGTCGCGGCCCGAATCTGCCGTGCGGTGGAGAACAATCCGCTGTTCGTTCGCCTGGCCGCTGCCCGGCTACTGCACCGGCCGCCGACGGGTGTGCTGCGGGAACTGACCGGTGATGACCACGACATGCGGTTGCGGTGGTCGCGTGGCGCCGCGGCGGGCGCCGACTCGCGTCATCTGGGTGTCCGAGAGGCGATCGCCTGGTCCTATGAGCTTTGCGACACCTCCGAGCGCGCACTGCTGGAACGTATATCGGTGTTCGCGCCGGGTTTCGACGATGCCGCGGCCGTCGCGGGGGACATGCGCGACGGTGTTGAGTCGGTGGCCGTCACCGCGGTGTGTTCCGGCGATGGCGTGCTCGCTCCGCATCAGGTGCCGCGTCTGCTGGAACAGCTGGCGGACAAGTCGCTGGTCGGCATGCGCATGACGGCCACCGCGGTGCGGTACCACCTGGCCGGCAGCGTCCGACTGTTCGCGTGGGACCGCTTGTGCTCGGCGGACCCGGATCGAGCGGCCGCACTGCGGCGCAGGCATCGCCGGTACTTTCGTGACGGCTTGCGCGCCGTGCGGGATACCGGGGCCGGGCCGCACGGACGAGACGGGATGTCCTGGGTCCGGGGTGCCATGGGCGATATCGTCGGCGCCGTCCAGACCGGCCTGTCCGATCCGGCTGAGGCGATGGTCGGGCTGGAGATCGCGAGGACGGTGCTCTCCGTGCTGTCGTCGGCGGAGCGGACACCGGCGAGCGACGTGCTTCGCTCGGCCTGGGCGGAATCGACCTCGGCGCTGGCGTCCGGTGACTACGACGTGGCCCGTGCGGTGTTGCGCCGGCTTTCGCCGGACAGCGGGCACGCCGACAGCGAATACACCGTGGCCGCCCCGTCGTCGGCCGAGCGGTCGCGGTGGAGCGAGCTCACCCCTGCCGAGTCCGAGGTGGCGTTGCTGGCGGCGGCGGGCTGGGCCAATCGCGAGATCGCGGTGCGCCGCGGCGCGTCGGTGCGGACGGTGGACGCGCAGTTGGCCGCCGTGCGGCACAAGCTGATGATCCCCTCTCGCGCCGAAATCGTGCGACACGTACCCCGAGAGGTCGTGCAGCGGGTGCGTCGCGAATCCACCGCACGGCGCCGCGCGTGATGCGCGACGACCACGCCGAGTCCTGATCGCCACCGCGAAGAAGAGTGGTCAGGCTCGGGACAACGGTCGCTGTGCTCGCCGGGCCAGCGCGGACCACAAGGTTGCGACGCTTCGGAAGCGAGACATCCGCGCTCATCGCCGGGAGCGTCGAGCGCGCGTGTTCTCAGACGCATTCGGACTTTTGTCCGCTGGTTCCTCCGGTAGTGAAGGACAACGGCCCGTGCGCGCGATCGGCGGGGATGTGCAGGAATATTTCGTCGCGGGAGCGGATGCGCAGTTTGCGCAAGATCGATGTCATGTGGGTGTCGATGGTGCGGATCGAGTTGTGCCGCCGGCGCGCGATGGCAGAATTCGGCCAGCCCGCCGCGGCGAGCACGGCGATGTCCTGCTCGGTCGCGGTGAGGTCCCGCCACGGTGTGGCACCCTCGCCGCTCGGCCGGGGTGATCGGGCGGCGATGCGCAGCGCGCCGAGAGCCAGTTGCTGGACTTCGAAGAGTTCGGGGCGCAGTCGTCTGCCGCGCTTTTCGGCTGCGTCGTAGTCGGCGTCGCCGAGGACTTTCCGTGCGGCGGAGATGGCCGCATCCGATTCGGCGCGCAACGGGCCCTGCCCCACCACGGAATAGCCCAGGCTGAGTGCTTGGGTCTCGGCTCCACCCGCGAGATGCGCGATGTCCTCGGCCATCGCGATGCGCTGTGCGTCGTCGATGTCACCGGCTCTCGCGTCGGTGAGGATGCGGGCAAGCGCCCACATCCGCATGTGCACACCCCACAACACGTCCCACTGGTGTCCGATCGCGAGACGATTCGCCATCACGATCCGGCCGATGGCCAAAGCTTCGGTGGGGCGCCCGAGTCTCGTCAACGCGATGGACAGTTGCAAATCCGAGCAGACCACGCTGTTCATCGAGCCGTGGGCGGCGCTGACCCGCAGGTTGTCCCCGGCGAGCTGTGCCGCACGTCGCGGGGAGCCCAGCATGCTCTCGGCGATGTTCTCGACGCTTCGCGCCATGTACGCGCCGAAATCGTCCTTCGCGGCCTCGAATTTGCGGCGGGCACGGTTCAGCACCGAAATGGAGCGCGGATCGCTGTGCACGTTCAGCAGAATCGTGCCGCAGGCGAATTCGACCGCTGCCGGCAATCCGAAGTCGATCTCGGGCTGCTGCCGCCACGGCGGCGCGACGCCGTCCGATGCGCAGGCGCGTACGCATTCGTCGGCCAGCCGATCTGCCGCGTCCTGCGTGTTCTGCACGCCCATGAGCCAGGCCAGCTGGGTCAGCGCCGCCACTTCGAGTTCGGTGTAGGGCCGACCGGCGGCTCTGCTTCGGGTGAGCGCCTCCTCGGTCCAGGCTTGGATCTGCCTTGTCACGCCGAGGATGTAGGGGGCGTGCATCGTGGTCAGGCTGAGTGCCATCGTGAGCGCCGTGTCGGTGTCGCCGGCGGCGAGGCTGTTGTCGACGGCGATGGCGATGTCGGGCCATGCGGAGCGGACCCACTCGACGAAGGTGAATTCCGCCGGACCGAACGCGGATTGCTGGGCCTTGACGAGTTCGTCACGGTGATGGGTGCGGTGGCGGGCGGCGAGTCGTGCCATCTCGCCGGGTGCGCCGGGGCGGGCGGCACATCGACTGCGGGCGTAGACGCGGATGCTCTCCAACAGGAAGTAGCGGGTGGTCGCCGTGGTGAAATGGGTCGATATCAGGGATCGGTCGGCGAGCTGTTCCAGCAGGAACGGGATTTCCTCGGCGGTGAGTTCGGTGGGATCGGCGCAGACGGCGACGATGCGGTCGAGCTCGGCGCCGTGGTGCGGCCCGGTCGGATGGTCGAGGACGCTGCCGTCGTGGCCGGAGGCGAAGATCGAAAGCCGTTGCAGCAGAAGTTGTTCTTCGGGTTCGGCGAGATCGTAGGACCAGGCGATGGCGTTGCCCATGTCGGTGTGCCGGGGGTCGACACCCGTGCGCACGCCGGGCGTCCAGCGCAGGCGGCTGTCGTTGTGGTCTCCGGTCAGTTCGCGCAGGACGCGGGCGGGCGGATGGTGGCGCAGTCGCGCGGCGGCGAGCCGGATGTGCAGTGGATGGTGGTCGACCTTCTTGCAGATCGTTTCGGCGGCGTCGGCATCGTCTATCGTGCGGCCGACGCGTTCGGCGTGATAGCGAAGCAGCGCCAGCGATTCGGACCCGGTCAGCGGTGGCACCGTCACCAGCGCCTCATCGGGCAAGCCCAACCGTTCCTGGCTGGTCGCCAGAATCGACAACCCTGGCACCGCGTCGGTCAGCGCCGCCACTTGTTCGATCGCGGCGGGCAGCAAGTGTTCACAGTTGTCGAGGACGAGGATGGGATGGCTGCCGGTCGAGGCCAGGCCGGACAGGATGTCGGTGATGGCTTGAAAGAGGCGCCGGTCGGAGGAGACGGCGCCGCAGACGGCGGAGGCGATCTCCCGTTGCACGGCGGCGCTGTCGCTGGCGGCGGCCAAGCGAGCCAATGTCACCCAGAACACGTGAATGCCCGGGTCGCTGCCGAGCCGGCGGACGGCTTCCAAGGCGAGATGGGTCTTGCCGATACCGCCGCTACCGGTGAGGGTGATCAGTTCGGTCCGATCGGCGAGGAGGGCCTCGATCCGTGCGAGTTCGGGGACTCGCCCTAGAAAGGTGTTCGCGAGGGCCGTATACGCGGGGCCGCGGCCGCCGTGCCTGTCGATCATGATGCGCACAGCGTAGAACCGGCCCGGTCGTGCCGACAACCGGTGACGCTTCCTCCGACATCGAAAAATACTGCGGTTGAGCGGGATCGGTGCGATATGTAACAGCGCCGACCGAGTGCCGCACCCCGATCGCCGGTATTCGGTGCACGTTTCACGGCTGGGAAGTGTCCTTGTCGACCGGGCTAGCCTGCTGAGCAATTCGATATTCGATCCAGGAGTTCATGATGAGTGTCCTCACGACGGCCGGTAGCTCGCCGAGGCGAGCCTGGCCTTTCCTCGGTCACGGCGTGCAGTTGCAGCGCAGGCCGCTGGAATTCTTGGCCGAGTTGCATCGGCTTCCCGATCCGATCGTGCGAATAAAGTTGGGCCGCGACGATGCCTATGTAGTGACCACACCGGAGTTGCTCGATCGGTTGCTGCGCGGGAAAGTCGCGCACAGCGTGGAGAAAGGGCCGTTCTTCGACGCGATGCGGGTGGTGCTGGGCGACGGACTCGTGGTCTCGGCCGAACCGAAGCACATGCGTCATCGCCGGTTGATGGCTCCTGGCTTCCACCGCGAGCGAGTCACGGGGTACGTCGACATCATGGCCGACAGCACCGCGACCATGGTCGCGGCATGGCAGGCCGGCCAGCAGATCGAGCTGGACCGGGAGTTGGGGGCGTTGGCCATGCGGATCGTGGCCAAGGCGCTGTTCTCCAGCGACATCGCCGACGAACTGGTGGCCGAGTCGCTGCGGGCGTTCCCCGTCATCGTCGCCGAATTGCCGAAACGGGCCATGATGCCCTGGTTGGCGCGGCTGCCGCTGCGCAATCGCGCCTTCGATGCCGCGGTGCGGCGGCTTTTCGATGTCATCGACCGGATCATCGCCGAGTACCGGACTCGTGGCGAGGACCATGGCGACATCGTCTCGATGCTCATCGCGGCCCGCTTCGACGACGGCGCCGGGCTCAGCGACCGCGAGATCCGGGACGAAGTCATGACGATGTACGCGGCGGGCTTCGAAACCGTCTCGAACACACTCGCTTTCGCCTTCCACGAACTCGGGCGGCGCGCGGACATCCGGGACCGGCTCGAACAGGAAGCGGTGGACGTACTCGGCGACGGGCCGGTCTCCGCGGACAACATCCGCGACCTGGTCTACACCGAGAAGGTCGTCACCGAGACGTTGCGCCGCTACTGCCCGCCCTGGCTCGGCATGCGCGAAACCACCGCCGACGTCGAACTCGGCGGGGTCGCCATCCCGTCGGGCGCCACGATCGTCTATTCGCCGTACGCGTTGCACAACGACCCGAAGTACTTCGAAGACCCGGCGCGATTCGACCCGGACCGGTGGAGCCCCGAATACCGGAAATCGGTCACCCGCAGTGGGGCGTACCAACCCTTCGGCATCGGCAACCGCAACTGTATCGGCGAGCCCTTCGCCTGGTACGAGGCGATCACGATCTTGGCGACCGTGGCCGCGCGGGTCCGGCTGGAGCCGGTGACGGGCGCGAATGTGCGCCAGATCGCCGCCTCCACTGTGCAACTCGACCGGCTGCCGATGATCGTGCGTCCCCGTGTGCGCGCGGGGCACCTTCGTTAGCGAAGTCACCGCACGTTGTCGGTGGGTGCACGGATATTCCGATCGTCGCTTCTCTACGTAGGTAATAGGACTACGTAGAGAAGCCGCCGATTTTGCCGATGCGTGGCACATCGATGAGTCCCAGAATTCACTCCGGTGCGGGTTCGCGGATGAGGACTGGGTGGTATGCATGAGCTGAAGCGGCCGAGACGGCCGCCGTGTGCCGACAACCCCGAACGATGGGATCTGGATGTCGGAACGTCGACGCAATGGCAGGAATCCGTGCGTATCTGCGGCCGATGCACCCTTCTGGCCGCATGCGCTCGTCGGGCGGCGGCGTTGGTCGCCGAGGGAAGCGCGCCGAAAGGCATGATCTGGGCAGGCGTCGGCTACGACTCAACGGGCAATGCTGTGGCGAACCTGGAGTCGTATCGCAGCAGCCCGCCGTCCTCGCACGGCCGCCCCATGCTCATCACCAGGGTCGGACCGCGACCGCCGACCCCGGGTGCGGAGCAGAATGGAGAGTTCCAGCAGCCGCCGGCGCGGCGAACGCGGCGGATCGTCATGGGAAAATGCTCGTCTGCGGACGGATCGCGTGTCGAGCACGCGTCGTGAGCCCGGCACGGGCGCAAGGGGCGTTCCGGCGACCGCGGCGTACCAGCCGTGCCCATCACATCCGACAACGTCAGCAGGCTGGGAATATGGCCCGCGTCGGGCCGGGCTTCGGTGGCAACCAGGGTGCCGTCGGCGTGCGGGATACGCACGTACTCGGCCTGGCAGGTGGTCATGAATTCGCGGTGCACGCAGGCCGATTGGTAGCCGTTGCGGCAGTTGGGGCAGGTGTTGTCGGAGGTGGCGAAGGAGCCGATGACGAACTGGCCCGGGCTGACCGTGGTGTCCTGGTCGCCGACCTCTTCGACGATGCCGACGTATTCGTGTCCCATCGGATGCGGGTGCTCGACCGGTTCGATGCCGCGGTATGGCTACAGGTCCAATCCACAGACGCAGGTGGCGCCCGTGCGGATGATCGCGTCGGTGCCGACGGTGATGATCGGATCCGGCAGTTGTTCGCTGCGGATGTCGCCGGGGGCGTGAATCATGGTGCCGCGCATGAGAATCTGCGTCCTTTCCTTCGGTGATCTGGTCTTTCGGTTCGCCACGGCCACGGTCGGGACGACGGACGCGCACTCGAGCCGGTGATTCATCGCGGGCGGCTCGTCGACCCGCCCGGTTATCGATTCGCCAAGTATTCGCTGTTAGGTTGATGCGTTCGGCGGTCACCGGCCGGACGACAGCACCGATCCCACCGGTCTCGAATGGGTCACAAACTCTCGGTCACCGGAAGCCGGCCTGGTGACCGACCATCGGGCCAGCTGCTCCAGTCCTCGCGGTGGGCGGGATTGCCGGGGCCGGTGGTGGGTATTCAGTCGCCTGACCGGTAAAGTCATGGGAGATAACCTGATCGGTTGTCCCCGGGGATGTGAGTCAGGGAGGCCGCTCATGCCTATCAGATACCGCCAGCGCAAATCCTTCGGGCCGCTGAAGTTCAATTTCACCCAGTCGGGTCTGTCTTCGTGGGGTATCAAGATCGGCCCGTGGTCGTGGAACTCCCGCAGCAAGAAGAACAGCGTCGACCTGCCGGGGCCGCTGAGCTGGCGTCAACGCTGAGCGGTTCGCCCCGAAACCGTCGGAGTACGAACATCACATCGCCCTGCTGGCTGGTCCAGTGACGAGCCGTCGATCCGTTCCTTGTAAGCGAAGCGGAAAATATTGACTCGTCGGAGATTCGAGAGGAGACAGCCGAGCGGCCTTTTGTTCGCTCGGCCTCGTTTCTCATCGAGTGCAGGGATGCCCGGCCTGGTGCCGTGTTCTCCTGGCCTGGTTCTCTCGGTTGTGCCGGTGATCAGGACCATCGTGCGGGTGAGCACGTCACTCATCGGCTCGAGGGGGACTCGAATCTGCTGCGTCGGCGTAGCGGTGGGCCAGATGTGCGAAGGCGGTTCGGAGTTCGGTCGGCCCGATGACTTCGATGTCGGCGTCGAACCTGCCGATGGCGGCGGCCAAGCCGGGCCACGACCACGAGCCCGAGATGAGCCGGCAGCGGTCCGGGCCGAGCTCCTCGACGATCCCGTCTCGGGTGTAGCGGGACACCACGGCAGCGGGAAGGTGGAGGATCACCTCGCCGCGGCAGGGTAGGCCGCCCGAGCCGTCGGAGCCGGAGAACCTGCTGGCAACGAAGGCGGCCACGTCCCCACCGGGCAGTTCACGCGGAGTGAAGCGGGGTCCTGTGGGGACACGCGGTGTGATCCGGTCGACGCGGAAGGTGCGCCAGTCGTCGCGGTCGAGATCCCACGCGACGAGATACCAGCGCCCGTCCCAGGTGACGAGGTGGTGTGGCTGCACCCGGCGCGGCGGGGCCGAGGTGTAGTCGGCTTCCGGCTGGGATGCGGTGGCGTAGTCGAACCGCAGCACTTCGCGAGCCTGGACGGTGGCGCTGAGCACCATGAGCACGCTGCTGTCGACCTGGGGCTCCGGTCGGGTCGCCGGCCGTGTGACGGCGGTGACCTGCAAGGCATCGATGCGGTGACGCAGCCGTGCGGGCATGACCTGACGGACGGTGTGCAGTGCCCGCGCCGCGCCTTCCTCGATGCCGGGGCCCGCGGTGGTGGCGATCTGGAGCGCGACGGCCAGGGCGATGGCTTGCTCGTCGTCGAACAGCAGCGGCGGCAGTCGGGTGCCCGCGCCGAGCCGGTATCCGCCGTCGGGGCCCTTGACCGCCACGATGGGATAGCCGAGTTCGCGCAAGCGGTCGACATCGCGGCGCACGGTGCGTGGGCTGACATCCAGCCGCTCCGCCAGCAGCGTCCCCGGCCAGTCCCGGCGCGCCTGCAACAACGACAGCAGCGCCAGCAGTCTCGCTGAGGTCTTCGGCATGTTTTTCATCCTGCCCGAAGAAGAGGACACTGTTTGACCGCTTCTCACGCGACTGTTGTCCCCGTCAGGCATCGAGTCGAAATAAGGAGCGACCTTGTCCCTCACGACCACCACCCACCTGAATTTCCGCGGTGAAGCTCGCGCGGCGCTGGAGTTCTACCAGTCCGTGTTCGGCGGCCACCTCGCCGTCGTCACATACGAGGACGCGGGGAGCGTCCAGGAGGAGTCCGAGGCCCGCTGGGTGATGTGGGGCCAGGTGCTCGCCGCCGACGGCTTCCATGTGATGGCCTACGACGTGCCCGCCCGGATGGACTACGACCGTGGTGAGAACTCGTTCTTCGTCTCCGTGCGGGGCGAGACCGTCGAGGAGGTCACCGGCTACTGGGAGAAACTGTCCGATGGGGCCGCTGTCGTGATCCCGATGGGCCCGGCGGGCTGGGCGCCCGCATACGGGATGCTGCGGGACCGCTTCGGCATCGTCTGGGTCGTCGACGTCGTCGGCGAACGCAACGGCTGAGCCCTGCGAGGGTGGGCGGGAGCCACGCTCCCGTCCATCCGTGACCCCACCGACCCAGGGCGGGCCACGGCGGCGCTCGAATCGTGCCGCCTACGAAGCGGAGGTCGCGGCGGGGCAGCGGGAGCCCGACTGGGCCGCGTTGGGCTGTTTCCTCACCGACGCGGCGGCCGGGATGCGCGCCGCGCCGGTCACCGTCTCCGGTGGGTTCGCCGCGGACCCGTCGCTCATTCGCGTCTGAGAGGATCCGTCATGGCAGGACGTGTAGCAGGCAAGGTAGCGCTGATCACCGGCGCGGCGCGCGGTCAGGGCCGCGCGCACGCGGTGCGGCTGGCCCGGGAAGGCGCCGACATCGTCGCGATCGACCTGGCCGGCCCGCTGCCCGGTGTGCCCTACGACTCGCCCACCCCCGAGGACCTCGACGAGACCGTGCGGCAGGTGAAGGAGGCGGGCGGCCGAACGTCGCCGCCGTCACCGACGTTCGCGATATCGACGCCATGCGTTCGGCCACCGACGCCGCTGTCGCCGAACTGGGCAGGCTCGACATCGTGATCGCCAATGCCGGAATCTGTCTGCCCACGAATCCAAGTACATCACCGCGGTGCCGCTCTCCATCGACGGCGGAGCCGCGCACTTCTGACGTGAACGCGCCGGGCGCGACTCGCGCTGGACCTGTTCAGAGCCGGACCCGCGCGATTGCGGATACCGGTAGACGGAACCGAAGTCGTCTCTGGTCAGGTCGCTACGTCAGCCTGCGCATCGTGGACTTCGTACCCGCCCGCGCTCCGGGCGCCGGTCGGAAGTCCCGCCGCGACAGTGGCGGCTCGTCGTGCGCGCAGGCCGCCTACCAGGCACAGTAGGACACCGAACAGGAACCAGGTCACCAGTACGATGACGGGTTGGACGGCTCCGCGCCCGTCGAAGAAGGCGGTGGAGCGCAGCAATTGGCCACCTGCCCCGGGAGGCAGCAGCTGACCGAGCCTGCCGGACCAGCCGGGGAGCATCTCCGGTGCGGTAGCCGCACCGGAGAGAGGGTTGCCGATGAGCATCATGGCGACGGCGCCGATTCCGATGCCGAGGTTTCCGAGCAGGGATTCCAGCCCCAGGACGGTCAGCGAGGTCGCCGCGATGGTCAGCGCGACGGCTCCCGCGTTCGCCGGGTAGGGACCGCTCAGTGAGCCGAGCCAGAACTGCAGAATCGCTGCCACGGCCGAACCGCCGATCGCCGCGAAGGCGAGTGCGCCGATCACCCGGCGTCCGGAGCCGCGGACCAGCCCGGTCATCAGCACAGCGGCCAGCAGACCGCCCATGACCAGCGGCAGGGCGCCTGCGGCCAAGCCTGCGCCGCGTGGGTCGCCGGCGGGCAGGGGGGCGAGGTCGCGGACCGGCGGGCCGGGCACATTCGCCTGGCCGAGTCCGTTCGCGATGGTCTGGAGGGTCTGGGCGACGGCGGTGCCGGCGGCGGAGGCGATGATGACTTGCGGGGGGCCGGAGCTGACATCGATCGCCCCGTAGACCTCGCGGTCGCGGATGAGCTGTTCCGCGGCCGCGGTGTCGGAGACTTCGGTGATCTCGAAGCCGCCGGGCAGACGTTGCTCGAGGACGGTGCGGATCGGTGCGACCGCGGTGGCCGGCCCGGCGACGGCGATCGGCACATCGTGTACCGACGACCGCACCGACGGCCAGGCGAAGGCGGTGAGCAATAAACCGGTTATCGCTGTGAGCAGGACGACTGCTCCGGCCACCGTCGGCCATCGTGACGAACGTGTATCAGTGGCGAGCGGCGCCCGCGGGGTCATGTTCACTCCTCGAACAGTGGGTGGTCATCGCAGGGCGAGGGGGGTCTCGGATTCGATGTGGGTGAGTTTGTGCGGGTTACGGATGTAATAGAGACCCGTGATCCGGGTGTCCTCGACGCGCATCGCGATGACGCCGTCGAGTTGCCCGTCCAAGTGCAGAGCCAGTGCGGGGCTGCCGTTGACCGTGGTCGCCTCCACGGTGAACGGGACGTCGTTCTTGGTGAGTCCGCCGACGATGAAGCGGGCCACCTTGTCGGCGCCGGTGATCGGACGCGGCGTGGCCTGCTTGATGCCACCGCCGTCGCTGATCGCGACGACGTCCGGAGCGAGGACGTCGAGCAGGCCCTGCAGGTCCCGGGTCTCCAGCGCGCGCTGGAACGCCTGGACAGCCGCTGCGGCCTGGCGCGCGGTAACCGCGTGGCGCGGCCTGCGGGCTTCGACGTGGCGGCGGGCGCGGTGGGCGACCTGGTGCACGGCGGCGGGAGTCTTGTCGATCGCGGCCGCGATCTCGTCGTAGCCCATCCCGAATGCCTCCCTGAGCACGAACACCGCCCGCTCGGTCGGGGTCAATGTCTCGAGCACGAGCATCAGTGCCATCGACACGCTCTCGGCGAGTTCGACATCGGCGGCCACATCCGGCGTGGTGAGCAGTGGCTCCGGTAGCCAGGAGCCCACGTAGGCTTCCCTGCGGCGCTTCATCGAACGCATCCGGTTGAGCGCCTGGCGAGTCGTGATCCGGACCAAGTAGGCGCGCGGGTCATCGACGTTCGCCGCGTCGACTCCCACCCACCGCAACCAGGTCTCCTGCAGGACGTCGTCGGCATCGGCCGCCGACCCGAGCAGCTCGTAGGCGACGGTGAAAAGCAGATTGCGATGGGCGACAAACGTTTTCGTCGCCTCGACGGTCGCGTGGTCGCGGCTCGCTGCCGCGCTGCCTACCGGTCGCCGCCCCCCAGGTTCACTTGTCGTGTCCATGGAGTCCTCTCCCGTGTCTTGTGGTGGCCGTTGCGATCCGGCCTCGTCGCCGATCGCCCTGTGCGGCAGCTTGTCCCCGCTGCGGGGCGCTGCCGCACCTCGTGCGGTTCAGGTCACCGGCATATGGGCGCGAACCTACGCGACCGGCGCCGCCGTGCTGCCGCGCTGGGCCCGCAGCAGAGCCGGCCGGTGCTTGCCGTCCTTGGGCCAGGAGTGCGAGCCGGGCTTGCGTGCCTCGGTCACCAGGTGCCGAACGCTGAAGGCGCAGGACAATTCCTTGAGCTTCTTGCCCACCGCCCCGCTGAAGTAGAGCCGCATCGCGGTGTCGTCCTTGTGGGCGAGCTGGAAGATCCCGGTGCGGCGGCCGAAGCTGACGCACATGGCGGAAAACGACAGATCGATCGGCGCGGGCGGCTCACCGGCGATCCGGCTCAGTACGGTGTCGGCGGCGTGGGCGCCGAGGCAACCCGCGGCGTAGGCGCTCATCCGGAACGGCAGGTCCGACGGTGCCGCCGAATCGCCCGCCGCGACGATGCGCTCGTCGTCGACGCTGGTCAGTGTCTCGTCGGTGCGCAGCCGGCCCGCGGGATCGGTGCTCAGTCCGCTGCGCGCCGCCAGATCGGGTACCCCGAAGCCCGCGGTCCAGATGGTGACCTCACTCGCCAACGTGCGGCCGTCGCCGAGTTCCACGGCCTCCCTGGTCACTGCGGCGACCGACGCGTCGGGGCCCTCCAGCACGTCGATTCCCAACTCGGCGAGATATTTGCGGGCTGTGCGTCGAGCCCGGGGGTGAAAGTACGGGCCGAGGACACCTCCGCAGACCAGCGTCACGTTGCGCCCTCGCTCGGCCAACTCCGCGGCGGTCTCGATGCCGGTGGGACCACCGCCGACGACTGTCACCGCAGCCGTCATGGGTGTGTCGAAGAGCAGCGACCGCAGCCGCTGCGCCGCCTCCAAAGTCGCCATGGGGTAAGCGAACTCGGCCACGCCCGGCACTCGGGGGCCTGCGCTGCCGCTGCCCACCGCGTAGATCAGGTAGTCATAGCGGAGGCTGCCGCCTTCCGCCAGTGTCACAGTGCGCCCGGCCGCGTCGATCCGCGTCACGCTGTCGACGATCAGCCGGACGCCCACGGCCAAGACTTCCTCGTAGTCGACGACCGCATCGTGGGTCCCGCCGACCAACTGGTGCAGACGCAATCGCGGGACGAACAGCGGGCGCGGATTGATCACCGTCACCGTCACGTCGTCGCGCTGCGTCAGACGATTGGCCGCCATCACTCCGGCGTATCCGCCGCCGATCACGACCACGTGGGTCTTCTTGCTCATGGTGTCTCCTTCGCTCCGCTGGGGTCGTACACAAGACACCGGGAGAGCGAAGATCCTGACACTGTGTGAGGCAGGTCACTGAGATGCGGGCGCCGGATCGTTTCCGCTCGGGCTCGCGGACCGGTGGGCGAGTTCCCTCGGCGGAAGCGAGCCGTCGGAGGCGACTCCGGGGAACCGGTCGCGCAGTTGAGTGATGCAGCGGAGCACCTCGTGCAACTCGGTACGGAGCCTGCGCAACTCGGTGACACGGTCCGCCGGGCTCGACGACCCGGTGCGCGTCATCGCCGCGATGAAGGAGTCCAGTTCGTCCGCCTCCGCGACGAGCAGGTCGAAGAACACCTCCGCTTGAGCGCGGTCTGCCTCGTTCTGCACCGTCGGCTCATCCCAGCCCGAGGTCGCGGAGAGTTCTCTCCCCGCGCGGCGTTCGACGAGTAACGGCACGAATTCGCGCACGGACGCGCGCCCGAAGCGTTCATGGGTTCGTCGCACGACCAATGCCACGGCCTCGGGGGGGACCTCCGGATGGCACTGTACGAGTCGTCTGACGACGTACCTGATCTGGCTTGCCTCGTCGTTCTGCATGCTCAGTCCCTGTTGTGGGCCGTACACGCAGAGCGCGACGGCCACGCGGTGTGAGAATTGGGCCGAAACACCACGGCGGTGCAGGCACCTCTCGCTGTTCTGCCTCGCCGATACGCGAGACTCCCCGATAGCGCCCTCGGAAAGGGTCTTCGTAGCGGGCCGACCGCGGCGCGACTACCGGAAGCGTCACGCGCTCAATGTACCGTTGCACGACGGTACGATCAATGGCGGCAAGGAAATTCGGTGATCGGGCGGAGCGGGCCGAAACGGTCGGGTTGCAGCGGTTCGGCGGTCCGAGGGTTCAGCGGACGGCGGAGAGTGCGGCGAGGGTGTCGGCGGCGGTGTGCGCCGGCTTCCAGCCGAGTTCTCGCTTCGCGCGACTGGTGTCCATGACCACGGGCGTGCGCATGATGTGCAGCCACTCCAGGGTGGCCGGCACGAACGGGAGGCGGGCGATGGCCGCCGAAGCGGCGGTGGCGGCGACCGCGGGAACGCGCACCGGCCTGCCGCCCAGTGCGGTCGCCACGTCGGACAAAGTGAGGGCGCCGTCGCCGGCGATGTTGTAGGCGCCGGGCGGTGCGTCGGCTGTGGCGGCCAGCGCGATGGCGGCGGCCACGTCGTCGTGGTGGACGAGTTGCAGCGGATGGCCCGGGTCGGGAATCAGCGGCTTGAACAGGGGATTGGACCGCGCCAAGGTGCGCAGGGGCCGGGGGAGCTTCGCCCACGGCACATCGTGCAACGCCGGCGCTTTCGGGCCGGCCACGATGCACGGTCGCAGCACGAAGACCTCGAGGTGGGACCCCGCGGTGATCTCGGTGAGCGCCGCCTCGCACGCGGCCTTCTGCTCGGAGTAATAGTGTTCGGGCGAGCCCTGGGGCGGCACATCCTCGGTAATGGGCGAAGGATTCTCCGGGTGGTAGCCGTAGGCGGCGACCGAGGACGTGTAGACGAGCCGGCGGACCCGCTCGGCGGCCACCGCGGCCTCGAAGACGTTGCGGGTGCCCGTGAGATTCACTCGCGCGCTCTCCTCGCGCGAGCCCATGATCACGAACGCCAGGTGGATCACCACGTCGGCATCCGAGACGAGGGCTCGTACGGCGGATCGGTCGAGAATGTCGCCGCGCCGGTACTCGGTCTTCGTCCAGCCGTGGGCGGTGGGGTCGAACGGCCGACGGGCCATCCCGACGATCCGGTCCACCGCCGGGTCGTCTTCGAGTGCGGTGACGGTGGAGATGCCGATCTCGCCGGTCGGCCCGGTGACGGCGACGGTGATACCCATGCGGCCGGAATTCCCCGGCCGCCGTGGGTGAAACCGCGCTCAGTCGGGCGGTTCGACGGCGCCCGCCGCCTCGTTCACGTCCTCGTTCTCCGGCGTTTCGCGGGTTTCGAGATCCAGGTCGTCGGGCTGAGATGTATCGGTCTGGTCGCCCAATTCGGGTGCGTTCCGGTTTCCGGGTTCGGTCACGCTCGTGGCCTACCCACCGGCGCCTGCTTCACACGGAGTGGGTGCGGTGGCATGTCGGGCAGGGGCTGCCGCGCCTTGCCCGCGGTCGCCGAGCGGCGGAAATCGGCCATAGTGCGGTGCGCGGGCGAGTCGAACTGCCGTCGCGGATCAGGGGAAGAAATAGCCATCACCTGATTCCAACTTGGCGGTAACCATGTTACCGTTCCGTGGATCGCATGCTGTGACCCACTTCATGTCGGACGGCTATTGCGACGCAGGACACTTGGCGACGAGGCCGGGTGGTGTACATGGAGAGTCTTGGATGCTTCAGCAGGATGGGCGGCGTTCACAACCGAGGTGGCGGCGTTGGGCCGTTCCGGTGGCGGCGGCGGTGGCGGTGGTCTGTGTCGCAACGGTGGCCGTGGTGGGGATGGATACGCAGGAGGCGGCGGCTGCGCCGGTGAGCGATTTCTATGTTCCGCCTGCGGTGATTCCGGTGGAGCGGGGTGCGATCGTGAAGACGGCGCCGATGAGTTTGTTCGCGACGGTGCCGACGGTCGAGGGGTGGCCGGGTAAGGCGCAGCATGTGATGTATACGTCGCGGTTGCAGGACGGGTCGCCGGTGGCGGTGTCAGGGACGTTCATCGACGCCACAGGTCCGTGGCAGGGGCCGGGCCCTCGTCCGACCGTGGTGATCGGTCCGGGAACCTCGGGTCAGGGGGACCGCTGTGCGATGTCGGTCGCGTTTTCGACTGGTTTGACGGTGTTCGCTGATCCGTCTCCGGGGTTGTCGGCGAATCAGGAGTTGCCTGCTTCGGCGGTGTGGAGTGGGTTGGGTGCGCGGGTTCTGGTGACCGATTACATCGGTTTGGGCACGCCGGGTATTCATACTTATGCCAACCGGATAGAGGCCGCGCATGCGGTGTTGGACGGGGTGCGCGCGGCTCACAACCTGGCGGGTGTCGGGCCGGAGACCCCGGTGGTGTTGTGGGGCTATTCGCAGGGTGGTGGTGCGACTGCGGCGGCGGCGGAGATGCAGCCGGAGTATGCGCCCGAGCTGAATCTCAAAGGTACGTGGGCGGGTGGTCCGGTGGCGGATCTGGCCGCGATTCTGGAGCGCATCGATGGTGCTTTGATCAGTGGCGCGATCGGCTTCGCGATCAACGGTTTGCTGGCGCGTTATCCGGATTTGCAGAAGGCGGTCGACCGGGTGACCAGTCCGGCGGGGCGTGCGATGTTGGAGACGCTCAGCGACGAGTGCATCGGTGACATCATCACCCGTCACGCGTTTTTGAAGACCAGCTCGTTGACCAATGACGGTCGTTCGCTGAGTGAGCATCTCGCGGCGATCCCCGAGGCCGCTCCCGCCTTGGCGGAACTGCGCATCGGCAGTCTGACTCCGGCGACGCCGGTGTTGATCACGAGTGGGTTGAACGATGACACCGTTCCTTATGGTCAGGCGCGTCGTCTCGCCGAGGACTGGTGTGCGAAGGGGGCCGCGGTCACGTTCCGGACCAACGATCTGCCGCCGATCCTTCCGGGTACGACCATTCCGAATCATTTCGGTCCGGAGATGATCGATGGTTTCGGTCCGGACAACGCGGTCACTTACCTGCTCGATCGCCTCGCGGGTAAACCCGTCACCGGCTGCACATTCGACTGACGGTCCTCGCGCCGAGATCGAATCGGCGCCGACCAGATCTACGACCAATTCAGTCGACATTTGCCGCCTTGCGGCCGACGTTGCCGTGCCACGCGCACATCCACCTGTTCCGTGCGGTCGAAAGGCCCAGCTCGCACGGCGTTCAGGACTTGGTTCGACATGTATTCACCCCTGAAGGATCCGTCATGACAGCAATCTCGCGCCGGTCACTGCTGACCGGTGTCGCCGCCACCGGTGCCGCGGCCTTGGCCGCCCGCACGCTCGGCGCGCCCGCCCCCGCCGCCGCGCAGGTGAACAACATCGCGCTGACCTACGAGGAGCACCGCGTGGTGGTGGTCGGCTCCGGCTTCGGTGGGGGAGTCAGCGCCCTGCGCCTGGCACAAGCGGGTATACCCGTGACGGTGCTCGAGCGCGGGATGCGCTGGACCACCGGGCCGAATGCCGAAACCTTCCCGCGTGCTTCGTCACCGGACAAACGATTGCTGTGGTGTCGGTCCAGCCCGAATCTTTTCGGCCGTCCGATGGTGTTCGAGCAATACACCGGCTTGGTCGAAGCGGTGCCTGGCGTGCACATGACCGCCCTGTGCGCGGCGGGCTTGGGCGGCGGTTCTCTTGTCTACCAGGGGATGTCGCTCCAACCGACGCGTCAGGTCTTCGACACCCACTTCCCCCCGGAACTGGACTGGGCGCTGATGAACAGGGTCCACTACCCGCGAGTGGCTCGGATGCTGGGCTTGGCCGAGGCCCCCGACGAACTGATCGCCAGCGAGAACTACCGAGCGGCACGAGTATTCGCAGACCGTGTCCGGCGGGCCGGAATGCCGTTGTCGAAGATACCGATGCCGATCGACTGGGATTTCGCGCTGGCCGAATTGCGCGGGGAGATGAAGCCGTCCTACACCAACGGCGACGGCGCGATGGGCGTCAACAACGGCGGCAAGCATTCGGTCGATGTCACCTATATCGCCGCCGCCGAGGCCACCGGCTTGGTGCGCGTGCAGACCCTGCACGAGGTCACCGACGTCGAACGCGCATCCGACGGCCGGTGGATCGTACACGTGCAGCGCCTGGACACGACCGGTGCGGTGATCGAGAACAAGGTCCTCACCACCGGCGCGTTGATCTTGGCGGCGGGCAGTCTCAACACCACCCGGCTGCTGGTGCGTGCGGGCGCCAAGGGGCTCATCCGCGATCTGCCCGACGAGGTGGGGCAGGGCTGGGGCACCAACGCGGACCGCATCTACGTCTGGACCGATCCCTCGGCCGAATTCGGTGCGCCGCAGGGTGGGCCGGTGGTCTTCGGCAGCAAGAACTGGGACGATCCGCACGCCGCCCATACCGTGATCCAGGCATCCATCCCGCCGCTGTCGCTGGACCCGCGCAGCACCATGCTGGTCGGATACGGCGTCAGCGACGGACGTGGCGCGTTCACCTACGACTCCGCACGCGACGACGCGATCCTGCACTGGCCCGCCGACGGCGACAACTACATCCAGGACAATCACATCGGCCCTGCCGTGCACCGGATCGCGGGCCCGGACGGCATGCTGATCGATACCAACGCCCTTTTCCCGTCGACCTGGCATCCGCTGGGCGGAGCGAGCATGGGCGCTGTCTGCGACCTCGACGGCCGCGTCCACGACCAACCGGGGCTCTACGTCCTGGACGGCGCGTTGATGCCGGGCAACACCGCGGCGTGCAACCCGTCGATGACCATTGCCGCGGTCGCCGAACGCGCACTGGACAATATCGTCGCCCGCGACATCGGCAGCCGGATCTGAGTCCCGATCCGTCGATAAGAGGTGAAGATCATGCGACCTTTTGCGGCAGCCCCCGCGACTTCGGGCGAAACTGTGGCCCGCACGCGAAGTCGGCCTGCCCGTCATCGCGGGGCGATGCTGGTCGCGGCCGTCCTGCTCGCGGCGTGCGCTGCCGCGGGCGATCCCGCCCCGGCCCGAGCGGAGTCTTCCCGATGCGGCGGGGAGCATTTCGTGGCGTCATGGATGTCCAGCCCCACCGATTCGGTGACTCCGCTCGACGCGGCCGGAGGGCCGATTCCACTCGCGGTCGACAACCAGAGTTTCCGGATGGTCATCACTCCGCATCTGGGCGGATCGACGCTACGTGTGCATCTGACCAACCGGTTCGGGCTGACTCCGGTGACATTCGAACGGGTGAGCATCGCCAACCAGTTGTCGGGCGCGGCGGTGGCGAATGCTGTGCCGGTGCTGTTCGACGGGAAGGCGGCGACCACCTGGCCTCCCGGAGCCGATGTCGTCAGTGATCCGGTGTCGTTCGATGTCGCGGCGTTCGCCCCGGTCGCGGTGAGTATCTACGTTCCCGATGCGGCGGGGCCGCCGACCGAGCATTGGAATGCCAACGCCACCTCGTTCTACTCTCCAGCCGGTAGCGGTGATCTCACCGCGCAGGCGGGCGCCGACGGATTCCGCCGTCCGCCGAGGCCACCGCGATGATCGCTGGATACGAGCAGCTCATCACCACGGCCCACCGGCACGGCAAGAAGATCTGGCTGGGAACGCTGCTCCCCGCCTCCGACGCCGTTGTCGACGGTGTACTCCTGGCACCCCGCAGCGAGATCGACCGGCAGCGGATCAATGCCTGGATACGTACCCAGAACCGCGCCGACGGCATCGTCGACTTCGACGCCGCACTAAGCGATCCCGCCGACCCGTCCGTGCTGCGGGATGTCTATTCCAGCCCGGATCGCCTGCACCCCAGCCTCGCGGGCTATCGGGCGATGGCGGAGACCGTCGACCTCGCTCTGCTCGACGACGCTCCATCGCCCGCCTGCTGACGATTCTTCGAGGCACATCCGCAGCGGGAGCTTGACCGACAGGAAGCCGCCGAGGAATACCGGTCACGGGCCAACTTCGAGCGAACTCTCGTCAGCGGCCCCCTCGGGGATTTACAGTATCGGTCATGGACGGTGGGCATCGGAAAGACCAGGGGCGGAGCAGCATAGACTTCGTCGCGGTCGCCAGTGTCACGGCCGCGCCGTGCTGCGGCGCGGAAGCGCAACCGTCGGTGATGGATTCGCTACCCGTGCGCTGGGTGCGCAGCTGGAGTCCGGTGACGCCCTCGGGTCGGGATCGGACCGGGTATCGATACTCCCGCGCTCGGTCGAAGCGCGGAATGTCCGTGGTAACCGGCCTGAGCGGAGCAGGCCGGTATCTCACACAAGCCCCCACAGGGGCCCCGGGGGGTGGAGGGTGCCCACCCCCCGGGTGGGGGAGGGGCGCCCTCAGGGGGTGGGCACCCCGGCACCCACTCGGACGGTAGCGGCTTCCGGGGCGACCTCGAGGTAAATCCACTCCGGCGTCACGCCTGGCACGAAGTTGTCCCCATAGACGCCGAGCCCATTCACCGGACCGGTGCGGTACCACCGCAGATCCCGAGCCCGCGACATTTCGGGTTCACCTCTCGATCTCGGCAGGCCTACCGTCGCGCCGCCTCGCGGTGATTCAGTCCGCCGCCGTCAGCAGCGGCGCGAGTTGGCGCAGCGCGCCGAGATAGTCCTCGCCCAACGCCTGCAGCGCGAGATGATCGGCACCCGCCTTCAGATGCTCGACCAGTTGCCCGGTGACCTCGACGGGGCTGCCGTGCACGGCGAGCACATCGATGAGATGGTCACTGCCCGGTTTGGTCACATCCTCCTCGGAGAAGCCGAGCCGCCGCAGGTTCGAAACGTAGTTGCGCAGGCCGAGATACATCTTCACCATCTGCCTGCCCACCTCCCGCGCCCGCCGCGGATCGTCGTCGAGCACGAATTTCTGCTCCGCCACCAGCAGTGCGGAGCCGAGGAGCTGGCGCGCCCGCGCGGTGTGCTCCGGCGGGGCCAGATACGGCAGCGCGCCGGCGGTGCGTGTACGCGCCAGTTCCAGCACCTTCGGCCCGAGCGCGGCCAAGGCCATCCGGTCCTTCGGCACCCCGGCCTCGTCGAGTTCATCGAGGTATCGCACCAGCGCGTCGTACGGTTTCCGGTACGGCTCATTGGCTTCCGGATGACCCGCGCCGATCCCGAGCAGGAAACGACCGGGGAAGCGCTGTTCGATCCGGTGGAACGATTCGGCGACGGCGGCGGCCGGGGCGGTCCAGATATTCACGATGCTGGTGGCGACGATCAGCGTCTCGGTCGCCTCGAGCAGCGATTCGGCCACCGGCAGGTCAGCGGGCGGCGACCCACCGAGCCACAGCGCGCTGTAGCCGAGTTTCTCCAGTTCAGCGGCCTCTTCGGGCGTGAACCCCAGGTAGCCGCGCCATACTCCGAACCGTCCGAGACCGTCGATCGCCATAGCGTCCGAGCCTTTCTGTTGCCGTTGCCGGATACCACTGTTCATCTAACCGTGCCGGTGCCGGTTGCTCGCAGCGGTGCAGCGCCACACCTCGCCACCCAACGCGCCCGTATCGGCCGTCGAAAGCCCGCCGGGCGCGGCAGTGAGTGATACCCACCCGGCGCAGCGGTTCGCCGCCGCCCCCTCACCGATCTTGTTCGTAGGTGTGGTCCGGCTTCGCCACCCGCTGATAGCTCGTGACGCGGAGGGTGGGAACGAGGTCGGGATCGTTTTGCGCGCTGCCCGGCTCGACCACGCCGCGAACCTCGAGCCACGCGTCGTCCTCGATCGCCTCGGGTATCCCGGCCAAGTGCACCTGCACGTACCGGGCATCGCCCACACAGCAGGTGATCACCACTCGTGCGAGGTCCATCGCAGCGGTATCGGGTTCCTGTTGCCCGAGATCGCCCGGCCGCAGGACGAATCCGCTGATCATCACCTCACGGCCGTCCAGGGAGTGCTCGGAGTCCAGTAGTGCCCGGTTCACCAGGTCGACGAGCCGCAGGGTCGGAACGTCCTCGGCGGGCAGTGGCGGGAACGGCCACCGCTGCGGTCCGGCGTCGGGCGAATCGCGTGGCACCACCTGGACCCGGGAACTGGTGAGCGCGGCCTCGGCGCCCAGCGGGGGCGGCGCGATGAGCAGCAGTGCGGCGACGGGAAGCAACAGCAGCCACTGGACTCGGCCGCTGCCGTGCGCGTGACCGTGCTCCTCGGCGGCGGTCGCCGCGCCGCGTCTGATGTCACGCACGATCGCCACCAGCCCCAGCAGGACGAATCCCACGCCGCTGATCACCAGGTACGGGTGCAGGCTCGGCTTCACGTAGCGCAGGTACGAGCCGTCGAGCGCGGTCCACAGGACCGCGCCGCCGACCAGCAGCAACAGCAGGTTCTGCGTCTCCCGCCTCATCGGGCGCCGCCGAGGAAGACGTAACCGGCCAGGGTGCCGCACACCACGGCCACCACGAAAGTCAAGGGCGCGAACCGCATCGCGAACGAGCGCCCGAACGAACCCGCCTGCATGGCGAACAGCTTCACATCGATCGCCGGGCCGACCACCAGGAACACCAGTCGCGGCAGCAGCGGCAGCGCCGACATGCTCGCCGCGACGAACGCGTCGGCCTCCGAGCACAGGGCGAGCGCGATCGCCAGCACCGCCATCACCAAGATGGCCACGAGCATCTGACCGGCCAGATGTTCGTACCAGGCGGGCGGAACCAGCACGTGCAGCGCGGCGGCGGCCGCCGCGCCGAGGACCAGAAACGCGCTGGCCTGCAACAGATCATGGCGGGCTGCCTCGGTGAAGACCTCCCAGCGGGTGCGGCCCGCCGCGCAGTGGTCGTGCCCTTCGCTGGGCAGCAGCCATGCCGGACGCCCGATCCGCGACCAGATCAGCCCCATCACCACCGCCGTCGCCAGCGAACCGGTGAAGCGCGCCGCGACCATACCCGGCTCGCCGGGGAACGCGACCGCGGTGGCGATAAGCACGACGGGGTTGATCGCGGGCGCGGACAGCATGAAGGTCAGCGCCACCGAACCCGGCGCCCCCTGCTCGGTGAGCCGCCGCGCGACCGGCACCACCCCGCACTCGCATCCCGGCAGCGCCATACCGGCCAGCCCGGCCACGCCGACCGCGGCGGATTCGTTGCGCGGCAGCATCCTGCGCAGCACAGCGGGCGAGACGAAGGCCGCGATACCGCCGCTGACCAGTACCCCGAGCACCAGGAACGGCACCGCCTGCACGAACACACCCGCGAAGACCGTCACCGCGGTCTGTAATCGCGCCGATGAACCGACCGCGCGGACCAAAGGCGCTTGCAGGGCCACGGCCAGGACGATCAGCGTGGCCAGCACGTACATCGAGGACACCCTCGTCCGCATCGAGTTCAGAGTGTTCGGCGCGAGCACGCCTACATCCTGTCAGCATCCGCGGCGTGCCGAGTACCGCCATCCGCGTGCGCCGGATGCCGGTGGCCGAACCACCGAACTCCGCACCGGTTTTCCTCCCTCGGGTCCGGAAGAGATCATTGAGGCGTGCGTCAACTCCTCCGCTCGGTGTGGTACGAGCCCCACGCGCCGAATCCGCCGCGGCGGTCCTGGCGGGATTGGGCGCTGGTCGGGGTGTTCATCGGGCTCGTGCTGCTGGAAGGATCGATGCGGCAGGATCTTTCGCATCGGATCGTCTGGGTTGTCGTCGCGGTCGCGATCATGCCCACGTTGTTGTGGCGCCGGAGCAGGCCGCTGCTGATGGTCGGTGCCGCCTTCGCCGGGTCGGCCACGACGACCGTGCTGTTGGGTGGCGATCAGTCGGACATCGCCGCGATGGGGGCGATGCTGCTGCTGCCGTACGCGTTGTTCCGGTGGGGGTCCGGGCGCGACATCGTGACGGGATCGGTGCTCGTCTTCGCGACCACGGGCATCGCGATGCTCGCGGGCGGTCCGCCGGTCGCCGATGTCGCCGGTGGGTTGGTCGTGCTGTCCTCGGCCGTCGCGCTGGGCCTGGCGTTCCGGTACCGGGCCCGGGCGAAGGCGCGTGAACTCGACCAGGTCAAACTGATCGAACGCGAACGACTGGCCCGCGACCTGCACGACACGGTCGCGCATCACGTGTCGGCCATGGCGATTCGCGCGCAGGCGGGCTTGGCGACCGCGCAGTCCACCCCTGGCGCCGCCGTCGACGCTCTGCGCCTCATCGAGTCCGAGGCAGCGCTCGCGCTGGCCGAGATGCGCGCTATCGTGCGGGTGCTCCGAGGAGATCAGCCGTTCGCGGAAGGAGACCGCACGCCCAACCCCGGCATCGCCGACCTGGATCGGCTTGCCGAGCACACCGGCGCCGGTCCGCCCGTCGACGTGGAGATCAGCGGCGACGTCACCGATCTGCCCGCGACCCTCGGCACGGCGATCTACCGCTTGGCCCAGGAGTCGGTCACCAACGCCGTGCGGCACGCTCGACACGCCACCCGCATCGAGGTGCGGGTCACCGCCGACGACACGGCGGTGCGGCTGGTCGTGCGCGACGACGGCACACCCACGCGCTCGATGGGATCACCGGGATACGGGCTGGCCGGAATGATCGAGCGCGCCGACTTGCTCGGCGGCACCTGCGCGGCGGGCCCGGATCCCGGACGGGGATGGACCGTCACGGCAGTGCTGCCCCGCGAAGGCGCGGCATGAGGGCCGGGGAGCCGGGGGGCGCGAGCCTGCGCGTGGTGGTGGCCGACGACCAGGAGATCGTCCGCACCGGACTGGTGATGATCCTCGACGCCCAACCAGGCATCGAGGTCGTCGGCGCGGCGGCCGACGGCGAACAGGCCGTCTCACTCGCCCTGGACCTGCGGCCCGACGTGTGCTTGTTCGATATCCGCATGCCGGGCGTCGACGGTATCGAAGCCACCCGCCGCCTGGCCGGGCCGACTGTGGATGACCCTCTCGCCGTGGTCGTCATCACCACCTTCGACCTCGACGAGTACGTCTACGCGGCGCTGCGGGCAGGCGCCCGCGGATTTCTGTTGAAGGAGGCGGGGCCCGCCATGCTCACCCAGGCCGTCCACGCCGCCGCGCGTGGCGACGCGCTCATCGCCCCGAGCGTCACCGCGCGACTGCTCGCCGCCTTCGCCGCGGGCGGCCCCGCCGCGTCGCAGGTCCAGCCGACTATCGCGCTCACCGACCGCGAGGAACAGATCCTGGCCGCCGTGGCACGGGGGCGCACCAACAACGAGATCGCCGCGGAGTTGTACATCAGCCTCAGCACGGTCAAGACCCACATCGCGAGCCTGATGGCCAAACTCGGCGCGCGCAACCGCGTCGAGATCGTCATCTGGGCCTACGAGACCCGCCGCGTCCAGCGCTGACCGATCGCGCGCATCGGCCGAAAGTACCAGCGCGCCATCGGCCTCTCGGCCGATCCGGATCGAACCGCTCGTCCGATGTGGTGCACCGGCCGGATCGCCAAGATTGGGTCATACCCGCCGGCACCGGCGGCCCGGCACCGGCCATTCGAGGAGGACACCATGTCGGCATCGGCGAACGCGATCACACCCGACGCATCCGGCGGCGATCAGAGAGCCAGGATGCAGGCGATCGTCCAGCGGGGCTACGGCCTGCCCGGAGACGTACTCCGACTCGACGAGATCGACCGGCCCGCACCCGGCGACGACGAGGTCCTGATCCGGATGCGGGCCAGCAGCGTGAACACCCCGGACTGGCTCGCGGTGACCGGAGTCCCGTACGTGTTGCGGCTGCAATTCGGGATCCGAGGACCGTCGGCGCCGGTGCGGGGCAGCGACGTCGCCGGAATCGTGCAATCCGTCGGCAAGAACGTGACCGACTTCCGGCCGGGGGACGAGGTGTTCGGTTCGCTGTGGGACGACAGCGCGAAGTCGCCGGTCGGCGCGTTCGCCGAATACACCGTGGCGCCGGCGTCTCGACTGATCGCCAAGCCCGCCGCGTTGTCCTTCGAGGAGGCGGCGGCAGCCGTCATGTCGGGTGTCACGGCGCTGCTGGCGATCCGAGACGTGGGACGGGCCGGGCCGGGCAGACGTGTGCTGATCAACGGCGCGTCCGGCGGTGTCGGCACTTTCGCGGTACAGATCGCCAAGACACTCGGCGCCCATGTCACGGGCGTGTGCAGCGCACGGAACGTGGAGTTCGTCCAAGCGCTGGGCGCGGACGACGTCATCGACTACACCCGAACGGACTACACCCACGGCACCCGACGCTACGACGTGGTCCTCGACAACGTGTTGAACCTCCCGCCGGCCAGAACAGCCCAACTGCTGACAGCCGGGGGAACTCTCATCCCCAACAGCGTCGGCCCCGGCGGCGGGCTGTTCGGCAGCCTGCCGAGGATCGCGCGAGCGAAGACGATGCGCTGGGGCTCGACCGACGTCCGCACCGCCACTTGTCTCCCCACCCGCCGGACCCTCGACGATCTCGCCGCCCTGCTGGTATCCGGCGACGTCAAGGTGATCATCGAGAAGTCCTACCCACTCGCCGAAGCCGCCCCAGCGGTCGCCCACATGCTGGCACACCACGCCCGAGGCAATATCGTCATCACCATGTAGAAGGCCGATCAGCGCCGGCCCGCCGCCTTCCCGCTGTGCGGTGACGGCGGGCTGCCGTCGTAGGACTGTCGGGAACACCCATCCCCCGACGGTGGGCATGCGCTCCGTCCCGAGATCGCCTGCTCTTCAGTGTCTTCGCGGCTGCGGCACCGGGGCGGGAGCTGCGATGGGCAGCCTCGGAGGTGCGACCCGCCGGTTCGCGGACGCGGAATGTCACGCGGATGTGTGACGGACCGGTGCATGTGTTTACCTAGTGGTGGTCCGAGCGCGGCATCCTGTTGTTCCCAACGGTCGAGCTGTTCTGTGCTCGACTTCCGATCGGGCACCAGTGGTCGGATGAGGTCCGGCGGATGACGACGAGAGCAGGACGGTAGGCGGCCCGTGGTGATGGAAAGTGCTGTGTCTGTGCGCGGCAGCGAGTATGCGGTGTTGCGGCGGCGGGTGCGGGCAGCGGGGCTGCTGGAACGGCGATTGCGGTACTACCTCTGGAGAAGTGCGATCACCGGCGGGGCGTTGGCGACCGGGTGGACGGCGTTCGTGTGGGTCGGCGACTCGTGGTGGCAACTGGGCGTCGCCGTGTTCCTGGCTGTGGTGTTCGCCCAGATCGCCTTCCTGGGCCATGACGCCGGACACCGGCAGATCTTCGTCACCCGGCGTGCCAACTACCTGTACGGAGTGCTTTTCGGCAATCTCGGCATCGGGGTGAGCATCGGTTGGTGGACCAGTAATCACAACCGGCACCACGCACACCCGAACACCGAGGGCGCGGATCCCGACGTCATGGGGGTGCTGGCGCACTCCGGCGATCGAGCACGCACGGGCCGGGGCCTGCGGCGGCTGATCTTCCGGAACCAGGCCTGGCTGTTCTTCCCGATGCTTCTTCTGGAGGGCGCGAGCCTGCGTTACGCGAGCGCCCGTGCGGTGCTGCGGTGGGCGATCCCGCATCGCGCCTGGGAGGCGTTCTTGCTCGCCGCGCACGCCACCGGGTATCTCTGCACCGTGTTCCTGGTCCTGTCCCCGGTCAAGGCGGTGGTCTTCATCGTCGTGCACCAAGGCCTGTTCGGGTTCTACATGGGCTGCACTTTCGCGCCCAACCACAAGGGGATGGAAGTGCTGACGGCCGCCGACTCCAGGGGCTTTCTGCGACTCCAGGTGCTCACCTCCCGCAATGTCCGCGGCGGTTGGTTCACCGATGCCGCCCTGGGCGGCCTGAACTACCAGATCGAGCATCATCTGTTCCCGTCCATGCCCCGCCCCAACCTGCGCCGAGCGCAGCCGATGGTCGCGGAGTTCTGCGCCGAACTCGGGCTGCCCTACTGCGAGACCAGCCTCGCGGGCTCCTACGTGCAGGCGTTGCGCCACCTGCACAGCGTCGGCCGTCTCGCCCGGCCGCTCACCGCCACCGGACGAGTCGGTCATCCGGTCGGCGCCGCGGCCGATCGGGTCGGGTGAACGTCGGTCCGGCACGACACCGGACCGCACGTGCGGTGCCTCGTCCGAACCGGTAGGCCCGCCGGAGCCGGCCTGGTTCCGGATGCTCCGATCAATCTGTCAGCTGGGAATATGGGTGCGCGAGTGGGTGACTTCACGCATGTCGGCGCGGTAGCTGCTCTGTGATGCTCACAGAGTCGGTTGCGAACAGGAGGTCGACGTTGACGGTGTGGAGCGAAGTCCGGAGCGAAGGCGTCCGGGTTCGACCCGGACGCGAGCCGGAGTCGACCGGTTGCCGCGTGGCGGCGACGGTCGTAGGTGGCACGAGCCAGGCGCTCGGCAAGAGGTGACCGGAGATGGCTGAGGTACGTCGAAGCGAAGTCGACGGACTGCGCGTGTCGTGGTGTCTGTCGCGGGATCACCTGATCTCCATCGTCGAGGTGCACAAAACATCCGATTCCGCGCCGGTCGTGTCCTTCGGGCCGGAGATCTATCCGGATCTGGCGCGGGCGCGAGAACTCCTGCCGGGATTCGCGAAGCTGTGGGACGCGGTGCGTCACGAATTCTGGAAAGAACTCATTCCGATGGGGCAGGGCCTGTCGGGCAGGAGCGGGCCTGCCCGCTGAGACGACCTGTGACGCCGGGTGCGGCTAGATTGGTCTCATGTCGCGGCGCAAGCCTGCTCGCGTGGTCGGTAATCTGCCGTTTCCGATCACCAGCTTCGTCGGACGGCAACGGGAGATCCGCAGCGTCCGGGAATTGCTCGCGAACGCGCGACTGGTGACACTCACGGGTGTGGGCGGCGTCGGCAAGACGCGGCTGGCCACCGAAGTCGCGGCCGCATGCGGCCAGTCGTTCCCGGACGGCACCTGGCTGGTGGACCTGGCCGACGTCGGCGACGCGGATCTGCTGGCGCGTGCGGTGATGACCAGTCTCGGAGTCGTCGACTTGTCGAACCGCGGTGCGGATGAGCAGTTGGTCGACCACCTCGCCGACCTGGACGCGTTGCTCGTGCTGGACAACTGCGAACACCTGGTGCAAGCGTGCGGGTCGCTGTGCGACCGCCTGCTCAGGTCGTGTGCCCGGCTGCGCATTCTCACCACGAGCCGGGAGGCGCTCGGGATCATGGGCGAGCATGTGTACCCGGTCCTGCCGCTGTCGATGCCCACCCCGGACGCACCGGTCACCCCGACGGCGCTGACTGCTTTCGAAGCGCCGACGCTGCTGTTGGAACGCGCCCGCGCAGTGCGTCCGGGACTGACCGAAGCCGAATGCGACACGGACGCGGTCATCCGGGTGTGCGACCGGCTGGACGGGATACCGCTCGCCATCGAGCTCGCCGCGTCCCGGCTACGGTCGCTGTCGCTGCAGGCACTCCTGGAACGACTCGAAGACCGCTTCGCTCTGCTGGCCGTCGACGCCCGGGCGACGGTGCCGAGACAGCGGACGCTGCGAGCGCTGATCGACTGGAGCTACGGGCTGTGCCGACCGGAGGAGCGACTGCTGTGGGCGCGGTTGTCGGTCTTCGCCGGAGGGTTCAGCCTGGCCGCTGCCGAGGGCGCGTGCAGTGGTCCAGACCTGCCACCGGAGCGAATCTTGGACGTGATCGACCATTTGGTCGCGCAGTCGATCCTCGTGCTCGCCCCGGCCGACGGCCGACCGCGGTACCGGATGCTGGAGACGATCCGGGAGTACGGATGGCACCGGCTGACCGAGCTGGGTGAGGGGGAAGCGGTGCGTAAGCGGCATTGCGACTATTACCTCGCACTCGCCGAGCGGAGCGCCGAGGCGTGGGACGGGCCTGGTCAAGCGGCCGGTCTGGCCGAGTTGCGCGCCGAGCACGCGAATCTGCAAGCGGCGCTCGAGTGGGCGACCAAGGAGCCGATCGCCACACGTGCGGCGCTGGCTCTGGTCACCGCGCTGCGTTACCACTGGTGCGCGGATGGATTTCTCGGCGACGGACGACGGTGGACAGAGCTGGCGCTACGCAACGCCGAGGGGAACGACCCCGAACGGATTCCGGCGTTGTGGGCGGCGGCATGGGTCATGCTGCTGCAAGGCGACCACGACAGAGCCGACCAGGCACTCGACGAGTGTGCCGCCCGTGCCGCCGCCGTCGGCGACCACCGCGCCATCGCGTGGGCGAACACCCTCCGCGGCACATCGGCGCTGTTCCGCGGCCGCCTCGCGGAGTCCATCGCGATCTTCGAGCGCGTGGTCGCCGATTGCCCCGATGACGAGAATCTGGTCCGGCTGAGCCTGTTCCAGCTCGCCATGTCGCAAGCACATGCCGGCGACGACAGAGCGTCGTCGACGGCCAGGGAGGCAATTGCCCTGGCCGACAAGCGCGGCGAGCGGTGGAGCAAGTCGTGTGCCCTGTGGGCGCTGGGCTTCGACCAGTACATCCACGGCGACCAAGGCGCAGCGGCCGCCACCACCTGCGCCGCGCTGGAGATCCAGACCGAGTTCAACGACCGCGTCGCCACGGCATTGATGATCGAACTGATGGCCTGGATCGCCGCCGCCCGCGGCGAACACCGGCGCGCGGCGCGGCTGCTCGGCGCGGTCGGATCGGAATGGCGGCGAATCGGCACCTCGATCACGGCTTTCGGACCGCACATGGGGAGGTGGCACGACGCCTGCGAGCACACCACCGCGGCGGCCCTGCCCGCGACGGTGTTGCGTGCGGAACGCGCACGCGGCGAAGGCTTCGATCACGACCAGGCGATCGACTACGCGCTCGATCGCCACGAGTGCGCCGCCGCAGCGGCCGAGCGGGAGGACAGTGTGCTCACCGCACGCGAGCAGCAGGTGGCCGAACTCGTCGCGCAGGGCCTCAGCAACCGCCAGATCGCGCAGCGGCTCGTGGTATCGCCACGCACAATCGACCGGCACCTCGAGAACATCCTCGGCAAACTCGGCTTCTCGTCGCGGGCGCAGATCGCCGCCTGGACGGCGGTCTCGCACCCACCGCGGTAACTGGCGGTGCCGGACGAGCGGTGCCGGCCCCTGTCATGCAGGGAGGCCGGCACCGCGCTGACCGAACCACAGCCGGGCAAGCGGGCCGAGTGGTGGACCCGACGTCGCTGTTGCATCCTGTACGCGGGTACAGGCTTACCGTGGCGACATGACGATTTCGCCTTCTTCGGGGGAATGGGTGCCGGATTCGTGCACGTTGCCCACCATCGAGCAGCCTGTTCGGGTCGCGGAATTCGATCGGTTCTTCGCCGAGTCGGTGCGGGCGGCGCGTCGGCCCGCGCGCACGCGGCTGGATCTGCTGCTGGACGGCGAAGCCGAGCGGGTCGGCCGTGACCTGGCCGCTCGGGAATCGCGGTGCTGCGAGTTCTTCGCCTTCGGCTTCGATACCACCGATTCCGGGCCGGTGATGCGTATCGAGGTTCCCGCCGATCAGGTCGAGGTCCTGGACGCGCTGGCCGGACGGGTGAACGCCGCGATCGGCGGCGGCCGGAGGTGACCGGCTTGCGCACCGGCGAGCTGGCCGCGGCGGCGGGAGTGAACACCCAGACGTTGCGGTACTACGAGCGGCGCGGGCTGCTCGCCGAACCGCAGCGGTCACTGGGCGGGCATCGACTGAATCCGGAGCAGGCGGTGACGGTGCTGCGGGTGATCAAGGTGGCTCAGCGGCTGGGGTTCAGCCTCCAGGAGGTCGCCGAGTTGCTCACCGCCACCCGGTTCGGCCGCCGCGGCGACGGCGGGCTGCAGTCCCGCGCCGCGGCCAAGCTCGCCGAGATCGACGCGAAACTCGCCGAGCTGACCGCGGTGCGCGACACTCTGCGCGCCGCGCTCGTGGCCGGATGTGACGACCTGGTCGCCTGCAGCCGAATCCCCAGCTGCCCGGTCCCATTCGTCGCTGCCGACAGCGACGCGGCCGGTATGGAAGACCACACCGCGTGACTTCCTGTCACCGCGCCGAAGTCTCCGGCGGGAGACCGGACGGCCGCTGGGTTCGAGTCGTGCCTTCGGCGGGTGCCCGGCCGGTGAGTCGTCCGGTCCGGCTTATCCCCAGCAACATCGAGCCGAAGCCGAGCAGCACGGCGAGTGCGCCGGTGACGACGTTGTTCCAGATCGTCGATGTGGTGTCGACGTTCCCGCTGACGATCCACGGGGCCAGGATCGTCCACAGGCCGATCAGGGGGGCGGCCCAGACGATGCCGTGGGTACGGCCGTACACCGAGGCGAACCCGAGAGCCAGCATCGCGAGGGCGATACCGCAAACGAGGTTGTTGACGGTCAAGGTCGAAAATCCGTTGAACCCCACGACCCACGGGGAGATCGCGAGATACAGCCCGGTCAGGAACAGCAGGCCGGTGACCGCCTGCGCGTCGGGCGCCTCGGAGGCGCGCTCGTACTTTTCCCGCAACTCCACGATGTCGGGATGCCGGCTCATCATGGTTTCACTACTCATGTTCTCCACCACCCTTCGGACGTAGTGGCGAATCGAAGCTCTCCCGAGCCGGGGCGGTCCGCGATCGGTCCGCCGAACGCGGCCCGTCCTGATCGCCGCTCACTTATGTATCATCTCGTGATAATATCACTTCATGATGGATGGGTCGATGTCGTCTCCGAAACACCTCACCGACCAGGAGTATTCGGAGCTGCTGACGTGCCGGGCCGGGCTTCGCCGGCTCCTGCGTTGGAGTGAACGCCGGGCAGTCGACGTGGGTCTCACCGATACCCAGCACCAACTGCTGCTGGCGATCCGCGGGCATGCGGACCCGGGCGGGCCCAGCGTTGGTGAGGTAGCCGAATACTTGTCGACCCGCCACCACAGCGTGGTGCAACTGATCGATCGCACCGAGCAACTCGGTCTCGTGGCTCGTAAGCGAGGAGGGGGCAAGGATCGACGCGTCGTCCGCCTCGTCCTCACCGAGGCAGGCAGGGAGATCCTGGCCCTGCTCAGCGCCGCTCATCTGGAGGAGTTGCAGCTCTTGGCTCCCCTGATCGGCGCGCTGGACGAACGAATCGCCATGCCGCAGGCAGGGTGAACGTCGCCCGATCCTCTCGACCGGTGCGTAACTCGGCCGCACGTTTTCGCCGCGGCGGTGGTGGTATGCCCAGCCGATGACGACCTCGTCCGAATACGGCACGCGGCTGCGCGAGCTCGCCGCCGAGAAGTTCGGTTGGGCGCACCTGCACGACGAGCAGTCGAACGCCATGGAGCAGGTGATGGCCGGTAAGGACGTGCTGGTCGTGCTGCCGACCGGTGCGGGCAAGTCGGCGATCTATCAGGTGCCCGCGCTGCTGCTGGACGGTCCCACCGTGGTGGTGTCTCCGCTCATCGCGTTGCAGAACGATCAGATCGAGAGTATCGACGACAGCCGGGCCCCGGACGCCGTCGCGTTGAACTCCACGCAGAACAAGAGCGAACGCCGAGCAGCCTGGAACGCCTTGCGTCGCGGCGAAGCCCAGTACATCTTCCTCTCGCCGGAACAGCTGGCCAGCGAAGAGTTGGTGGACGACCTGGCCGAACTGCGGGTTTCGCTTTTCGTGGTGGACGAGGCGCATTGCGTTTCGGCGTGGGGGCACGACTTCCGGCCGGATTACCTGCGGCTGGCTCCGGTGATCGATCGGCTCCGGCGTCCTCGGGTGATCGCCCTGACGGCGACCGCCGCCCCGCCGGTCCGTCGCGATATCGTGACCAGGCTGGGCATGCGTGACCACCGCGAAGTCGTCGCCAGTTTCGATCGACCGAACCTGCACCTGGCCGCCGACCGATTCACCCGCGACGCGGACAAGCGCGACGCCGTCCTCACCCGCATCCGAACCCTGACCGCCGACCCGGCGACCTGCCGTGGACTGGTGTACGTGGCCAGCCGCAAGGACAGTGAGTTCTACGCCGAAGAGTCGGCCGGGGCCGGTATTCGGGTGGCGGCCTACCACGCGGGCATGAAAGCCGCGGTCCGCGACGAGGTGCATCGGAAATTCCTCACCGACGAGATCGACGTGGTCGTGGCGACTTCCGCTTTCGGTATGGGGATCGACAAGCCCGACGTCCGTTTCGTCGTCCACGCCTCGGCTCCGGATTCGCTGGACTCCTATTACCAGCAGATCGGCCGGGCCGGACGGGACGGGGAGCGCGCCGAGGTCACCTTGTTCTACCGGCCCGAGGATCTGAATCTGCAGAAGTTCCTCACCGCCAGGACGGTCCCCGAGGACACCATCGCCGAAGTCGCCCACGCCCTGTATCGGCACGACGGTCCCGTCCGGCCGTCTCGGCTCGACGTCGCCGCCGCGCCCGCTCGGCGTACTCGCGCGATCAACCTGCTCGAGCAGGTCGGCGCGATCACGACCACCGAGTCCGGCCTGCTCGCGACCGATGCCCGGCGAACCCCCGGGCAGGCGGTCGAGCAGGCGGCGGAAGCCGCACGGGCATACGAAGAACTGACCCGCTCGCGCATCGAGATGATGCGCGGCTACGCGGAGACGACCGGTTGCCGGCGGCAGCACCTGCTCGGATACTTCGGCGAGCAACTACTCGACCCGTGCGGCAACTGCGACACCTGCGACACCGGAACCGCCGCCCGGCGCCCGCCCGGCACCGGCGAATTCCCGGCTGACAGTGCTGTGCGACACCGCGATTGGGGCGCGGGGACCATCATGTCCGTCGAATCGGATCGCGTCACCGTGCTGTTCGACGAAGTCGGTTACAAGACCTTGTCCCTGCCCGAGGTGCGTAAGCACAACCTCTTGCGCCGACTATGAGCGGCGAACCCCGCCCCGAGTTGGGCGGGGTTCGGGCGGTCAGATCTTGCGGTTCTCCGACTTGATCATCCACGCCAGTTTCTCCAGCGAATGGATGATCTGGTGCAGCAGGTCGCTGGTGCTGGGATCCTCGGCGTCCACGGCGTCGTGCACGTCCCGGATGGTGTCGATCGCCGCGTAGGTCCGCGTCGTGATCAGGTCGACGACGTCGGCGGTGTTCACCTCCTGGGCGGGGAACGGCGGGAGACTCGTGGTCGCGGCGATGACGTCGGACCGCCCGTCGGGCACGGCGTCGAGAGCTCGCATCCGCTCGGCGATGGTGTCGCTGCCTTCCCGGGCCGCGTCGACGAGTTCGTCGAGTTGCAGGTGCAGGTCGCGGAAGTTGGTCCCCACCGCGTTCCAGTGCGCCTGCTTGCCCTGCAGGTGCAGTTCGATGAGATCGACCAGTACGCGCTGCAGGTCGGCGGCGAGCCGGGGGGAGGCGGTGGAGTTCCGGACGTCGTCGGCGAGACGGCGGTTGGTCCGCTGCTTCGTCTGAGGTGCTGCGGTCATGGTGGTACTCCTTCCGAGTTCTGTGCTGGGAACAACCACGCTGATTATTGGAATGATTCCAGATTAGCGTGTTGGGTGGATCACTGCGCCGCGGGATTCGCGCGGGTGTAGCTCGTCGAGTGGCAGCGTGTTTCTCGCGGAGTCGGCGTAGGTCCGCGGCGGGGCCGCCGGTCGGGCGAAGTTGGGTAGGCGGTCAGCGGCCTGTTCGGTCCGGCCCTACACTCGACGCACACGCACGCTCTCGACGGAGGTGATCGGCGGTTGAACCCCATGGATCCGCGCGACCAGCACACCGCACGCTATGAAGCCGGTTATCAGCCGGGAAGTTACAGCGATCCCGGGTACAGCCAAGATCGCGCATACGGTCGAGATCGGGGGTACAGCCAAGATCGCGGATACGGTCAAGACCACGGATACGGCCAAGACCATACGTACAGCCAAGATCCGGGGTACGGACCTGCCTCGGGGCACGGTCGAGATCGCGGCGCCTATCAGCAATCCGACTATTCCGACCGGCAGTCTCGGCCGCGGCAGCCGGACGTCAACATCGGCATGTTCGCCGGTGGCGTAATCGCGACGGCAGTGGTTACCGCGCTGGCGGCCTGGCTGTGCGCCTGGATCATCGAAATCATCGCCACCCGGGTCACCGAGAGCGGCAGCTTCGGGGTGTGGAACCCGATGGCGCAGGACGCGTACTGGTTCGCGGTGGTGGCCTTCATCTGCGCGCTGCTGGCCGGGGTGCTCTGGTACCTGCTGCGCCTGGGCACTCCGTCACCGGAATTGTTCTTCACCTGGATCGTGGGAATCCTCACCGCGGCGGCGGTGATCATCCCCCTGGCACTGTCCAGTCACCTCTGGGTGGGCATCTCCACCGGGATCGAACACCTGGTGATCGGGCTGCCGATCTTGAGCCTGGTGCGCATGGTGGGCGCCAAGAGCATTGTGCACCAGTGACGATGGCGAGTCGACAGCGGTCAGTGGGTTCGCGCCGATAAGCTCAGCCGGGTGGACCCGCCATCGGCGCCGCGGGAGTTCTCCGCATACGGGCTATCACACTGGGTCGTGCTGGTCGTGTTCGCGGCTGGCGCGGCGTTGGTCGTGTGGGTCGGCCGTAGGCACCGGAGCCCCGAGGGCGCACGCCGATTCGGCCGCGTCGCGGGTGGCGCGACGCTGGCGTTGTACGTGGTGATCTACTTCGTCGCGATGGTCCCGCCAACGCTCGATCGCTCGGTTCCGCTGCGACTGACCGACCTCGCGAGCTTGGTTGCCGCGTATGCCCTGTGGTCGCACCGGCGCTGGGCGTACGCGCTGACCTACTACTGGTGTCTCACGCTGAGTACCCAGGCGCTCGTGTCGCCCGCACTCGACAGCCCGGACTTCCCGGATCCCGAATTCCTGGCCTTCTGGGCGATCCACCTGGTCGTCGTCTGGGCCGCCATCTACCTGACCTGGGGCATCGGCATGCACCCGGACTGGCGAAGCTACCGGCTCGCCGTGACGGTCACCGTGGTGTGGGTCGTCGTCACGTTCGTCTTCAACTCGATCGCGGGCACCAACTACGGATTCGTCAACGGGAAGCCGGCGACCCCGTCACTGCTCGATGTGCTCGGCCCCTGGCCCTGGTACCTGGTCACCGTGGCCGCGCTGCTGCTGGCCGTGTGGGCCGCGATGACCTGGCCATGGACTCGCAGCACATCCGAGCCGCCTCGCCGTTCGCGGTGGAAGGCAGCGCGCGGGCATTGATTCCCGCGCGCTGCCGGTGGTCGTCGGGGCGGCAGCCGAGCGGGTCTTCGTGCTGGAAGCGAGCCTCGCGGTAGCGGTCAGGTGACCGTGACGGGGTCGATCACCGAGGGCTGCCGGAAGCGTTGTGCGTGCTCGGCGACCCACTGGTCGAAAGTGCGCGCCGGACAGCCGGTTATCCGCTCGACGGTGTCGACGACGGTGGTGGCGGCAGGGCCGGGCGCGGCATACCAGCCGATGACGTATTCGGCGTCCGCTCGGGACACGCCGGTTGCCACGAGTCTGTCGACGGCCTGCTCATGGGTGATCGGGACGAAAGCTATGTCGCGACCGACAGCGCTGGACAGGATCGCGATTCGTTCCCTGGGCGTCAACGATTGCGGACCGGTGAGGTTGTAGGCGTGTCCGGCGTGCCCGTCGTGCAGCAGGGCGACGGCCGCGACAGCCGCTATGTCGGCTTCGTGCACCAGCGCGCTGGGGAAGTCGTAGGGTTCGCGCACAACGCCCTCGGCTCGGACCGATTCGGCCCAGGTCAACGTGTTGGACATGAATTCCTGCGGTTCCAGGCGCGTCCACTCCACGCCCGAGTCGGCCACGGCCTGCTCGACCGGCCCGACCTCACCGCCCCACACCACGGTGATCCGCCGCACGCCCGCCGCGACCGCCCGCCGCACCAGCTCGGGGCCCACCTCGGCGAGCCCGGCCGTGACGGTGACATGCAGTCGGCTGACGCCTTCCAGAGCCGCGTCCAGCGTCTCCGGCGCGGTATGCGTGCCCGCCGCCAACTCCACACCCGGCGGCAGGATCTTCGCAGCCGCGGCGGGATTGCGGGTCAACGCCCGCACCCGCTCTCCCCGGCGCGCCAATTCTGTCACCACGTGGCGGCCGGTGTTTCCGGTGGCGCCCGTAACCAATGTCGTCATCAGCGAACTCCTATCGTCGCTTCCCGACGCTAGAAGCTCAACTTTGCTCGAGGTCAAGGCATTCGGCTCCGGGCTCCGCAGACGTCACTCCGACAGCGCGATCTTTCGGAGACGGCCCGGTGGTAGGGTGGCCGCGTGCTCATCGAGGTCGACAGACTGTAGCCGCCTGCTCGAAGGCGGCGACTCCGGGTCGGGCGTTCATCGCATCGGATGAACCGCCGATTCGCGCGTGCGTATCGCGCGAAATCATCATCGTGCACACCATCGCCACGTTCGTCACAGGTCGTGGATCGTCCTCGCGCACGATGCCCGTCGCCCGAGCCTTCGAATTCCTCGCGCGGTAATCGCTTGCGCGGCATGGCTTCCGGTAACACCCCGGCGGTCGTGCTGCCCGCTGCCGCGTGCGCAGCCCGCTTTTCCGGGCTGCGGCGAAAGCTTCCTCTACGGGCACAAAGGAGACCTACCACATGGCGACATCTACGCATTCGGCGATCACGCTGCACAACCTGACGTTCGAACGGCCCGACGGCACCGTCGCGCTCGCACAGCTCAACGGCGTATTCGGCGCCGGGCGAACGGGCCTCGTCGGCCGCAACGGCGCGGGCAAGTCGACACTGCTGCGTTTGATCGCGGGATTCTTGACACCCACTTCGGGCCGGATCGAGGTGGCGGGCGAAGTCGGATATCTCCCTCAGACACTGACTCTCGATCACGACACCACCTTGGCCGAACTGCTCGGCATCGCCGACACGCTCACCGCACTACGCGCGATCGAATCCGGGGACACCGACGAGCGGCATTTCGAGGCGGTCGGCGACAACTGGGACATCGAGGCGCGCGCCGACGAGGCACTGCACGAAATCGGTTTCACGGCAGCCGATCTCGACCGTCGCGTCGACGAGATCTCCGGTGGTCAGGCGGTGCTCGCCGCCGTGACCGGGCTGCGGATCCGCCGCACCCCCATCACCCTGCTCGACGAGCCGACGAACAATCTGGACCGGGCCACTCGCGCGCAGCTGGGGGCGTTCGTCGACACCTGGCCGGGCACGCTCGTCGTGGTCAGTCACGACCTCGAACTGCTCGAACGCATGGACAGCACCGCCGAGTTGCACGCGGCGGCCGTCGAAGTGTTCGGCGGTCCCTACAGCGCCTGGCGACAACACCTCGAACAGCGGCAGGCCGCCGCCGTGCAGGCCGCCCGCACCGCCGAACAAGCCCTGAAGACCGAGAAGAGGCAGCGCATCGAAGCCGAGACCAAACTCGCACGCCGTGAACGCACCGCGCGGGCGACACAGCAGCACGGCGGCATTCCGCGCATCCTGGCCGGGAACCGCGCCGGCAAAGCCCAAGCCTCGGCCGGTGCGATGCGCACCGGCCTCGACGCGAAGGTGCGCACGGCTCGCGAGGCCCTGGCGGACGCCGAGTCCCGCGTACGCCGCGAGGAGCACATCCACCTCGACCTGCCCGATCCGGACGTGCCACGTGGCCGCCGCATCGCCGAACTACGCGACGGTGACCACGCCTTCGTCATCCAAGGTCCGGAACGGGTCGCGCTGGTCGGACCCAACGGCGCGGGGAAGTCGACACTGATCGAGTACCTGCTCGGCACGCGGACTCGTGCGCCGGGAACCGTGACGGGCGCCCTGCTCACCGACCGTGTCGGTTACCTGCCGCAACGCCTCGACGGACTCGCCGAGGAGGCAGGCGCGATCGACAACGTCCGCGCTGTCGCCACCACCACGCCGCCGGCCGCAATCCGCAATCAGCTGGCCCGGCTGCTGCTGCGCGGCGACAGCGTGGACCGGCCCGTGTCCACCCTCTCCGGCGGTGAGCGCTTCCGTGTCTCGCTGGCCCGGCTGCTGCTCGCCGACCCGCCCGCACAATTGCTGATCCTCGACGAACCCACCAACAATCTGGACATCGCCAGCGTCGAGCAGCTCATCGAGGCGCTCGCCGGCTACCGCGGCGCGGTCCTCGTCGTCAGCCACGACCATCCGTTCCTGGCGCGGATCGGCATCGACACCGTCCTCGAACTCGGCCCGGACGGCCGATTGCGGCAGCGCGGCGGCCTCGAGGAAATCGGCCACTGACGGAACCGGCGCGGCCACCTCGCTGGGTGCGTGTCCGCCACCGAGTCGGCCGGCCGACGTGGTGGCCGCGCCCGGCACCGCCACGGTGCCGAACCTTCGACAGCGGGCGTGGACCAGCGAATTCGGTCTGCGCCGGCAGTCCGGTCCCGGCGGTGGTGTCAGCCGGTGAACGGGGGCAGCGCCGCGAAATCCGGGGCGAGCCGGGCAGTCGGGACGGTGTGCGCGATCCAGCGCCGGGCACGGCTGAGCGGATGATCGGGGAATTCCGCGTCCCATCGAATGTCGTCGGCCGCGTTGTACGGCAGCCGCCCCCGCACCTCCGGTGCGTAGGGATGCGGCGGGTACATGTGGTCGAAACCGATCTTGGCGGCGAGCAAGGCCTCGCGCACACCGGTGGTGCCGGTCTCGGGGCAGAGCACCTGCAGGACCGCGCTGCTGCGAGCCTTCGGGACGATCACGGACGCGGCGAACACCAAACCCTGGGGCTGGTTCGGCAACGGCAGCTTCTCCATGCGCAACAGCGCGGGCTGCGCGTCCAGCCACACCACGAAAGCTTCGATCAGGCAGCCGCTCTCGGCGCTCCGCTCGGCCAGGCGCCGGCGCAGAGTCGTCAGATCCTCCAGCGGCGCCGGCAGATCCGGGACGATGTCGAAGTACGACACGTTCACCATGTCACCGGTCCGGGGATCTCGCCAGGTCGCGTTGTCGACCTGCTGCATTTCCCCGGTGTCGAACGAAATTGGCACCGGCACAGACTATCTCGCGGCCAGCGGCACACGCGCCACCCTGGTGGTCCTGCGCCGCCCCGTTTGCCGCGAGTCGGCGATGCGCTGGATTCGTGGCGTGCGGCCGGCAGGTAAGCGACGGCGCTATTCGGCCCGCCAGGCGGGTTTCGGGTTCCGGTGATCACTGGGCCGGGTGCCGCGCAACCGCTTGAACGCCACGCTCAGCGCGAAGGCGTTGGCGTAACCGACCCTTCTCGCGATCGTGTCCACGGTGTGGTCGGTCTGCTGCAGCAGGTCGGTGGCCAAGTCGATCCGCCAGCCCGCGAGGTAGGACATCGGTGCCTGGCCGACCAGCGCGGTGAACCGCCGGGCGAGCGCGGCTCGGGACACCCCGGCTTTCGACGCCAGGGCCGCCACTGTCCACGGATGAGCCGGTGTGTCGTGCAACAGCCGCAGCGCCGCGCCCACGATCGGATCGTCCAGTGCGCGGCACCAGGCCGGGGCGTCGGCGTCCGGGTTGTCGAACCAACGGCGCAGCGCGGAGACCAGCATCAGGTCCAGCATCCGGTCGAGGACCATCTGCTGTCCCGGCCGGTCTCTGGCGACTTCCTCGGCCACTGTCTGCGCCGACGCGTAGGAGATCTCCTCGGCCGGCACCACCAGCACGGCGGGCAGCGTGCGCAGCAGCCGTTCGCTGAGTTCTCCCCGGCGCTCGAACGCTCCACTGACCAGCACGGCGGCTTCCTCGGCCGGTGTCCCGCACGTTCGAGCGGGCCAGGAGGCGTGCTCGACGCCCTCGGCCCCGGGGCAGTAATCGGCGCTGGTCACCACCAGCGCCGGCACGGTCGCCGGGGCGTCGGCCACCGTGTAGGGCACGTCGCCGCGGACGACGGCGATGTCGCCGACGCCGATGGGCACCGGCTCGTGCTGCTCGGGAACGATCCAGGCCCGGCCACGCAGCATCGTGGCCAGTGTCAGCGGCGCGCCGCTGGCCATGCGCAGGGCCCAAGGCGGACGCATGATCGTCTGCCGGAAGACGGCTCCGCGCGCCCGAACTCCCGCCAACAGCTCCGAGACGGCATCCATGGTTCTCAGAGTAGACGTCTAGACATCAGACTGAGCTTCCTAGCCATGGATCGTCTCGGCGGCGGCCGGTTGACTGAGGGCATGTCTGAACATCCGATTCTTGTCACCGGGGCCACCGGCAAGTCCGGCCGGCGTGTGGTCGGCCGACTGCGTGCCGCGGGGCTGCCGGTTCGCGCGGCGGCCTGCAACGGCGAGCACCCCTTCGACTGGACCGACCGTGGTACCTGGGATGCGGCGCTCGAGGGCGTGCGGTCCGCCTACATCGTGCAGTTGGACGGCACGAAACTGGTTCGCCCGTTCGTCGAGCAGGCGGTGCGGCACGGTGTGCGGCGGATCGTGCTGGCCTCGGGTCGTGGCATCGATGATCCGTCCTATGTGCGGGACAGCGGCGGCGTCTTGGACGGCATCGTCGACAGCGAGGCCGCCGTGCGGGAGAGCGGTCTGGAGTGGACGATCACCAGGCCGGGCTGGTTCGCGCAGAATTTCAGCGAGGGGTTCTTCGCCGACGCCGTGCGCGGCGGTGAGCTGCGGTTGCCCGCAGGCCGTGGGGCTGCCAGCTACGTCGATGCCGAGGACATCGCCGCGGTGGTAGTCGCCGCGCTGACCGAGGACGGGCACGCGGGCCGCGTCTACGAGTTGTCCGGACGCCGGGCTGTGACGCTCGCCGAGGCGGTCGCCACGATCTCCGAGGTCACCGGCCGGGATATCCGCTACGTACCGATATCCGTCGAGGACTACGTCGGCGAATTGGTGCGGCAGGGATTGCCGCCCGCGGACGCCGAAGCCTTCGCCGACGTCATCGCGCCGCTGCGAGAGGGGAAGGACGAACACGTGTCCGACGGCGTGCAGCGTGCTCTCGGCCGCCCGCCACGAACCTTCACCGAATTCGCCCGGTCCACCGCCGCCGCGGGCGGCTGGCCGTCCTGACCGTCTCGCATCCGCCGCGATCTGGGTCCGGCCATGCCGTCGTCCCGCATCGAAGCAGTTGCCGGACAACGTGCATGGCCGGGCGTCACTCGGCGTGCGACGGAGAGCTCGTGGGTCGAGCTGTCGCTCGAACCAGCGGCGTGCCCGCCACCTGAGCAGACATGGCCGTGCTCGCCCTGAATGTCGTTGCGAGACCTCGGTCCACATCCGATAATGCGGACACGCGAGTTCGACGGTCGTGGTGACCAGCGTGGTCGACCGGCGGTCGGCGGGGTGACGCGAAGTCGCCCGCATCGGTTCGTATCAATCCAGGAGTCGCGGCTGCGGCGCGGCCCACTCGAGGCGTCAGTCGACCAGTGCCGGGCGCGGCCACCGCCGTCCCTTCGCTCGACACGTCGTCTGGTTTACCGAAAAGGAAGTGGGTGCCCGAGTGAAGGTCGAGCCGGAGGTCCGCACCACTGCGGGAGTCGTGCGTGGCAGCCGAGAGAAAGCCGTCGCGGTTTTCCGGGGCATCCCCTATGCCCGACCGCCGGTCGGTGAACGACGATTCGCGGCTCCGGTCCCGGTCGCGCCGTGGGAGGGCGTCCGTGACGCACTGGCGTTCGGTCCCGCCGGTTCCGCAAAGGGGCTGTGCGACGTCGCCTGCTGGCTGTTCCGGATGCCCAGCCTGCATCTCGCCGACGCTCGGCACGTCGGCGGCGGGCGCGCTTGGACCTATGAACTGTGCTGGAGCTACCACCCGCAGCAGGGCGCCGCGCATTGCCTCGACTTCCTGCTCGTGTTCGGCACCCTGAGTCTCGATGAGGTACGCAGCCTCGCCCCCAACGGCCCGGACGCCGTTGCCGAGGCCATCCGCGTGTCCCACCACATGCGCACCGACTGGTTGAACTTCGCGACCACAGGCGACCCGGGCTGGTCACCCTACGGTCCGGCCACCAGATCCACCCGCGTCTACACCGCGGAGCCGACCACCCGCGCCCCTATCCCGAGGAGCACTCGCGCCGCCTTTGGTCCACCCACCGTTTCGACACCCTGGACCTCTCTGGAAAGGAGCATCTGCTTTGATCGGGTGACTACCTCGCCGACGTCAAGACCCCACGAGGGGCCGTCGTCGGCGTGTAGCCCAGAATCGGAACTTGCGACATACTGACCGTAGGCGACGGCCTTCTGACGGGCCAGGGCTGCGGTTTCGAGGTAGGCCCGCGTCGCCGACGCTCCGTCCGCAATCCGCGCGGCGAGCGCCTTCTTTCCTGGTCGTTTTCCTGACGCCCGGATGCTTCGTCTTTGTTCCGAGATCGATTGCCGCACAGTTCTTCGTGCGCTTCGGACTGACCGATGCAGACCGGACGGGGCTCGACCACACAACAGAACGGAGTGCAAGTCGTGAGTATCTACGGGGTTACCAGCGGTGGCGAGCGGGCGATCATCGAGAACATGCTCGACCACAACCGCGAAGCGCTCATCGAGACCGTACGCGGTCTGTCCGATGCGGATGCCCGCCGACGGCTCGTCGCGTCACTGACGACACCGATCTCCTTGATCAAGCATGCCGCTGCCGCGGAACGGATCTGGTTCCAGCGGTTCTGGGCGGAACTCGGGGAATCCGAATGCGACGGATACTCGCGCCGCGACGAGGGCACATTCGCCGTCTCCGACGACGAGTCGCTGGCCGACGTCATCGCCGAGTTCGAGCGCGCGAGCCGGCGATCACGAGAGATCGCGTCCCGTTTCGACCTCGATGACACCAAGGACAATCCCCGCGAGGGCAAGGTCAGCATGCGATGGACACTGCTCGCCATGATCGAAGAGTTCGCCAGGCACGCAGGTCACGGCGACATCCTCCGCGAACAGATCGATAAGGCCGTACTCCCGCAACGGAACTCGTGAAACCTCGGCCCGACCGAGCGCATGCCGCCGGACAAGCGCGCTTCGCCGAACTGCGGGTTGGAAGCGACGATGCTCCAGTCTGCTCGCGTCCCGCATCGGTGTCCTAGTGGCTGTCGCCGGGACGAAACTCAGGGGCGGGGCCGTAATCCGTCGATGAGCAGGTCGAGGAGGCGGCCCGCCTGTTCGCGGCGCTCCGGGCTCTCGGTGGCGAGCGATATCCCGCTGCGGTGCGCCGTCGACCGTCCGGTGCCGCCGATCGCAACCGGTGCACGACGATCCTCGCGGCACTCACGGCCGCTTTCGGCGTCGATGGGTTCTGCGGCGAATCGGGTTGGGTCCGCGTGGAAGCGACCAGGCGCGGAGGTTATCTGCGCAGCGCCCCGCTGGCGTCGAAAGCCGCTTCGCGGCCTCGCATTTGAGCGCGATACCAGTTCTCGCGATGCCACAGCATTAGCTTCTCGTGCGCGCGCGCGAAGGGCGGGAACGCTCTGCGCAGCAGCTCCATCACCGTGATCAGGGGAAAGCGCAGGATGGGGATGACGACCCAGGGGAATGCCGGGGGCATGTGGTAGTGCCGTCTCGTCCACGGAGCCATGTACATCGCGGAGTACACGGAGTGCATGCGGAAGTTGTACGCCTCGCGCAACCTCGTGAGTCCGCGGTGGCCGTCGCGGGGCGCGAATGCCATCGGATACGACTCGATCAGCTCCGCACCGTGCTGGCCGGCGTCGTAGGAGCGGGACGCGAGGGTCATGGCCAGAACACGCAACGCGTCGATGACCGTCTCCGGATACCACCGCAGCCGCACTCCGAGCAGGTATCCCATGTACTTCTGGAAGTGCAGCAGCGCACGGATTTCCGAAGGAGTCGTCTGGTATCCCAGCGCCCACAAGCCGAGCCCGGGTGTGACGCTGCCGGCCAGCAAGGTGAGCATCTGATAGGTCTGACTGATCGGCAGACCCCATCGCTGGATGTCCCATTCCGGATGTCCGGCGACTTTCGCCCGGATCGAAACGTGCATGATGCGCACCTTCAGCGCCGTGGCACGTCCCGTCGAACCGGGAGTCAGCAGTGCGCGGTGCTCGGAGACGTCCATCCAGAAGCGGGTGGTCTCCAGGAAGCGGCGCAGTGCGCTGTTCCCGGCGTAGCCGCCGGCCAGTGACAACGGCGTCGCGACAGCGGCTTCGGTGTACATCTCGAGCGTTTCCGCGCCCGCGAAACCGAACAGCATCGTTCCCCACCGCCGCCAGATCGCCGCGCCCTGCTCGACCAGTTCCGGCACCACCCAGTCGGGCACCGTCTCGAACTCCTCGAACAGCGCGCGCATCGACTCGGGCGCGTCCGGTACGGCTTCGATGCCTTCGGTCAGCGCGGTTTCCAGCATCCGGCGCCCGGCTTGCGGACCGGCCGCGCCGTGCATCACCTCCGCGACGAACCGTTCCGCGACCGGGTCGCCCGTGAAGAGGTCCTCGCACAGAGCGACAGCCTGCGCGTCGGTGGGGAACAACTCGGTCCCGGTGACTTTCGCGAAGAGGCGCTCGATGCGCTGAACCTTTGGAGTGCGGCGCGCTTCCCAATATCGGAACGCGGTCGGGCACTTCACCGCTTGCTCATCGATGACATCGCCGTTCGCGGGCGGGACTTCCACTGACATGAACGACTTCTTCCTGTCGATGCCGGGTCGATCGACCCGGACTGCTCAGCCGCCGGCTCGCGCCGGATCCGCCATGACCGCAAGCGGTCCATGCTCTGCGACCGAACCCTTTCGGGCCCGCCTCGCTGCGCACCCACCCGGTGACCATACCATTGGGTACAGTCATCGGTACCTTTCTGAATGGAAAATACTGTCGGCTGAGCGGCCGCAGCGGGGGCGTGGGTAGCGCGCCGATCCGGGTCCGTAACAGGTTCGCCTACCATCGAGACGTGCATTTCATCGACGCTCGGCCGGGCCGATGACAGCAGAGCGGCGGCCGGCTGCCGACGGCATCCAGGCCCCTGATCCAGGCGCCGTGAATTCGTCGCCGCCGCGTTCTCGCAAGGCGGCGGCACAGCAACGCGGCCGCGGCCGTACTCCGCGTCTGTCCTACGAGGCATGGGTCGACGGGGCTCTGGCATTGCTCGCCCGCGAAGGAGTCTCGGCCGTCAAGATTCCGCGGGTGTGCCAGGAACTCGGAGTCACCAAGGGCAGCTTCTACTGGCATTTCGATGACATCGGGCAGCTCATGGAGGCGATGGCCGATCGGTGGAGCGCGCGGCAGAGCGAGGTCATCCGTGCGCTCGGGGCGATGGAGTCCGTCCCCGTCGAGCAGCGCATCGCCAATATGGCCGCCAATCTCATCGAACGCACCTGGGCCATCGAAGCCACCGTCCGCGAGTGGGCGCGAAGCGACGAAAAGGTGGCCGCGACCGTGCGGGCCTTGGATCGGCAGATCTTCGAAACAGTGCAGACAGCGTTGCTGGAACTGGGCTTCGCTGCGGAAGATGCCCGCTTGCGCGCCGGCGCGATGGTGTACCTCGGCATCGGATTCATCCACGGTCGCGGCAGTCTGCCCGCGCCGACCGCCGAGGATGCGCGGGCGCTCCTCGGTCTGCTGACCGTTCCCTCCCCGAAATGACTCCGCATCCGCCTCGCTGACATCTTCCACCGCGGTGATCCGCATTGGCAGATCGGCGACTGCTTCGCGCCGCTCGTGCGGGCCGTGCGCGCCCCGCGCCGAAGCTCTCGTCTACGACGGCGGACGCGTGCCGGAAGTGCTCGACCTGCTGAGGGCCGATTCGACCGACCCGGAGATCCTTCACGGGACTTGTCGGCGGATCTGTCGGGATCCTGACCCGGCGAAGTTCGCTTCGCGGCGGCGTGCGCGAGTTGCCATCGTGGTCAGAAGAAGCGCCGCGACACCGGTGTGGGTGGGCCAGTAGTCGCACGAGCGCAGAGCATTTCGGGGATGATGTTGCGGTGTCCGACGAAGAGTCCGAACAGAAGCCCTGGCAGCGGTGGATCACCCGGCTCACGGGTCGTCCCGGCAAGACCGGCGTCGTGAACCGGGGGAAGCCGGAGATCGAGATCCCCGCAGGTGCGCCGCCGAGCGAGTTGGCGATCGTGGAGATCTGGGACGGCGACGGTCCGCAGGCCGAACGGGGCGACTTCGTCGAAGTACACTACGTGGGCGTCACGTTCTCCACCGGAACGGAGTTCGATTCGAGCTGGGAGCGCGGCCGGCCGTTCGCATTCACACTGGGCGCCGGGCAGGTCATCGAAGGTTGGGACGTGGGTGTGCGAGGAATGCGAGTCGGCGGTCGCAGGCAACTGATCATCCCGCCCCGGCTCGCCTACGGTGACCGAGGCGCCGCGGGCACCATCCGGCCGGGGGAGACGCTCGTCTTCGTGATCGACTTGATCGCGGTGTGAACCGGTCCGCCGACCGATGATTCGATTGCCGGGCGGTTCTCCCGTACGCCGAATCGTCGATGCGGTGCTCATCGATACCTTGGCGGAGCGGTCGATCCATTCGTAAAACGGACAAAAACGGATCTTGGTTTCCATTGTCCGGGTATGGCTTCGAAGTCCTTAATGGTTACAGCCGGGCTACCACCAGGTCGCGCACCCCCCGGTGCAGGTAATCAGTAATCAAGGAGGCAATGCCATGCCTACTATCAGTTCTGTATCGCCGACCACGGGTCCGACTTCAGGAGGCAACAGCGTGGTCATCACCGGCACCGGATTCACCGGTCCGACCACAGTGCGATTCGGGGGCACCGCAACTACTTTCACACTGGACTCCGATACGCAGATCACGGCCATCGCCCCGCCGGGGGTCGGCACGGTGAATATCACCGTCTCGAACGCGGGCGGGACGAGTAACGGTTTTCCCTACACCTATGTCGTGACGCCTCCGGTCGTGGCTTCGATCATTCCCAATTTCGGTCCCGCGACCGGTGGAAATCTGGTCACGCTGATCGGCACCGGCTTCAGCGGAGTCACCGCGGTGAACTTCGGCGCCACCCCGGCCACCTTCTTCGTGGGGGTGTCCAGCACGTTGATCATCGCGATCGCCCCACCCGGAACGGGCACCGTGCCGGTCACGGTCACCACTCCGGTCGGTACGAGCCCGGGAGTTCCGTACACGTACGTGTCGGTTCCGACGCTGGTCTCGGTCACCCCGAATACCGGTCCGGTGACCGGCGGTACCGTGGTCACGATCACCGGCACCGGCTTCACCGGCGCCACCGGTGTGTTCTTCGGTTTCCTTCCGGCGGTTTCGTTCACGGTGAATTCCGATACGCAGATCACCGCGGTCACCCCGGTGGGCTTCGGTCCGGCGCCGATCACGGTCACCGCTCCGGGTGGTATCACCAGCGGGCTCTTCTTCACCTACGCCTGACGGCCGCATCCGCACGAGTCGCATCCTGCGAAATCGTGCTTCGTAGTGGGGATGACATTTCCGACACCGAAGGGGCCGTTCCTATTTCATGGGCGGCTCCTTCGGCGTGCTGAGCAGTGACCGGAAATGGTGCAACCTGCCTGCTATTGGTCGATGTATGACCCGAATCTGCTTTATTCGAGCCTATGGTTCTCGGCTGTTCGCCGCGCCGCGGCGAGATGGTCGCGCACCTCGTCAGCCAGCGGATGGTCGCTGCCGAGAGCCTGGATGACACGGTCGAATACCGCCTCGAAGAGTCGGACGGTCTCCTCGAATCGGCCTGCCGCGTGGTAGGCGAGCGCGAGTCCGTCGACCGAACGCGCGGTGAGGGGGTCGTCGGGGCCGACCTCCTGCTGGTCGATGTTCGCCTGGTACAGGGGAATGGCTTCCTCGAATCGTCCCGCGTCTCGCAGCGTGTCGGCCAGTGTGGTGCGGGTGCTCCGGAGCCGTGGATATCCGGGAAGGGCGCGGTGGTACTCGGCGAGATTCGCCTTCGACAAGTCGATCGCGGTGTCGAGGTCTCCGGCCGACCGGTACGCGGCCGCGAGGCTGTCACGAGAGGCGAGGGTGGCGTGGTGGTCCGGTCCGAGGATGCGCAGCCGGTCGGTCAGCGTGGCCTGGTAGTTGACCAGGGCGTCATCGATGCGGCCTGCCGCGTGATAGGCGGCGGCGAGATTGTGCCGGTAGCTCAGAGTGTCGGGGTGGTCGAGACCGAGTACTCGCGCACTGGCGGAGACGTTGGTCTCCAGCAATGGAATGGCTCGTCCCGGTTCCCGCATTGCCAGAGCGTCGGCGAAATTGTTGCGCGCCTTGAGGGTGTCGGGATGGTCGGGACCGAGAATTCGAAGGCGATCCCGCAGGGCGGCTTCCTGGATGGCGATCGCCTCGTCCCGGCGTCCGGTCGCACTGTAGGCGATGGCGAGCCCGCCCTGAGTGAGCGAGGTGATGGGGTGGTCGGGGCCGAGTATCCGGTGGAAGTCGGCGACGTTCGCCTCGAAAAGCGCGATGGCGTCCGCGAGCCGCCCGGCCGTATGCAAGGCGCAGGCGAGGTTGTGGCGGGTTATGAGAGTGTCCGGGTGTTCCGGCCCGAGCACCCGCAACCGCTCGACGAGGTTCGCTTCGCCGAGGCGGACGGCATCCTCGGCCCGGCCGACGGCTTCGTAGATCTCGGCGAGGTTGTTGCGGCAGGCCAGGGTGACCGGATGATCAGCTCCGAAGATCCGCATGGCGTCATCGAGGTTCTCGCGCAGGAGCGGGACGGCCCTGTCGGTGCGTCCCGCCGCCCCGTACGCGCGAGCTAGTTTGTGCAGGCAGAAGAAGGAATCGACGTGATCGGCACCGAGTACCCGAAGGTAGACGGGCAAGAGATCTTCGAACACGGCGATCGCGTCGGCGAGATTTCCGGCCGACAGGTGGACCTGAGCGAGCCCGCTGCGGAAGTTGAGGGTCTCGTGCGCGTCCGGACCGAATACTCGCCGGCTGTGCGCGATGTTCTCGGTGTGCAGGGCCGAGGACGTGTCCAGGCGCCCCGCCTGGGTGTATGTGTCCGCCAGATGAAAACGCAGGACCAGTGTGACGGGATTGGCGGGTCCGAAAATCCGCACGGCGTCGGCCAAGTCCGCCTCCAGCCGGGTGGCGGCTTCGTCGAGCCGACCACGGGCCGAGTAGGCCCGGGCCAGCAGGGTGCGGGCAGTGTACGTATCGGGATGCCCGCCGCCGAGGATCTGCTCGCTGGCGACGACGACGTCCTGCGCGAGGGTCAGCGCTCTGGCGGTGTCGGCGGACTCGATCAGCTGCTCGACGGCCCATCTGCGCACGGCGATCATCGCCACGGCGTGTTTCCTGGTGCTGCCGTGCACCATTCCGGTGTCCCAGAGCGCGTCTATCTGATCGACCAGGTGCGCGCCGTCCTGTCGGCGCGCCCATGCCTGCGACGGCGGGAACGTATTGCGCATGATGATGGCGAGCGCGGACCGGACGAGGTCGGCCGTGGACCGGGCGGCAGGAGTCCGATCGCGGAATGCCCGGGCGGCTCGCCGGAACAAGCTGATCGGCTGCGTAATCGAACCGCGTTCGCGCAGCACGCGGCCCACGAGCCGGTGCATGATCAGCGCCTCGCCGGAAGTCGACCAGGACAGCAGGGAACCGGCGACACATCGTTCCAGTGCCTCGTCGACCCTCCTGGGGCTGGTGGCGAACAAGGATCGGTGCACACCACCTGGCGAGAGCATGGCCATCGCGCCCAGCAGCCAGGCGACGTCGGCCGCGAGTTCGTAATCGCCGGTGACGCCCTCGGTTGTTTCGACGCACAGCGAGATCGCCTGGACGACCGACCGCGGGTAGTCGTGACCCGCGGTGCGCCGCAGAGCGGTCGGCAGTGGGCTGTCGTGCAGCAGCTGCCGGTACTGCGCGTAGCCGAGGCGGCGGCCGACCATCGTCGCCGCTGCGGCGGACAGGGCCAGCGGGAGGTCGCCGAGGTCCTCGGCAACCTGTTCGGCGTCGCCGTCGTCGCCGAGGCCGGTCGAGTCGGCCAGAAAGCGCACCGATTCCGGGCGAGTGAAACAGGTGACGTCGACCGCCTCGCCGAAGGCTGCGAAGGACCGGTCGACGCTGGTGATCAGGATGCGCGCGCGGCCACCGGTCGGCAGTAGGTCCCGGAGGTGGTCGGCATCGGTGGCGTTGTCGAACACCAAGAGCGCCGCGACGGTGCCACCGGACAGGTGGTCGCGTAATCGCCGGGCCGACACCGCCGAATCGCCGTCGCGGTCGGCGACGCCCAGCCGCTCGGCGATATCGGCGAGTCCGGACAGCGTGCTGTCCGGAGTTTCGGCATTGACCCAGCCCACCAGACCTCGGCCGGAATCGAACAGCGAGCGTGCGTGCGCGGCCGCCAAGTGGGTCTTGCCCGCACCGCGCAGTCCGGTGACGACGACGGCTGCCGCGGGCGGCTCCAGTGCTCGACGCAGACGTGCCAGCTCATCGCGGACGACGAATCGTGGTGGCTCCCGGGGGATCCGGCCCACGACCACCAAGCTCGTAGCCGGAGACGGCACGGGCACGCCTGCGGTGACATAGATGTCGCGGGCGTGGACGTCGGAGAGCTGAGTGACGATATAGGAGGTCAGCGCGGGGGCGTCGGTCGAGGCCGCCGCGCTCGGCCGGGGTGTGACGAGTCACCGGCCCCCGCGTCGATGTCCTCTATGTGGATGTCACCACTGAACCGTCCGCCGTGCACCCGTACACCGGTGCCGGTCGCCGTGACGCGGCTGATCCGCAACGCGGCAGCCTCCACCCTCTTCAGATCGACCCCGGCGGCCCGCACGTCCGCCCGCACTGCCGCAGAGATGAGTTGAGTTGCCACGGCGAGCAATTCGTCATCCTCGGCAGCGCCGTGCGCATCCAGTGCGCCCGCGAGGGCTGCCCGTCCGGCGGCGCCGTCCGGGTCCGCCTCCACCTGCCTCGAGTCCACATCGCGATAGCGGCGGAAGAGCAGCCCCTGCAACGCCGCATACGCGTCGGTCACCGATCGCTCGGCGGTATCGGTGAGACCGGCGGCGGCGCCGAGCGCGACCGCGGTGGCGACAACGTGGCCCGGCTCCATTCGAACCTCCCCCCTCTGCGGCGACTCGGACGAGTAGATCAAGTGTGCACGGTCATGGCAAGCGAACCATTTCCGGTGACCCGTTGAGTCAGCGAACGCCTCTGACACGCTGCCGCGCGCTCCGGGCGGGATGTGTTCCGGCGGCGGCGTTATGCTGCCCTCGGTCCGGGTGGGCGCGGTTGGGAAGGGGGCCACGGGGTTGTTGAGGCAGCATGAGTCGTTCGCCGGTTATGTGATCGAGGGCGTGCTCGGGGAAGGCGGTATGGGCACCGTCTATCTGGCCAGGCATCCGCGGCTGCCGCGGCTGGTCGCGCTCAAGTTGCTCAACCGCGCGGTGTCCGAGGACGAGGAGTTGCGCCGGCGGTTCGAGCTGGAGGCCAACGTCGTCGCGCGCTTGGAGCATCCGGGGATCGTCGGCGTCTATGACCGCGGCACGCAGGACGGGCACCTGTGGATCTCGATGCAGTACATTCGCGGAACGGACGCGGCCCGGCTCGATCCGCGCACCACGCACCCCGAATATGTCCTGCGCGTCGTCACGGATACCGCGCACGCGCTCGACTACGCGCACGGCCGCGGCGTGCTGCATCGTGACATCAAACCGGCGAACATCCTGATCGCCGAACCGGAGTCGGGCCGGGAAGCCCGTGCCGTACTGACCGATTTCGGTATCGCGCGGCTGCTCGACGCGGACACCAAGCTGACCGCGACCGGGACCTTCACCGCGACGCTCGCCTACGCGTCACCGGAGCAGCTGTCCGGGGAGCCGGTCGATCACCGCGCCGACCAGTACTCTCTCGGCTGCACCCTCTTCACCCTCCTGGCGGGGCAGCCGCCGTTCCCCTCGACCAACCCTGGTCAGATCGTCGCAGGACACCTCGCCAAGCCGGTGCCCCGGCTGAGCGATACCCGTCCGGGATTGCCACTGCCACTCGACGATGTGATCGCACGGGCGATGGCCAAGCACCGGAACGAACGATTCGCCAGCTGTGGCGACTTCGCGGCAGCCGCCACCGCCGCCCTGCGGGGCGAGGCACCTTTCGGGCGACCCACTCCAGCCGGAACGGCCGGGCATCAGCGGCCCGGCCATGCGGTTACGGCGGTGGATCCGTGGCCTCGTTCGGCTCCGACGTTGCTGAACCAGCCTCCGGACCCGGTCCGGCACGCCATGCCCGGGCCGGCTTCGCAGCCCTCGACTCCGGTGCACGATCCGCGGCGGCCTTCCGGCGCCGTCGCCAGAACGGCCGCCGTCGTCTCGCTCGCTTTCGGTTTGCTGTCCGCCGTGATCGTGGTCCAGGGCATCCGTGAGCTGGCGGCGTGGCGCGACACCGGTCGCGGCCGACCGCTGCGGGATGTCCTGCTCGACCTTCTCGTGCCGATGTCGATCAGTTCCGCGGCGTCACTGCTGCTGATCGGCGGCGCCGCCGCGCTCTTCGCGGGCAAGCGCGCCGGTCGCGTCGCGGTGGCTGCCGGCACCGGGATCATCACGCTGCTCGCCTTGATCGCGATCGGAGCCAGCCTGGGCGGAAACAGCCCCAGGGATACGGTGTTCTTCGGCACGATACTGCTTTTCGCCTTCACGGGATTGTCGTGCGCGCTGTCCCCTTCGACCGGTCGCTGGCTCGCCTACCGACGTGCCAGGACCCGGGCATGAGCAACCGGTAGCACGGATCATCCGAGCAGTCGGCGCTCGAGTTCGCCGAGAATCGCTCCGTTGCGGTCCGCGTCCAAGGCCAGAGCGGCGGCCCACACGTGCGCCGAGACGACTCCGGTCGCCACGCGGTCGATCCAATCGCGCACGGTGGCGGGCCCCTCCAGTGTGTCGCCGTCGAAGGTGATCGGCTCGAGCTCGGCCAGGTGCACGTAGCGCAACTGAGTGAATTCTCTTCCGCGGGCGTCGAATATGCTCGCCGCCCAGACTTCTTCGGCGATGGATGGTCCGGGCGACCCGGACGGGGGTCGCGCGACCGCCTCGTCCGCGTCGCTGTCGATCCCGTGAGCGACCGCGTCCGCGGCCGCGCGATGGGCGAGTCCGAATCCCCAGAGGCGCCCGTACATTCCGGCCATCATCCGCGCGGCGATGTCGAGGATCGGAGAGCCGGCCGTAGCGCCGGTGCCGCCGGGCGAGAACTCCGCGAAGCCTGCCGCGCTGCCGGTGTCGTTCTCGCCGATGCCCGTGAAACCCCAGATGTGTACGAGATCCGGATCGGTGGCCGGTGCGCTGCTCCGACGCGCGATCATGGCGGGAAGCAGGGCTTCGATGGTGGGCCGGGCGGGGTAGCGCACCTCGGGCAACGCGTCAGGACGCCGAACTCCGTTGTACTGCTGCGAGTTGCGTCGGCCGGACATGGGCTGCTCCGTCGAGGTTCGTTTCGGACAAGGCATCGACCCGGTGGCAGGTAACCGTTTCCAGTGTAGGCGCGCGGCGCTACGGCTCGACCGGTCGGTGCTGCTCGATGAGCGCTCGGGCCATGAGCTTGGCGCGCAGAGCCGCCTGGAGATCGCCTTCGGCGGCGGAGATGATCGAGCCTTTCATCAGGATGTGCCAGGAGCGGGCGAAATCATCCGCATTTCGCAGTCCGGCCTCCTCGGCCCGGTCGCGGACGATAGCACGGATATTGTCGAGGTACCCGATGCTGGCCTGTCCGGCCGGATGACCGGCACCGAGTTCGAGCAGCACGTTGATGAACGAGCAGCCGTCGAAG
>NZ_BAFS01000474.1 GCF_000308415.1 Nocardia asiatica NBRC 100129 | reverse complement strand
AGCCGCGAACTCTGGCAGCGCTTGGTGAACGAGAGGAACCCGGTGGTTCGAAAGCCATGAGTAATCGACGCGATGCCTCCAAGCACCGGCATGCCCGTCGCGTCGGCAACTCGCCGTCGCGGCACGACGACGACTGAGCTGCACCGACCGGTAGAGTTCCAGCCGCACACGCCGAACAACCCATGCACGACGACAGTTGCTGTGCGGGTCCTTCTGTGAAGTCCCGTCTTGATGACTACCTGACTGGAGCGTGATGAACCACAAGCATTTGCGGACTCTGGCGGCGATAGCGGCGGTGACGGTGGCCGCCACCGGTGCAGTTGGCGTTGTCGATACTGCGGTCGGCGCGGCACCGGGGGAATTCAACTCCGGCGGGCTGCACCTGATTGCGTCGGTAGATTCCACCGATGTCGTACCCGCTGGCGGGCATGTCGCATCCGGCTTCGTGCACGCGGTCAAGGTCGCCGGAGTCTATTCGATCGATCTCGACGGACGCGCGTCGCTGCCAGGCGGGCAAATCGTCGCCGGATATCTGATCGGCTGTGCCGTGAACGTTTCCAATGGCATCTCGATAGGCATCGCCCCCAATGCCGGCGTCACCACCAGAATCCCGCCTTCCTTCGGCCTCGACTCCGGCACCGATCTGGCGATAGACGCGCCGCCCAGCATCAGCGTCGGTACCGGTGTCGGAGCGGCCCCCGCCGGAGGGCTTGCGGTAAATCTGGCCCCGGGCACTGTGGCCGCGGCAGTGGTCGGCGGGGTCTCCCTGGACGAAAACTCAATGTTTCCCTACACTTTCGCGCACAGCAATACCAGGCTGAATATCGGGGGATGCCCATCACCGGTCTCGGCCATGCCGTTCATCATCGTGCGCGCCGATGTCGACAGCGGCGCTATGCAGACGACAGGCTACGGTGCCGAATTCGCGTTCTGAAGCCCCTGAACAGCGGTTGTTGCGTGGCCCCGCCACCAGACCGGATGACTGTAGGATCTCTCCCACCGTCATTCGACCACTTTTCACTGAGCATCGACAGCCTCGGCGGTGAATTCGGAACTCCGGCCTGCACGGCTATTGAGCAACTCGTCGTAGGACTCCATCGAGGCCGGGCGGTCGTCGTGGCCTGTCCCCGGTGAATGAGAGGTGGTCGCGTTATCGGGGACTGGCCAGTCAGGGCCGCGATGCCGCGCGATTGCTCACGGCGGGGACGGGTACGCCGGGCTAGCCGACCGGCCATACGGTCGACCCAGCGGATGAACTCCGGTGCCGAGCCAGCGAACATTCTGCACACCCGGCCCTCGAAGCGTGCACGTCGTGGCCGGCGGGAAGTCGAGGTGCTGATCTCGCCGCACCCGCATCCGCAGGGCCGTTCGCGGAGCTCGGCCTCCTCGGGCAGGTCGCAGTAGCCGACCGGGTTCTGCGAGGTGTGCTCGTGGTGTTCGGGTCGCGGATGCGTGGCCTCGTGGTGGTCACTGCCGTGGCCACCATGTTCGTGAGTATGGGCAGTCGTTGGGTCGGTGCCGGAGCGTAGATGATCGCTGGACATGCGCTGATGGACCTTCGGGATCGGCGACAGGGGCCGCGGCCGCGGCCGCCACTCGCCGTGACCGTGGCGAACGGGATGGCTCAGCTCGTGGATCGGTTGGGTTTGATTCGGCGGAGCAGGGCGCGCAGGGCGTCGGATTCGTCCTTGCTGATCTGTTCGACGAAATGCGCCAGCACGAGATCGGAGCGAGTGCCTTCGAGAGCGTCACGCATGAGCTGTGCGCTGTATTCCTCGCGGGTCAGGGTGGGCCAGTACAGGTAGGCCTTGCCGTGACGTTCGCGGGCGAGCCAGCCCTTGCGGTGCAGGTTGTCCATGGTGGTCATCACCGTGGTGTAGGCGATCTCGCGTTCGAGCAGCAAACTTTCGTAGACGTCACGGACGGTGATGTCGTCTTCGGCCGCCCACACGCGGTCCATCACGACGGCTTCGAGATCGCCGAATCGGTGTGCCACGACCAACCTCCTGACAACAACCCTCAAATCTACGTAGCGATATCGTAGGTTGTTCGGTGATGTTCTGTCACATCGACCTGGCCGAAGCGCGCATGAGGGTCGGCCGACAGCACGCCGACCGACCCTCATGCATAGAGGGTGCGCTACCAGCTGCCAGTGCGCGGAAGCGGGAATCCGGGCCGGTAGTTGTTGAGCAACGGAGCCCGGTGGTTGCGATGGTTGCCGTGGCGGCTGCCCGGGTGGTGGTCGCGGTGACTGTTGTCGTGCCTGGCGGAGACCTCGGTAGCAGAGGCGGTGGTGCCGGTATCTGCGAAGGCCGGAGCGGCGAGTGCGGCAGTGGCGGCGACGGCGGAGATCGCGAGGGCTATGCGGGTAGCGATCCGGCCCGTGCCCCGCAGTGAGGATTCGGAGTTCATGGTGGCCTTATATCTTCGTTAACACCTACTATCTACGAACGCAGATAGTAGGTGAGCTGATATGTCGCCGGTGGAGTTTCATGGATCGGCCGACTGGCGACTTGTCGGCCGTCCCCTTGTGGACCAGGTGGGTTACATCTGACAGCACGAGGCCATCATCGAGCACATCCAGTCGCACAACATCTTCATCGGGTTCATCGGTCGGTCACCTCCTTTCACATCGGTGGCGGGCAGGTTTCGGTGGCGGTACGCGCACTCGCCGCGGTCGACGCCGCAGCCTGAGTCCGCGTCACGCGGCCAGTGGTCATTGCTGGTAGGAGAGGACGGTCATCATCCCGGCTTCGCCGTGGTAGATGTTGTGGCAGTGCAGCATCCATTGGCCGGGGTTGTCGGTGTCGAAGTCGACCTCGACGGTCTGCATGGGCACCACGATCGAGGTGTCCTTGCGTGGCCCGGCGCCGGAGCCGGTGACGACTTGGAAGGTGTGGCCGTGCAGGTGCATCGGGTGCCACATCATGGTCTTGTTGTTGATACGTAGCCGGACCCGTTGTCGGGCAGTCACATCCAGTGGGGCGTGATCGGGGAAGGCTTTGCCGTTGATCGTCCAGATGTATTTGTCGGCGTCGGCTTCGAGGACCATATCGAGGGTCTGATCGGGCGTGCGGTTGGGCAGCCGGACAGTCTCGGTCGCGCTCAGCCTCGCCGCCGACAGCGGGATCGCGGCCAGTTCGGTGGGGCGGGTATCGGGCGGTGGGGGTGTTCCGGCCCCGGTGCGTATGAGGGCGAAGCCCTGACCTGTCTTGCCTTCGGCGGAGGCGACCAGTGGGAACACCCCGTCGCCGAGTTCGACTACGGCGTCATAGCGTTCGCCCATCCCGATGAGGATGGTGGCGGTGGAGACCGGATCCACGGGGAAGCCGTCGGTGTGGGTGACCCGCAGCTGATGACCGCCCAAGGCGACGCGGAAGGCGGTGTCGGAGGCGGCGTTGATGATGCGCAACCGCATGCGCTGTCCGGGCCGGGCTTGCAAGACCGCGGGGTCGGTGCCGAGGCGCCCGTTGATCAGGTAGTACGGGTAGACCACGTCACCGGTGTCGGTGCCCAACGGCATCGCCGGGTCATCCGGCGCCGACATCGGTGCCGAGGCACCCATCGACATCCCGCTGTGGTCCATGCCGCCGGATTGCCCTCCCATGTCCATCCCGGCCATGCCCTGCTCGCGCAGCCGGGCCAGTTCGGAGTCCGGGTCGCGGCCGGCGACACCGTCGAGCCAGTCGTCGAGCACGATGACGGCTTCGGAGTCGTAGTCGGAACCCTCGTCGGGATCCTCGATGATCAGCGGCGCGTAAAGGCCGCGGTCGAGCTGAACACCGACATGTGGGTGGAAGAAGTAAGTGCCCGCATCGGGGACGGTGAATTCGTAGCGGAAGTTCGCGCCTGCGGCGATCGGGGCCTGGGTGATCTCCGGAGCGCCATCCATGTCGTTGCGCAGGGCGATGCCGTGCCAATGCACCGTCGTCGGCGCGGGCAAGGAATTGGTCACTTCGGCGCGCAGCACCTCGCCGCGACGCAGCCTGATCTCGCGGCCCGGCAGCTCGTTTCCGTAGGTCCAGGTCTGGACCTGGACACCGCCGAGGTCGACTGTGCTCGGCGCGGGACGCAGCGATACTTCACGAACCGCGGCGGTGGCGGATCGGCGGGCGTCCTCGGCGGATCGGACCGCGTCGGAATCGGGGCCGATCGGAGCGCGGTGTGGCGTGGTGGGATTCCCGCACGCCGCCAGCAGCGCGGCCGTGCCCGCACTTGCGCCCAGCGCGAGAAAGCTGCGCCGGGATCTATGGGCGCCGGGGTTGCGTGGTGACGACATCGGCGTCTCCTTCATTGTGTCGATGTCCGCCATCGACTGGCCGTGAATGACTGGGTTTATGCAGGTGAAAGAGGGTTTTGGGTCGCATGCTAGGGCTGGTGGGCACCGAGAGCCGCACACGAGCGGGCGTGCTGGTGGTTCACCTCATTGCCACGCGATCGAAACGAATTCGTCCTACGATCGCGCGAGCCGATCGCGCGTGAACCTCGTCATCGACATGGTTGCGGCCCGTTCGGTGCGGTAGGCCGGCAGGTGAGGAGGTCTCGGGTGGCAGGCGGCGGGTTCGGCGAGCTGGAATCGGTGGTCATGGACACGGTGTGGTCGGTCGGCGAGCCGGTCAGTGTCCGTCAGGTGCGTGAGGTGATCGCCGGCGAGCGTGAGATCGCCTACACCACGGTGATGACCACCATGGACACCTTGCACCGCAAGGGCTGGCTCGACCGTGAACGCCACGGCAAGGCCCACCTGGACTGGCCCATTCTGACCCCGCGAGCAGTACAGCGCCGGACTGATGCGCGCCGCGCTCGATGCGAGCGGCCGGGCCGAAGAAGTGCTGGCCCGGTTCATCGAAACCATGACCGCCGTGCAATCGCAGCGGTTGCGCGAGGCGCTGCGGCAGCGCCGGAAAGGAACCGGCCACCCCGAGCCCCACGACTAGCGGGGTCCGGAGCAACCGCGAGGCGTGCAGTGTCCACCGTCGTCGGACGGGTCGTGGCGGCCGGTGTCGGCGCGATCGTGGCCGTGCCCGCGTGGACCTCCGTCGGTGCTGTGGCCGTTGTCGACGCGGCTGTTCCCATGCCAGGTGGTGCCCCGACCGTCGTCGGCACCCGCGGGTCGGCCGCTGGTACCCGAGGCCGACGGTGCCGCGGTCGCGGGAACGGCGGCCAGGAAGGTCGCTGCTACGGCGACCGATGTCGTGGCCAGCAGCCGGGCGGGAAGTCGATGTCGCTGGGATCGAACGGTGGTGGTCATCGAGAGTCCTTTCATCGTTGCCGGTGTGGTTGCCGCCGGGTGGGCGGGTAGCCACGATCCGACGAACGGGCGGAGATGGTCACGAACTCGTCACCGGGGCATGTCGCGGATGTGACGCCCAGGGGAGGTGGTGGCCAGACACGCCGAGGCGTGCGCCTGATCACACAACACAAACTATTTACGTACCGAGATAGTAGATTGATCGCTGTGGTTGTCAACCAACCCCCTCGGATGCGGGCGGGTCGAGACCGCCAAAAATGCTGGTGCCCAGCGTGATCGAGTTCTGGAGGTGGAGTGTGCGCAGCATGGCCGCGAGGGCTCCCCGCGCCGATCTGCGGCACGGAGCCGGGTGTGCGATCGCATCGCAGCGCAAGCAGCGTGACGGCTGGCGCCATTGCGCACGTCGTTACATCTTCGTTACCATCGCGGCATCGTGAATTCTCTCGGTCGGATGCGCGGGGGTAGCTGGCTGGCAGTTCTGCTGCTGGCCGCTCTGGTGATCGTTCCTGTCGCCGACTGCCTGCTCTTCCACGAGCACACCGGCCCGCGGGACCATCACTCCCTCACCATCGCAGAGCCCGGCGCCGCGACCGATCACGACCACGCCGCCACCGCTGACACGACGCAGCAGTGCGTCGCGCACGCCGTTCACTGCCTCGATAAGGCGCTGCCTCCGGGCATCGTGTCGCTGACACTGGCCGCGCTGGTGCTCGCCGCTTTCACCGCTGTATGGACGCAGGCATCGACACCGGACTCCCGCGCCGGTGCGATTCGTGGGCCGCCTTCTGCACCGCGCTCGCCTGATGGGCGCACCGTTCTGACTCTGTTCTGCATTTCCCGACGCTGATCGATCAGCGCCAGGCTGACCTGTCGTGTCGGCCGGTGCTCGCTGCCCATCGTTGTGGCGTACCGCGCAAGCGTGCGCCTGTGCAGAGAAGAGACAGCAACCGTGAACACCACCCTCCCTACTGCTGAATTCGGTCACACCCGTCGCATGCTCGGCGCGCCCGATGCCGCCGACGCCCCCCGGGGCCTCGTCGGCAACACGCCGGTGCTGTGGATCGGTGAACCGCTGGCCGGCACCGATCGTGGATTCTGGGCCAAGCTGGAAGGATTCAACCCCGGCGGGATGAAGGACCGGCCCGCACTGCATATGGTGCAACGGGCCCGCGAACGCGGCGATCTGGCACCCGGCGCGCGCATCGTCGAATCGACCAGCGGCACCCTGGGCCTGGGACTGGCGCTGGCCGGGATGGTTTACCAGCACCCTGTGACCGTGGTCACCGATCCTGGGCTGGAACCGATCGTCGCTCAGATGCTGGCCGCCTACGGTGCCACCGTCGAGCTGGTCACCGAACCCCACCCGGTCGGTGGCTGGCAGCAGGCCCGCCGTGAGCGCGTAGCCCAGCTACTGGCCGCCGAGTCCGACGCCTGGTGCCCGGATCAGTACAGCAACCCCGACAACGTCGAGGGCTATCAGTCGCTGGCCTTGGAGCTGATCGAGCAGCTCGGCACCGTCGATGTCCTGGTGTGCGCGGTCGGCACCGGCGGACATTCCGCCGGTGTGGCGAGGGTCCTGCGCCGCTACAACCCTGACATGAAGCTCGTCGGTGTCGACACGATCTCCTCGACGATCTTCGGCCAGCCCGCCGGGCCGCGCCTGATGCGTGGCCTGGGTTCGAGCATCTATCCCGCCAACGTCGATTACGCGGCCTTCGACGAGGTCCACTGGGTCGCTCCGGCGGAATCGGTGTGGGCCTGTCGCGCACTCGCGGCCACCCACCACGCGACCGGAGGGTGGAGCGTGGGCGCGGTCGCGCTGGTCGCCGGGTGGGCCGCCCGCGTCGCCGCGCCGTCGACTCGGATCGCGGCGGTGTTTCCCGACGGGCCACACCGCTACTTCGACACCATCTACAACGACGCCTACTGCGCCGAGCACGAACTGCTCGACATCGCAGCACCGGTGGCGCCCGAGGCGATCGACCACCCGAGAGAACGGGTCGTGCAACGGTGGACCCGCTGCACCACGGTGATTTCGCCGACAGCAATGGCCGAAGGGCAGCTCGCCTCATGACAGTGGTCGCCAAGTTTCGCAGCTTCGATCTGCCGGCGCGGCTGCTGATGATCAACCAGTTCGGCATCAACCTCGGTTTCTACATGCTGATGCCGTATCTGGCCGGTTACCTGGCCGGTCCGTTGGGGTTGGCGGCATGGGCGGTCGGGCTGGTCCTGGGTGTGCGGAACTTCTCCCAGCAGGGCATGTTCCTCATCGGCGGTACCCTGGCCGACCGGCTCGGCTACAAACCGCTGATCATGGCCGGATGCCTGCTGCGCACCGGCGGCTTCGCGCTGCTGATCGTCGCCGAGTCCCTGCCCATGGTATTGATCGCCTCCGCGGCGACCGGCTTCGCGGGAGCATTGTTCAACCCGGCCGTGCGCGCCTATCTCGCCGCCGACACCGGAGAGCGCCGCGTCGAAGCGTTCGCGGTGTTCAACATGTTCTACCAAGCAGGCATCCTCGCCGGACCGCTCGTCGGGCTGGCATTGATGGCGGTCGACTTCCGCGTTACCGCCGGTGTCGCGGCGGCGGTGTTCGCCGCCCTGACCATCGCCCAGCTGTTCGCCCTGCCCGCCCGCCGCGGCGAGGCCCCCGCCGAGAAGACCTCGGTGCTCGACGACTGGCGCCGTGTCATCTCCAACCGGCGGTTCCTGGCGTTCTCGGTGGCGATGATCGGCTCCTACGTCCTGTCGTTCCAGGTATATCTGGCCTTGCCGCTGCAAGCGGAATTCATCGCCGGAGCTCGGTCGCAGGCCCTGGTCTCGGCGCTGTTCGTGGTCTCCGGCGTCGTCGCCGTCGCCGGGCAACTCCGCATCACCGCCTGGTTGCGTGCCCGCTGGGGTCCGGGCAAGAGCCTGGTCGCCGGCATGGCCGTGCTGGGCGCGGCGTTCGTCCCATTGATCATCGTGCCCACACCGGCGCCCTTCGGCACCGTGGCCGCGGTGGCCGCGCTGCTGGTCACGACCACGCTATTGGCGATCGGCACCGCTGCGGTGTTCCCGTTCGAGATGGACACCGTGGTCTCGCTGTCAGGAAACAAGCTGGTCGCGACCCACTACGGGTTCTACAACACTGTCGTCGGTGTCGGAATCCTCGTCGGCAACCTGGCCACCGGCACCCTCGTCGGCGCTGCCCGCGATGCCGGACTGGACTGGATCGTCTGGGCGGGATCGACCGCGATCGGCGTCATCGCCGCCTACGCCCTGGCCCGGTTGGAACGCAGCGACCGCGCCACTACCGCGCCGGAACAGAACGTCACCGGACGTCATCGTCTGCCCAGTGGACGTCATCGGCTCACCAAGCCCGCCTTCGCGTACTCGGATTCGGTGACCACCCCCCTGCGCCACCGACCCGGCCACGGCGTCGAACCGGTGAATCGGCTCGGCGCAGCGACCAGGCCCTGGCCGGCGGCAAAGTCCGACCAGCACACCTACCGCAGACAGCCACCACTGCCGCGGCTACCAGCCGGTGAAGACCGCCTCGGTCCCGGGCCTCGTGTCCCGACCGGCGCGCCACGACCATGGCCGGGCTCGGAGCCCGAGCGACGCGGACACCGCCGGGCTCTGCCGCCCGCACCCCGCACCGACCCTTACGCCGAGGACCGGCGCTCGCGCTATCCCGCCGCCGGACCGGAAACCCGGCGGTGAGGCCCGCCTGGCTTCAGAGCCAGACCGGTGACACGTCGAGCGCAGGGGCCCTCCCACAGGATCCCGGCTTCCGACCGTTTGCCACCACCCATACAAGGAGACATGACATGACAACAGTTCTGCGGCGCCTCGCCGTCACCCTCGGCGCCGCCGCGGCCGCCACCGCGCTCGCCGGCGGTGTCGCCTCGGCCCACCTGGGGGTCGAGGCCCCCGGCGCCAAGCAAAACGCCTCTGCGGTGCTCACCTTCCGCATCTCCAACGAATCCGAGCAGGCCTCGACCACCGCGTTGACCGTCGAACTGCCCGGCCTCAAAACCGCGCGCACCGAACCGATGCCCGGGTGGACCGCAACGGTGAGCAGGGACGCGGCCAAGATGGCGACCTCGGTCACCTGGACCGCGGAACCGGGATCCGGTGTCGGCCCGGGACAGTTCCAGCGTTTCGATCTCTACGCCGGGCCGCTGCCCACCCAGGACAAGGTCTCCTTCCGCGCCGTGCAGACCTACAGCGACGGCAAGGTCGTCACCTGGGATCAGCCCAGCACCGACGGCGCACCCGAACCGGAGTACCCGCTGCCGGTCCTGGCTCTGGCGGCCGCTCCCGCCGGCGACGGACACTCCCACAACGCCGCTCCCGCTGCCCAAATAGAGCACGACTCCGAGACCGGCACCGATTCGGCGACCCGCTGGATGGCTGCCGGCGGGCTGGGCCTGGGCGCGCTCGCCGCGGCCGCCGCGGTGGCAGCACTGGCACGCAGCCGCCGCACGTCTCGATAGTCCCCGAGCGACGAGTGGGTGCCGGTACGGACAGGCCGTACCTGCACCCACCGGTCTGTCACGCCCTGCGCACGCTGCTAATTCCCGAGACCCGTCGATGCCGGGAAAGGGATTCAGCTGCCCAGGGCGCAGACACCGATCCCGCCCGCCGCGGCCACGGTCGCCATCATCGGTCCCAGGACGACCGCGGCGATAGCGGCCGAGGCGGCGAAACCATGCATCGTGGTCGGCGCCGGCGGTGCCGCGAGACGGCGGACCCGATCGGCCAAGCCCTCCGTCGCCGCGACCGGGACCTTGCCATGGGAGTCGGCCAGTGTCAGCAATGCCTCGTAGACAGTGATGGGTCCATAGATTTCGGCGGCGGCGTCATCGGCGATCATCTCGACCAGGCGCGCCACCTGCGCGGCGCCGGTGACAAACAACTCGATCCGGGGGAACACCGCGGCGAGTCCTCGTGTGAAGGCGAGCAACACATAATGGCGTCCGCGCAAATGGGCGCGTTCATGGGCCATGACCGCAGCCAGATGCTCCTCGTCGAGAGCCGCCACGATTCCCTGCGTCAACACGATCGTGTCCGGGTTCCCGGCCACCGAATAGGCTGCTGGTTCGGGATGGTCCAGAACAACCGCGTCATGGCGGTCATGACGGCGGCCAACCATTCGTGCCGCTTGCGCATGCTGGCGGGTCACCGATCGAGCCCGGACCAACGAACGGCACAGCCGCCACGCCGCGACCGCGGCCGCGATCACCGCCAGTCCTGCCAGTGCCCACAAGCCGACCTGGACAGCAGTTCCGTACACGCCCGTCGCAGCGTCGTGTAGCTGCCCGAAACACCGACCGAGATCCAAATGCTGATCAGCGAGCAGATCACGAACGACATCGATGCCGAGGAACACCACCGCGACAGCCCAGGACATCAGCACCGAGACGATAGCGCTGAGCCAGGCCGCCAGACCCAAGCGTGGATGGTGCCCGTCACCGGCTGTCCGCAGCAACAGCGGCGGCGCCAGCACCACCACGACCACGGTGTAGGCCAGTAGGCAGATCGCCACACTCATGCCGTCCCCCGCGGTGCCTCGACATCGACGATCACGGCCGTACACACAGACGCGGATGGCACCGAATGGCTCCTCTGCCGGATCGAGATCGAGCGTCGTACACAGCACTACAGCTCGGCGACATACTATCGGCACCCGAGGGCAGTTAGTCATCCCGCCCGTGGTGCGCCCGCCCGCCTCGCGCGGCTGCGCAACGAGCTGTACCAGCGCCTGGCCGCCGCGCTCCCCCGGGCGGGTCCACCTCAACGGCCCCACCCACCAGCGACTGCCCAACACCCTCAACATCAGCATCGACGGCACACGCGGCCACGAAATCCTCACCGCGGCCCCCGACATCGCCGCCTCCACCGGCTCGGCCTGCCACAGCGGCACCCACACCCCATACCCGGTACTCGAGGCGATGCGACTCGACACCGCACGAGCGTTGAGCGCTCTACGGCTTTCACTGGGCCGCTGGACCACCCCTGACGACATCCACAAGGCGGTCACCGCGCTCGTCGCAGCCGTCACCGCCACACTGGCTCCGTCATCGAACGCAACCACCGTGGGCAGCGCCGAACGCCAGCTGCCATCACCAGCCAACCCATGACCGGCATCGCCCGCGCCGATGCCGTCGGATCGACCGCATCCACGCCAGGGATCGCCGACGAGCGTCATCACCGATGCACCGAACCTCGCATTCCATGGAATGGAAGTGCACACTTACGAAAGTGGGCTCTTTCGGAGATGTGGATCTGGGGATTCTGGGTGACCCGATGCGGCGGGAGATCTTCGAGCGGGTAGCACGGCGCCCGTCCTCGGTGGGTGAGCTGGCCGAGTCGTTGCCGATCACCCGCCAGGCGGTCTCGCAGCATCTGCGGGTGCTGCGCGACGGCGGCCTGGTGGTGGCCAGGGCCGAGGGGACCCGACGGATCTACCGGATCAACCCGGATGGGCTGGCCGGAATCCAGGCGTATTTCCAGCGGATCTGGGACGAGTCGCTGGCCGCTTTCCAGAAGGTCGCCGATACAACGGCCGCCGACACCACCGAACAGGAGCCCCCTCGATGACCACACCCATGCCCCTCGCCGCGCTGCACGGCACCGCGAGCGTGCGCTTGCCGCTTGCGAAGGCGTTCGCGTTCTTTACCGAATCGTTCGGCGACTGGTGGCCACCGGCCTACCACATCGGGGAAGCCGACATGGCCGAGGCGATCCTCGAACCCCAGGTAGGCGGGCGCTGGTTCGAACGCGGGGTAGACGGTTCGGAATGCGACTGGGGGCGCGTGCTGGTGTGGGAGCCGCCGCACCGGATCGTGGTGACCTGGCAGATCAACGGTCACTGGCAATACGACCCGGATCCCGCTCCCGCCAGCGAAATCGAGTTCCGCTTCACTGCCGAATCACCAGAGCAGACCGCGCTCACCCTCGAACACCGCCACCTGGACCGCCTCATCGAGGGCAAGGCCATGCGCGACACCATCGTCGAACGCGGCGGCGGCTGGAGCACCGTGCTGGCACGCTTCGCCGACATCGCGGGCGCGCGAGCATGACCGGCCGCGCCCGGCACGACTGACCTGAAAGCAGGCAGGCCGAGATGAACGATATGGATTTGGCCGAGGCCGAACGCAAGGATCTCGCGGCATTCCTGGCCGGGTTGACCCCGCAGCAGTGGCAGATGCCGACGCTGTGCGAGCGCTGGCGTGTCAAGGACGTGGTCGCCCACATGATCAGCTACGACGACCTTGACGCAGGCGGGCTGTCCAGGCGATTCGTTAAGGGCCGACTGCTGTGGGCCGTCCAGGTCGGCGTCGACGAATTCGCCTCCCACACGGATCAGCTACTCGAACTCCTCACCGCACACCAGTCACTCGGCGAGCTACGCAACGCGGCAGGCAACGGGCATGGCTCGGCTTCCGCCAGTGTGGTGACGATGAGCGACGCGCGACTTGGTTTGAACACCACGGTGGCGATTTCCGAACGAGTAACTGACGCATGGAACGCACGCAGGTAGTTCTTGCCTACGAACATCGATCGCCGCAGAAACATGCGCCGCGCGAAAGTCACCAAATCCCACTTCAGCGCGGGGACCGGTGCCGTCGGCTGGCTTTGAGCTAGGAGCACAACTCTTGGACCGTGTCCGAGAGGCGTTCGTTCTTCCGTTGTGCTCGTGATCGGTGCGCCTTGGAGCCGAGGATGACCCGGTAGCGACGCCCTTGCTAGAGCTAGCTCGCAGGTGCCGGGGGTTCTGCTAGTTCTTGCAGGTCAGCGCAGGAAAATCTCTTCACACTCGGTACGGAAAGCGTTGCTCGGCAACGTGTACCGAGAAAGGAAGCGTGACTGCAGTGACCTGCGATCCGGACCAGAACCGCGACCACCCTGCCGGGAGGGCCGATAGCCGGCCCAGCCCTCGTCGTCGTCCGATCCGCCGCGCGGCCATCAACGTGATCGCGACGGCCCTTGAGACGGGCGGCAAGATGCTCTCGTCCTACGGCCGCGACGATCTCGCCGCCGCGTGCTTCGGTGCCGCTTTCGGGCTGCGCGCGATCGGAGTGCTTGACGATCTCCATGATGAGAGGTAATCGAGTCCCACGGCCCTGAGGTGGCCGGGTCCAAGGGGACTCAGCATCGAGGTTCCCGTCGAAGGCACACTTCGGCGGGAACTTTCGTATGCGTGTGCGCGTTGCCGCCGTCTCGTGAGGGGGAGTGGTTGCGCCTGTGCTGATCGCCGCAGCGGGATATCGAATGCTTCCCATGCAAGGCGATCTCTCCGATGCCGACCGGGGCGCTGTTGTAGGTCTGGGTGATCCGCCCACGGGAATCCGGACATGAATGGCTCAGTTGCTCCAGTGCGCACACCCCCGGCTGTGAGGAACTTCGCTGTAGTGGCTGCCAAGAAGTATCCCGCGATGTGTCATCCAGTCGCCCAGTTCCACCGACGCGTCCAGACCTGTGATGTCCTTGAGCTTGCGTTGTGTGTTGTTGACCTGGGTCAGTTCGAGGTGTGGTGCGCATTCGAGGACACGGCGTGCGGCCAACGGCTCGGGGCGTACCCGCAGCGGATCCATGAATTCTTGAAATCTTACAAAAGTCGCTGTGCGCCACGGCTCTTCAGCAAGCAGTTCACGGATGCGAGTATCGGCATCCCGCGCCATACCGCTGAGGGTGTTGGTGGTTGTACTCCCAAGGTCCTCATTCACGTCGTTGACGGCTTCTCTTCTTTTGACTTCAGCGAAGACACGGTAGCTGCTACCGAGGTAGATATATGATTCTGCCGACGGCAACCGCTGGCTGGACCCTGGCGGGATTCTGATGATGAGGCCGAGAACCCCCCTCTCGAGGTCGTTTACTTCGGCGACGACCAGCTTCTTGTGTTCGTAGTTGTTCCGGACGAACCACTGGTTTCCGCGCGAGAATATCTCTGGAGCATGGGTTTCGCTCAAGAAGGTGTCCGCCGGGGCAATGAGCGCACGTGTGAGGTATGTGGTTTCCCCGTAGGTCAGCTCCGGGAGATTGGCCGACCCGCAGAAAAGGACGAGGCCTTCCTGCAACTCGTTCGCCTCTTTATCCTGCATATGGCTTTACTTTCTCGACGATGGAAGGGCTGCTCTGACGGCGCTTTCGATTGCCTGCTGCGGCTGATCGGATCGGCACACGTCGGCGATGGCTACGGTCAGATTGTCGAGCGCTTCGGGTGGCACGTCGGACTGCTGGGCGAGGGAAATGAGGGTGTCCGCCGCGGTTTGTGGCGGGTGCTGTCGCAGCTTGATGAGTGCCTCGGTCAGTCGCCGGGATCCGAGCGCGCGGAGGATGCCGTCGGTGGACAAGACGTAGCGGTGACCGACGACGGCTTCTTCTTCCCAGAGATCCGGTTGTGCGTCCTCGAGTCCGATACCTCGAACGAGCCTTCCGCGGTCAGGGTGTCGGCTCGCTTCAGGATGGTGCTTTTCGGCCAGTTCGCGCCCGTAGGTGTGGACGACGGTGAGTTCTCGTATGTGAGTTCCGGAATCGAGTACGGCGATGCCGTCGCCGATATGAACGCCGGACATGACCGCCACTCCGTCTCGGTCGGTCAGTCGGGCCGCATCGAGCGTGGTGGCCATGTTGGTGGCACGGGTGTCGCCTCGCCCTCGGGCCTGTAGCGCTGCCTCGATAAGAGTTACGACATCAGTCCATGACGAATAGAAGCGAGAGGGCGTGCGGACAAGGTCGATGGCGATGCCGGCGGCGATGTCACCTGCCGGGCGGCCGCCGACTCCGTCGGCGACCGCGAGGAGGTGGTCACCTACGAAGAAGTCGTCCTCGTTACGGCGTCTTCCACCACGGGCTGTTGCTGCACCAGTGCGTAGTTCGAGCGGCACCGGAGCTTCACCTCGTAACGTGAGAATGAACTGCACCGCGCCTATCTCGACGGTGTCACCCGACACCAGCTCGACCGGTTGCAGAGGTGATACAGGTCTGTTGTTAACCGATGTTCCGTTGGGTGTACCCAGGTCCGTGATGTACCAGCGCCCGTGGTCGTGGGTGAGCATGAAGTGCTCCCTGCTGACTAGCGGGTCATCGACGTGCAGGTCACACGTGGTGGAGCGTCCCAGAACAATGGTGGGCCGGGTGAGTAGCACATCGAGTAACGATCCGCTGACTGCTTTGAGCCAGGCGGGTCTTGTCACCGGACCGGAGCCAGCCGAGTCGTTGATGTTGTCGGAAAGGTCTGTCGTGTGCGCAGGGGGTACGGTGTGCGGCGTCGCGTTCGCTCGGGCGTTGTCGCGGCGGCGGGAAGGTTTTGGATCCTGCACCATCACGTCATCCTTCCAGCCAGATTGCGGGTCCGGCACGGTCGATGATCGGTGGGCCGTTGCCGGTACGTGCTGCAAGAGCCGCCATGGGCGGCATTTGGAGAGACGCTGTCTGAATTTCGAGGTGTCCGTCGTGCTCAGGAGCAGGAGCGGGATGCCGGTCAAAGGAAGCATGAGACTTGCTGGAATCCTCGCTGTAAATAGATTTGCCGCAGAGTCGATCCACGCGGTCATGATGAAGCCTCCTCGTCGATGAACGCGTCGGGTTCGCCGAGTTCTTGTCGTTGTGACCCGGTGCGCCAGATAGTGGAGCGGGTCTCGCTCCGAGTGGCGATGCGGGCGAAGACGTCGGAGGGGGTGTCGACCGGCACGAGAGGACGCTGAACGAGATGCTTGGATCCGATTTGTCGATCGAGTGCTGAGGACTTGCTTCGTCCAAGTTGCTCTAACACGCGTAGGAGATCGTCCAAGGCGACGCGCTGAGCGGACTGTGACCCGGGCGCGCGCACCGTCGGATCCGGATCCAGCCACTGGGCGACCAGATTCGACAGCGGCAGCAGCTGCTCGCGGTCCCAGCCCTCGTTGATCGAGAAGAACGCGTCCAAAGGCACGGGCTGGGTGGTCTTCAGCAGTCGGATGAACTCGTGCTTGCGGTCGTCCGGTAGTACACCGTGCTCATCGAGCAGTTGGAGGTTGGCCGCCTCCAGGTACAGAGGTGCGGATCCGACGATCAAAGTGTAGAGCGTCGCGCCGACCGCGCGAATGTCACAACGCCCTGATCTCCACTCCTGGTTGCGCTCGGTGGCGGTGACTTGTTCGGGCGGGGCGTACCACAGGGAGAACCCGACCGGTGCGCTGTCTGCGGTATCGCTGGAGGTTGCCAGGCCCCAGTCGATGATGCGGATGTTGCCCTTCTTGTCCAGGGCGATGTTCGACGGCTTGATGTCGAAATGGATGGTGTTGCTGTACTCGAAGACCGCGAGCAGGCCCTGCAGGATCTGCTCGATGTACTTCAGCGCGGTCCGCAGTGTCAGCGATTCGGCACCGTCCCGCATGAGTTCGGCCAGCGTCCCTCGCTTGTAGTACGGGGTCACCACGAACAGGCCGAAGTTGACGTCGTAACCCCCGTGAACCATGGGGGCCACGTAGGGACTGATCTCGCGGCCCTCCGGTAGAGAATGCAGCTCGTTCAACCCCATCGATATGCGTTGTCCCTTGTATGGCTGGTCGACGCGTTTGAGGACGCAGTCGCCCTTTTCCTTCTTGAGTAGGTCCTTTGCCAGGTAGGCGCGACGCCAGGGGTGGTCGCTGCGCGGTTTGGTCAGCGCGTCCTTGATAGCCCATCGTTCACCGACTACCTGGGAGCGGCCGTCGTTCGGGACATCATGAGGGTCGGGGTTGGTCGGAAGGTCCGGGTCGTCGTGGATGTCGTCATGTGGTGTCGGTCCCGGCCGTGGGGCCGGGTGTCGAGCGGGTTGCGGTCCAACAGCCGGGGGACGTGACGGGTTGCGCCGCGGAGGATCGAGGGTGCCGACATCGTGAAGGCGCTCGTAGCCCGATGTGACGACCTGACGAGTGTGCTCGGCGATGACCTTTCTCAGCTCGAGATCGCTGTCCCTGGCGATCTTTTCCTCATCGACGATGGCCTGTTGATTGAGCTTGTAACGCGCGGTCGCGTTCTCCAGAACGCGGCGTTCTTTGGCGAGTTCCTCAGTAGCCTGCAAGTCTTCCGTATGTCGGTCGAGGAGACGCCGTCCTCGGGCGCGAAGCATCTGTTCGTAGAACGTCGCAGGCATCGCGTACTTCAGCAGCAGCGGCGCCACGTCGACCAAGAACAACAAACCCCGCATCACCAGGGTCGTTTTCGCGACAGCAGGATCGTGGCTGATGGCGGCAAGCGCCCGCTCCCGGTCCGCCAGACCCGCGACACGCTCATCGATCCGCCGGTCACTGGCTTCGATCGCTGCTTGCCGGGCCGCAGCGAGTTCCGCGGACTTGCCGTTGTAATTGTTCTGCGCCTCAACCTGCGTGCTCACTGCCGAATCGAACGCCTCGGCCGCTTTCGTGCGGACAGCGCGCCGTTCGGAAGTGCGGTCCCCATACCCTGAGTGACCGGTTCCGCCGGCTCCGCCCTGCTCCAGGTCGAGGGCCTTCTCTGCCGCATCGAGCGTATCCCGCGTGTTCTTCACAGCATCGTTTGCCCTGTTCAGCGCCGCGAACTGTTCGGATCTGTGTGGGTCGTAGAGCGGGTCGTTGCGAAGTTTGTCGGCCTGATCAATCTTCTCCTGATGCTTGTGCTCGATGACCTGGGCGTGGATCTCGGACGCGAACACAAACATGACGATCGGCTCGCTGATGGACAGGGCGATGAGCAGGGCGATTGGAAGACGGATCATCAAGCCCGCAGCAGCGCGGAGCCGAGCCTTCCATCCGGAGTCGTAGTCGAAGCCCGAGACCACCCAACGATCGAAGTTCAAGATGAACACGCCATACAGCAATCCGGCGATCACGTAGATCCACGAGAAGTGTCCGCTCATCACAGTCAGGGCCATCGGCATCGCGAACACGGCGAACGTTGACGTGATCAGCACAGACAGGCCCATGCCCTGGTAACGGACACGATCGGCTATCAGGGTCTTGCCATCGGGATCACGCAGATCGTTCGGGTCGACACCAGCGAATCGGATCGTCGAGTCACCGAGCCGCTTGATCGACGGAGCTCCGATCATCTGCTACCCCCGCCCATGACGTTGTCGTAAATGATTCTTGCAGCGACCAATTCGCATCCCCGATAGTGCTGCCGATCGGCTGTGCTGTCCCGTCTAGTGTTAGAGGGCAGGTCAGCCGGGTCGTAGTTGCGCTCGTACTGAAGAGGCCCGGTAAAGCCAGAATTCGTCGCGGCCACCATACATCGCGACCATAATCTGCGGTAGATGAACGTAAAACGTACCGATAGGAATGCAATTCGCTACGAAACCAGCGCAGCCGCCGGTATTCTAAATTTCGTTCAGGTAACTAATTTGACCTCAGGCGTGTGCGCAACTGCTGCTGATGGGTGCCGAAGCCGTAGAAAGTTGTGGCGATTGCTGCCAGGCCGGGAGGTTCTCGATCGTGGTGATAGTACGGCGGGCGGAGCATTCACATCGCAACGCCCGCGCGATTTCGTCTCGCAGTTGGTACAGATCGGATGGTGTCGAGTCGACCTCCGCAAGCCGCTATGACTGCCCTCGCTGACTCGCGCTGGCGACCTTGCACCGCCACTGGGCTCGGGCCAGGAGGACAAGTCTCTTGGCCCGAGCCCAGTGGCGTACCTCCTTTCCCGTCACGCTCCTGCTTTTCCTTCATCAGGACACTGCGGTGTGAGACCCAGTGCGCTGGATGGACCGCTCGGAGGACTCGTCTGCTTGCCCTGCGGGTCGTGCGGCACTGCGGCGTTGACGCAGAAACTCGGACCAGATCCGGGCTGATTCCGCAGACGTAGGACCGCCGTTGAGCGGCGGTTCAGGGTTCTGAGCGGGACGCAGGTGAAGTGTCATGCATTCTTTGACGCGCCCGCCGCTATGTCGGTTCCGCTGTCGCTGGTGCTGTCAGAGCGCGTTGGCGCACGGCGTGTCCGACGGCATCGCGATGAGGCTCCGGTTGCACCTACCGGTCACGCTCTTGCCCAACCCGATCGCGAGCTCGACGAGCACATGGTCACGCAGCGCGACGGTGTCCGGGTAGTCGCTCCGCAGAATCCGCTGGTCAAGCGCTGGGCACGGTGGCTGTGGCACGACGAACTCTGCAGCCATCCACAGTAAATCGACAGTTGATCAACACGTGCAGCGAAGTTATCCACAGCTGTGTGCACAGCACGGTTTGGTGTCAGCCAGTTGGGTCGCCTAGGTTCGCCCACGGTTGCCCGGCCATAGAAAAATTCGAGGCCGCGACGGTCAGAGATGCGCGTTCCACATCGTTGTTTCACGAAACTCTTTTGCGTCGGCCCTCATGGCTAGGCTTCCACCTACCGAACGTCGATTGCGGCTTCCGCATCGCGGAAACCGCGGATTCGCAAGCGACCTCGGAACGAGCGCGGCCCCCGCCTGAGCATAGGCAGGGGCCGCAGTACACCTACACCTCCACTGTGTCAACAGAAGAAAGGAAGTACAGGCGGCATGAGCTTATCGGTCGAGCCTGACAACACCCAGTCGTATCCCGTCGATCCCAAGGGGCCGGAGATCCATCCCCTGGTGGTGTTGTCCCTGGCGCTGACCCTGGCACTGGCGGCAGGACTGCTCGTCGGGTGGCCAGCAGGAGTCAGCGTGTTCGTCACGGTGCTAGGACTATTCGTGCGTACCCGGTCGGGGCCGACTGAGTAGTTCTGCTCGCTGAAGTCCGGCCGTCCTTCCCGGGGCGGTCCGGCCTTCAGCCCGGCGTCTCCACCGAGCTGTTGCGCCGACCGCCTGGGTACGCGTCCGCCGCATCACTCCGGTACATGGCTTGCTCACTGAGACACCCGACGCGGAACTGACGACCCTTCGTCGGCTACTGAGGCTGCGACGATCGCCGCTTGACCGATCAGTCGACTAGGTAATGAGCTTCGATGTAGGCGACGGTGGACTCGTATGGTTCCCCGACGGGCTTCAACATGTACCGGCGGAAGACGGCGGCGGTGGCGCGGCGGGCGCCGCGGTTTCGGGCGTCGGCGTTGTCCCATGACCGGGCGAGGGTGCTGGTGACCACCCGGTCGATCTCCTCGGCCAGGTTCCTCTCGGTGACTGTGAGGCCGGACGGAGCGTGGTCGTGGATGATTCGTATCTCCCAAATTGTCTGAAGCCGTTGTTCATACGGAAAGATCCGAAGCATCTACCGGTTAGGATTTGGGCCCTCGTCGCACATAATTCTTAACTCGCTGTCGCCTTAGAAATGAGAAGCCTCAGTTCTATGCCGCCATCGCGGCTAGCGGTGCCGAGTAGCACGCGCTGGTGATCGAGTGTGGCGAGGTCGCACGCGGTGCCGACGTCGGGTAGGTGGAAGGCGGTCGTTTGCTGGGGGGCGAGTGGGTCCCATATCCGGACGGCGTTGTCGGCGCCGATAGTGGCGGAGAGGCGGCCATCGGGACGGATCGCAGCCATCCAGACGTGACGTCGGTGGTGACCGGTCATGAGGCGTTCGCCGTCGGTGTTCCAGGTGATGACGTTGGTGTCGTGGCCGGTGGTGAGGATTTTTGTGTGGGCGGCGGCCACGGATGTGACTGGGCACGAGTGACCGGTGAGGGTGCGCAGGTGTTGGCCGGAGTGGGGGTTCCAGAGTCGGACGGTGGTGTCTGCGGATCCGGTGGCTAGGAGTTGGCCGTCGGTGGTGAAGGCGACGGAGTTGATCCAGCCGTCGTGACCGGTAAGAGTGCGCAGGTGTTGGCCGGAGTGGGGGTTCCAGAGTCGGACGGTGGTGTCTGCGGATCCGGTGGCTAGGAGTTGGCCGTCGGTGGTGAAGGCGACGGAGTTGATCCAGCCGTCGTGACCGGTAAGAGTGCGGCGCAGTCTGCCGGTGGACAGATCTCGCAAACAGATCCTGCTGTCCGTACCTGCTGAGGCGACCAGACCTGCGGGCAGTGAAAGGCGCAGTGACCAGATCTGTCCGCCTGGTGTGGGCACTTCGCCATGGGAGAGCGCAGACGATATTGCGGCCGCGGTGATCCCGCCGCCGCGGCTGCCGTAGTAGAGGGTATCGCCATGGCCGAGGGCCAGGGTCGGGATCGGCGCTCCGGCGAGCGACAGCACTGTGCCAGGCATGAGGTCGTTCAGTGACCATTGGCTGATCGTGCCGTCGACTGCGGCGATTGCGAGCATGTCGCGGGCATGATCGGTGGCGAGGGCCAGAGGCATCCCCTGCAGGCGCGTCGAGGATGTGATGACTGTTCCTGTCGGCGTGATGCGGGCGATGGTGTGACGGGCGGTGGAAACAATGAGCTGCCCGCCGGGACCGGTGGTGATGGCAGTCGGCACAGCATCGAGCCTTGCAAGTTCGGTGAAGGTGCCGCCAGCAGAAGTGACCAGGACGGCACCGTCGAGGAGAGCGGCAGCGACGCCGTCGGAAGTGGGTGTGATGGCCGTGACAGAGGTGTTGCCTGCGTGGACGACGTGGGAGCCGCTACCCCGGCGGTGCGCACGGATGTGCCCGTCCCATCCTGCTGAGATGAGCGCGGTGCTGTCAGTGCCGCTCCAGCACAATCCGCTGATCGGGCCGCGATGGTGATCTACTCGGACCGGGTTGCCGGGGTGTCCGGTGGTGTCTACCGGTAGGGCGAATACCTGGCCGGAGTGTGTGCCGACAGCCAGGCCGGAGCTGCGGGCAGCGATGGCGGTGATCGGGGAGGGCCCCGGTGAGACGGGGCCGGCGCCTGCGGCTGAGAGGAGAACACCATCGATGCGGCCGAACCAGATGGTGCCGATTGTGGGGTCGAGGTCTATCGCTGTTGTGCTAGGGCTGTCGCCGGCGGTGTGTGGGCTCGGAGCTGTGGAGGTTCCGGGTATACGCCACAGACGAGTCGGCTCGATCATGGCTACGCTGCGTTGCGGTGGGGACGGAGTTGCCCGGAGCGAAGCAGTTCGCAGAGTACCTCGGTGCCCCCGAGATATTCGCCGTCGGCGAAGACTTGGGGCCACATTCGGACACCGGACGCAGTTTGCGCGCGGTTGCGCGCTTGCTGGTCGGTGAGGACGTCGTAGGCGGTGTAGGTGACGCTGTGGTAAGCCAGCATGCGGCAGGCCAGCAGAGAATGCGCTGTGCGCGGATGGTCCGGCGTTCCGTGTATGTACAGTTCGACGTCGCGTGATGGCATGGTTCACCCCCGGGATCAGCGAAGTTGGATGTCTTCGTACGGCGTCTGTCGTTGGTCCTCGGTGAACCGGGTGTGTAGTTCGTGTTCCCATGCCGCAGCTGCTTGATATTGCAGCCGGTAGAACGGTTCGGCGTCCGCGGAGGCGATGCGACTGCTGATTGCGGTGTAGGGGCGGATCTCGAGAGGGATGGTGCGCAGCGGAAGGTCGGGATGGATGGCCTGTAGCCGATCGACGAAAGCCTTCATCGCTGAGGGGATGTGTCGGTCGGGCTTGGGACGCGCGGTGAAGGTGGCGTAGGTGTAGAGGTCGAAGCCTGCGGTGAGAAGTTCGGCGAGGACGGCGAATTGGCGGTCGAACGAGGATGTGGGAGCGCCGGTGTTGTCGACGAAGGAGGCTTCGTCGAAGCCTTTGAAGCATCCGACTCGGGAGTGCCGGGGGTAGGCGGCCATGTAGGCGATGTCTTGGGCGGAGAGCACTTGACGCATCCAGTGACCACTGAGGTTGTCATCGATCCATATGGGGACGTGACCGCGCAGGCCGCGTTCATCGAGTTCTTGCATCATCCAAAGGCACCACTCGGGCACAAGGTCGGGTTGTCCGCCTGACAGATCCAGCGCGGGGGGTGGGTCGGCGTCAGCGAGATACAAGTCGACTAGTTCCGCGGCCGTCATGAACCTACCGCGGGTTTGGTCGCCTGACAGCAGCGCGTCATCGACGAAGCAGTACCAACACGCCCAGTTGCATCCGCCCAGTTGGAAGACCTGAGTGGTGTATGGCAAGGCTGGCGGCAACCCGCGATACAGCGGCTTCGGTCTGGAAGCGCCGGGGGTGGAGCGTAGGTGGATGCCGAAGCTGTTGAAGCGGCGAATTCTCCCATAGCCTGCGCAGTTGACGCGTGTGTAGCTGTCGACCGCCTCCAGTGATCCGTCCAGGCGTGCGATGAGTACCTGGCGGGTGTCAGGACGCAGCAGGCGTTGGCGCATACCAGCCCGCGCGTGGACGACGTTCTCGATCGGACTGGTCATCCGCGCCCCCTGCAGGCGAAATGTACTGCGGATCAAAGAATCACGGACTATGCCGCGAGTTAAGAATATCGGTCCGCGGGAGCTGGCGCGCACGTTCGCCCGAACCGGGCGCTGGTGGCTCGGTTCGGGTACTGCCGAGAGAGATCAGGGAGCGACGCGGCCGTTCTTGACGAAAGCAGCGTGTGTGAGCGGCATCAGCTCGGCGAACTTCTTCTCCATCTGCTCAGCGACCATCTCGATTTCGGCTTGAGGGAAGCTGGGGTAGGCAGAGTCGGGGCTCTTGGTGCGCAGTGACAGCACATTCATCAGCGAGCGCGCGTTGACGGTCATGTACGCGCTGGAGAACAGGCCGACCGGTAGGACGATGCGTGCCACTTCCCGCGCGATACCAGCCTCGAGCATCGCGGTGTACGAGCGGTAGCACGCTTCGTATGCGGCATCGACCTGCTCGTCGAGCACTTCATACTGGTCTGAGGTGCCCGGTTCGAAGGTGTAGGCGCCGGCCTTGCCGACCTGGACGATGTTGCGTGAGATCGACGGCTTGTAGAAGACCGGCCGCAGCTGGCGGTAGCGGCCGGATTCTTCGTTGTATGAGGCGATGCGATGGCGCATCAACTCGCGGAACACGAAGATCGGCGCATGAATGTAGAAGGTGAACGAGTTGTGCTCGAAGGGCGACCCGTGCCGGTTCTTCATCAGGAAATTGATCAAGCCCGACGATCCGGTGGCGTCTGCCTCGACTGCAGCGAGCGACTCAGGGCCCTGGGTCGATACCCTCGCAGCGAACAGGACGTCAGCATCGGATGCCTGCGATTTGACGAGCTCGACCTCGACATCGCTGCGGGTGGTCACGTCGGTGTCGGTGTCGAGAGCAGCCATCCGATCGTCCTTCCAAATACAGAGGGGCCCTAGCCACACGATTACACACCCGCAGGAGTCCCTGTTTCACCGACACGCCCCACTGTGCGCTAGGTGCCCGAGTGCTTGCTGTGTGAGGTTCCGGTCTGGGGGCCGAGTCTAGAGCAGGTGCCGTTGTGATGGGGACGACGGTATTACCCCTGTAGAAACTCGGCCATACGAACGGCTTGGATGGTCTCGGCGACATCGTGGGTTCGTATGATCGACACCCCCTTGCTCACTGCAAGGGCCGACACAGCTAGAGCTGCTGACAGCCTCCGCAGCGGATCGGTCTGACCGATAGCTTCGCCGAGCACCGATTTGCGTGAAACGCCTAGGACGAGGCCATGCGCCAGATCAGCGAACTTGTCGAGATGGCGTAACAGCTCGAGATTGTGCTGGAAGTTCTTGCCGAAGCCGATGCCCGGATCGACAAGCACCTCGGGCACCCCCCGGCGCAGTGCGTCATCAGTGCATGCGGCTAGGTAGGCGCGTACCTCGGCGACGACATTCGTGTAGTGAGGATCACGCTGCATTGTCGATGGGTCACGTTGCATGTGCATGGCGATCCACGTCACTTGGTTCTGTGCGGCAACCTCGGACAGGCTGGCGGAAACGTCGTTGAGGATGCTTACACCACAGCCAACCGCAGCACGGGCGACATTGGGATGGCGCGTGTCCACGCTCAGGACACAGTTACCCGCCAAAGCCTCGATAACCGGGCCGACGCGCTCCCATTCGACATCGGGCTCGACCGGCGTCGCGCCTGGGCGGGTTGACTCGCCGCCGATGTCAATGATGTCCGCGCCCTCATCGAGCATCTGATATGCGCGATCGAGCGCGCGGTGGGGATCAAGGTAGAGGCCGCCGTCGGAGAACGAGTCGGGAGTCACGTTGAGAACACCCATGATCTTCACGGGCATGCGGGCTGAGCTCCTGCCGAGCGTGCGGGTTGTCAGTTGTGGCGGTGAACGAGATCAGCGAACTCGCACAGGCCGGCGAGAAGTTCATCCTCGACTCGCGGATCCATATGAAGTGACCACGGGCGGGTCACATCGGGTAGGTGCGGAATCTCGAGTTGGGTGCCGGCCGCGGCAATGTTGACCGGGTTGGCCGGCTTCGTGCCATTGATCTCGGGGGGAATGACCGCCAAGTCGTCGATGACGGCTAGACGCTCGGTGTGGCGCCGCAGGCAGGACGCCATCTTCCCCGCCAACACCCGGTTCTGTCCGCCGACCATGACATGGTGGGCGAACGCGCGGCGGTTATGGCCGTGCAGCGACACAATCACAGGGCAATGATCCAGTATCAGCCGCAGTTGCGGAAACAGTTCGGGGGCGAACTCGTTGGACGAGACATGCAGGCGAGTGTCGTTGGACTGCTGACGCACGATCAGCGCGGACCCGCCCACCCGCGACGCCGCCCGAAGAGCCAACGTTGCTGTGCCACTTTCGATCCCGCCATGCAACGCCAGGAACCCGACCGGCCCGTCGAGATCGACTTCGATCCGGGACTCCGCGAGCATGCGTGTCAGCTTGTCGGCGCTGGCCCAGCGCTGTCGCATCGGATACTCCTTCAACGAATGTACGTATCGGGATGCAGGGTTGCGTAGCCGGAACGAGTTGCACGGCTGGTCAGATCCTTGCTCCTGCAGCAGACCGATCCCTAAACCGTTTCTGTCGGATGCAGTCGCATCGTAGTCGCGGGATGGATCGGTTCGGAGATTGGAGCGTGGTCGCGGCGACCGGCGGTCCCCTGCCGGTCCACGGTGTGCTGGGAAAGGGTTGGGTGGTTCGTTGCACTACTCGAATAAATGACTTCGAGTGGGATAATCTCTACCCGTGCCCTACATCCTTGATGATCGCCTGGTAATAGGCGTCGCTTCGAGCGCATTATTCGACCTTGGAGAGGCAGACCGAGTTTTCAGAGAACAGGGTGAAGCAGCTTACCGAAGGTATCAGGAGGAGCATCTTGAGGATGCTCTGCAGCCGGGTGTAGCGTTTCAATTCGTCAAGCGAATACTGCAACTCAATGATCTTTCTCCGAATATGGGTGATCCCCTCGTTGAGGTAGTCATTATGTCGCGAAACGATCCTGATACAGGCTTGCGGGTCATGAGATCCGTGTCGCGTCACGGCCTGGCCATCACACGGGCTATCTTCACTGCCGGGCGATCTCCGTACGAGTTCATTCCCCCCTTCAACATCTCCTTGTACCTGTCGGCGGACGACGAAGCGGTCCGCGCCGCGGTCGAACAGCACCACCCGGCTGGACTTGTCCTTGCCTCGGTCGCAGAAGCGGATGATAGTGATCAACTGCGGATCGCTTTCGACTTCGATGGGATCCTGACGAACGACAGTGCCGAGCAGATTTTCCAATCGGGTGGCATCAGTGCTTTTCATGCGAGTGAATCCGAACACGCCAACGAGACCCACCCGGAGGGGCTGCTTCTGCCTTTCTTGAAGGCGCTGTCCCGTATCCAGACGATGGAAAGGGAAAGGTGTAAGAGCGATAGCAATTATCGTCGACGGCTGTCAATTTCGGTCGTGACCTCACGTAACGCGCCAGCGCATGAGCGGATGATCCTCAGTCTCAAAGCCTGGGAGGTGCAGGTCGATAATGCATTCTTCTTGGGGGGCGTCGACAAAGGCCGAGTCATGCAAGTTCTGAAGCCGCACATATTCTTTGACGATCAAGAAAGTCATTTGATAGATACCAGCAAATATGTACCCTCGGTTCACGTCCCATTTGGCGAGCTGAATCGAAGGTCGGCCGAAAAGATCGTTGGGGAGAAAGAGGTAGATGCGTCGGAAGCCTGAGACGAAGACGTGGACGGCATCTCTGCGCGGGAAGGTGGTTGCTGTGATGTCGGACCGTCGACGCGGTATGCGACGCCTTCTCGCCGACGTCCGTGCCACTCTTGCCGGTGGCCCCGTGCGGGCGCGACGCTGACGTGTTCCGAGCACGATCAACCGCCGACGCCCTCAGTCCAGAGTCCCGGACCGTCTTTCGCAGCACGTCTTGGCGGCTGTGACCGGCCATAACATCTCAAGGCAGTCGCCGCCCACTGCCAATCGCACGCTCGGCTGGCCATGTGGCCACGGTGGCAAGCGAGCGAAGCTCGCTCCGCGGCACGCGCGCAGCGACGCCCACAGTCGCGTCCACCAACAGGTCGGCCGATCAGCTCAGCAACGCTTCCAGATCCCCGCTGCGCCAGTACGTGCCCCACGAGGCGAGCTCCTTGGGAGTGAGCATTCGCTCCGGCCGGAGCTGAAACCGCACGCCCTGAACGTCGACGTGGGTGTAGTGCTTGTCGTCCGCCGCGAAGTCGAACGTCACATCGCCGGGCCGCAGGGCTGTGGTCAGCTCGTCGTCGGCCGAGGCGTTGACCAAGTACTGGATCACCTCGATCTCGCCCGGCACAGGACCGCGCCACGACAGCACGAACCCTGGGTCGATCGGGCTGGGCCACAGATGAAATCCCAGGCTTCGTCCGAGAGGCCCGATGGAATCGAGTAGCAGGCTCAAGACCCGCCCGGCCACCTCGAAGGTGTGGGCATCTTCTCGCCGCGGAGATGAGGTCCTGCTGCGCGCGCCTGCCGTCATGCCGCGCGATCTTCCTCTCCCGCCCCGTCAAAACCGCGACGGCACGCCGCAACACCCACGCATCTGCAAGACCCGCGACCCAAGCCGTGCGACCGCCACGGTCGAACGGATGTACGTATTAACTTTTGTCGTGATAATATCTGCGCCATGATTAAGGTTCATGTGGAGCGTGTCCGTGCGGCCTTGTCGGATCTGTGTGAGCCGCTACACGACACGTTCACGTGGGCTGAGCAGATCCGTCGGGAGCGGCTGCCTGAACTCGACGAGGCCGAGCTCTATGGTTGGCATGCGACGCACACGATCCGTGCACTGGCCCACCACAAGCTTCGGCAGAAGAAGGGTCTGCTGGGTGCGTGGAAGCTGAGTGGCCAACATTCGCAGAACGGTGCGTTGTGGTTGACCGATGACCACTACCGGGTGCAGTTGCTTCACGCGCACGCCGACGACCACATCCCTCCGCCTGGCACGAACGCGGCGCGGCGGGCGTACTACAGCAATCCGCCGCTGCCGCGTCAGCTGTCTTTGACCGGGGAGGCGAACGACCGTCTGCTGGGGCTGTGGCGTATCGATCCGGAGTTGGCGACACCGAGCTTCCGGATCGTCCGTACGATCGGCCCGTGGAAGTGGGGCGAGAAGGCGAAGGTCGATCTCGAGTTCGTGCTTCCTGAGACGGCTGAGGAGTTGTCGGATCTGGAGTTCCAGCCGACCGATGAGGGTCTGGATCTGTTGATGCCGCACGCGGATGGCGACGAGGAAGGCGGTGGTGATGCTCGCGGCGTCTCCGGGTGAACGGATACGCGCGCTGCGTGAGCTATTCGGGTTCACGCAGAAGCAGCTTGCTGAGATGACGGGGTTGGGACAGTCGCGGTTATCCGATGCCGAGAATCAGTTCCGCGATGTAACCGACGCGGAGCTGGAAGTCATCGCGACAGCGACCGGGACACCGCTGAGCTTCTTCTACGTCGAGTCGAACGCGATTCCGCTGGATTCGCTGCGCTTTCGCAAGCTGGCAGGCGCGAGCATCACGATGACTCGCCGGATACATCGCTGGTATCGCGAGAGCTACCGCGTGTCCGACGGGCTGATCACCGAGAGCAAGTATCCTGTCGCCGACCTACCTTTCGTCACTCAGGAATCGGTTAGTGACGACGAGATCAACGAGTTGGCCGACCAGACGCGGGAATCGCTGCGGCTCGCTCCGGACGCGCCGATTCCCCACCTGACGCGAGCACTGGAACGTGCAGGCGTCGCGGTGGCCCCCATCGTTCCTCCGCACATCGACGGTGATGAGGCGCCCGCGGGGGGCGGGCATTTCGGCGCGTCGTATTGGGGCGGTCTGGGCGCGAGTGCCCTGGTGGGATTCTTCCCTGGAACTCACGGCGATCGGCAGCGATTCACGATCGCGCACGAGGTGGGACATTTGGTGCTGCACTCTTTCCGTCCCCGTGCGGCCGACCCGGAAGGCGAGGCGAACAAGTTCGCCGCCGCCTTGTTGGTGCCCCGGTCACGCGCTGTCGAAATTCTCTCCGACGCGACGACCCTGACCGACTTCGGACGGATCAAGGCAACGTGGGGTGTATCGATGCAAGCGCTGATCATGAGGGCTTCAGCGCTGGAGTTGATCACCGACAGCCGCAAACGGTCATTGTTCGTGCAGTTGTCGGCCAAAGGATGGCGACGAGAAGAACCTGTGGAGGTCGGCAACGAGAGTCCGTTGCTGCTGTGGACACTTCTCAGCCGACGGTTCGGGTCGCGGCCGTACCGCGCCGCCGCCGACGCCCTCGCAATTCCCCCGGCCGTGCTGCGATCGGTGGTGCCCACGCCTTACGAAAACCGCGGCGGCAAACCGACCACTGGATCGGTCTACGCTCTCGGTTCAAGCTCCAGCTAGGCGGATGCCGTTGTCGCGCTCAGCGCAGGAATTGCAGCATGGCGATGTAGTTCAGGGGCACGTGGATCGGGTCGCGGCACGGGTCGATCTCGAGCAGCAGGGTTGTGTGGTCGTCGGTAAGGCCGTGCAGGATGGCGGGGACATCGATCAGCCCAGCCTGTGTGAGAGTGGGTGGGTTTTCGATGGCCGGCACCTGGTTCGAATAGCGCTGTACACGCGGGGCCGTTCCTGCGGGTATTTGGAGCCGCACCTGGACCTCGAGAGTGTCGTACATCTCTGATTGGACGAAACCTACGGCGAACCGCTCGAGATCATCGATGCCAGGGATGAAGACCGAACCACGGCGGTGGAAGGCGTCGCGTGCTGTCCATGGTGTCCATTCGCCGCCGCGGTCGTGGACATGCGGGGGAAGGTCGGCGCCATGGGCGAATGGCCTGGGGTGTGCTTGGAAGGGTGTGTCGGTGATCGCGATGGCCAGCCGGGTTCGTTCCGATTCGACCAGCCGCGATGGCCGGGCCGTCGGTGGCAAATCAATCGGATGGACGACGACTCCGAAGTCGCGCAACAGCCGGGACGCCGCGACGAGGGGGTCGGTGCCGGCTGCCAAGACAGTGGAGCGGATGTTGCTGGAGACGGCGTGGGCTTGCTCGGCGGCGGCTTCGGGCACCCGCAGTATTGCCACACAGGTCTCGGTGGAAGGAAATTGCCAGTCGGCGCTGCCGACGATCCGTAAGGGCGCCAGCAGCATTGGGTATTGGCTCAGGTAGGCCAAGCGTGCACAGGAGTCGTGGTGCAGGGGCCATCCGGTAACCAGCAGCGCGCGGTCCGGCTCGGCGTTGCTGCTTGTGCGGTGTGCGTCGCGCAGGCTGTGAAGGGTCATCTCGGCCCGCTCAATCCACACGGTGACCGTGCGGTCGCGAAGGACAGCGAGGACGCGGTCGGCCCAGCTCTGCGGAGTATCGGCAGGGTGCGGTGCCACCTTCGGGTCAATAGGCAATTGGGTCAAGTCGCGGACGTGGGGGAGACGTTCGGCAAGAGATTGTTTGGCGCGTGCGGTGATGATGTCGGGATGGTTGGTCCCCTGCCGGTGTGCGCCCAGCCAGAGGTCGGCGACGTATGTCCACGCGTCGAAGCCGCGGTTTTTCGCAACGTAGGCTCGATGGTTCGGATCGGCGGCGCAGGTGATCCTCTGGAGCTGTTCGCTTTCGGCGCAGGCCGGTGTTTCAGTGGCGACGATATCGATTGCGCGATCGAACAGCCCGTCCTCGGAGTCGGTGCCGAGCCGCTCGGCGAGCTGCGCCAGCAGGGCGTCGAACTGGCCCGAGTATTCCAGGGCAGCGCGGTTGACAGCCGCGACAGTGCGGGCCCACCCGCGGACGCCACGCATAGGGGCGGTCAAAGCTGGCAATGACTCGTCGGTGATGGGTCGCCCGGCCCGGCGACGGGCGTAGTCGAGCCATTCGAAAGACCTGCCAGGGTCGGCCAGTTCTTCAGCGAACGCACTGACGGCCGCGCTCATCTCGGAGAGAGTGGCAACGGAACGCAGGGCGCAAGTGTGCAGTGGATCAACATCTTGCGTGGGGGCGCAGTTGCCGCACAGATCGCCCCACCTGACCTCGAGCAGTGGCACCGACTGGCCCGCATGCTCACGTGCGTACCTGCAGCCGCCGGGGACATGCCACTTTCCGGACGGCGCTGGGATCAGCAGTGTGGTCGCGCGTTCGATCGCGTCGGGAATTGGGATCTGGTGCTGCTGGAAATGATGGCGACCGATCAGGCCGGACAGCGATACATGATTCATATGGGGCGGTGCACCATCAGGCGTACGGCTCCGTCCAGCGGAGCTGTACGGATCGTGGTGAGGCGGCGATCGCATGTTCCACAGAGCAAGCCTAGCTCCAGTGCCACTCATTCCGGGGCGCTGTGCGCGCGTTGCGACTGCGGGCACGATGTCATCAGGGCGACCCTGATACTCGGCTAACCTCGATCGCACGCGACGTGGCAGGAGAATGTGCGGACGCGATCTAGTCACGAGCGAACGGGGTTGGTTACTCACGCCGGCTTGACGGAGTCCCAGGGCACCCATTGTCGGACGGTGAGTGCGACGTGGCCGTTGACCGACCGGAGTTCGAGTTCGACTTCGAGAAACCATACGGGCTCAGTCCCGAACCGCAGGCGTGCCCACCGGTAGCCGAGCGCGGGAATCCATGTCTCGCCCATGCGTAGATCCAGGGCGGCGGCTTTCTCTCCGAGAGTGAACGGCACCGTTCGGGCGGGACTGCGAGTTGGAGGTACCCATATTCGCCGGGGGTCGACGAGGACCCTGCGTGGAGGGGTGAGCATTCTGGTGCTGGCGTGGTGGGATGATCCGGATTCGTTCATGGTCACCCCGTCCGGCTGATCGCGGTAGTAGCGGTGTGGGGGTCGGCTGGTCGGCGGGTCCAGCACGATCGCTGCGTCCCGGCAGCGCCCAGTCGTAGTGAGGTGCTGCGTGGGCGGCGCGCTGTGCGGCCGGAAACCTGGATCGTGTAGGTCATCGATCGCAGCCGTCCGCGTCCGCGGCCGATCCCCTCGCACTCGAGAAGTTCGCTGTGGATTTCCAGGTCGGGGCGGGCCCAGCCGGTGTGGGTGGTGACCAGGATGGCGTCATGGCTGCGAAGCCGGGCGAGGACCGCTCGTGTGCGGGTGGCGGCTGGGGTGGCGGGGTGGTCGAGTACGACGAGGGGAAGGCCGTCGAGGAGGATGGCGGCGACATCGAGGGGGTCGTCACCCGGGTTGGAGATGTGGGCCAGGCGGGACAGGTTTCCGCCCATCTCCGCGACGGCGAGCAACCCCAGCCGCGGGCAGCCGAGGACGGCGGTCCATTCCCCGGCGGCGGTGGCCGCGGCGAGCAATCCGAGGAGAGGGCCGAGGCGTCCGGTGCAAGCGATCAGCGATCCGCGCGGTAGGCCACCGGCGGGCAGCGCCTCACCCAGTGCCCCGGGGATCGGCAGTGTGTTCGCTGGTGCGGTGGTGGGCATCGGTGGGGCTTCGCGGGCGCCGACTCGGCCGTGGATGGCGTCCATGCGGGCGCGCAGGAGCGCGAGTTGCTCGGTACGTGGGAGGTCGGTCAGCGGTGCTGCGGCTGTGGTGCCGTCGGACCGTTGACTGCCCTCCAACTGCGAGCTATCGAACATATGTGCGAAATGATTGCATACCGCGTGATCGGCCGTCGAGACAGGCACGCTGATCGATAACTAACGGTCACCGAACTGCGGCCGAGCCGCCATTGCAGCTGGCCTTCGACTAGCGAATGTGGTGGCTGGCGCGGCGGTACAACATGCTGTTGTACAACGCCCTGTTGTTGGCGACGAGTGTTCGACGCGGGCGATGGTTGGGAGGTGGGCGGGAACGTCCGGAGCTTCGAGATTGTCAGGTAGGTGGCGGATTGGTGGACCGATGCGACGGGGGTGCGCGTGCCGGAGTACGGCTGCTGCTTATTCGCTGCGCCCACGGTGAGACCCACGCCGCCGGAGTCGCCGAGGGCGAAGAGACCGAGCGTAGACTAAGCGCGACGGGCAGAAGCCAAGCCGCGAGGCTGGCGGAGCGGTTGGCCGCCGAGCAATCGAGCCTGCAAGTCAGCCGCGTGTACAGCACCGGCATACGCCGGGCGGCGCAAACCGCCACGATCGTGGCCCAGCTGCTGGGGCTATCGGTCGAGACGACTCCGCTCGGGCCGGCGCACGGGAATCCGGTCGAGCGCGCGATGTCGGGTGGTGAAGGTGGGCAGCTGTGGGGGCAGTGGGCACCACGGGTGGGGCGGGAGTTGGAGTTGATCGCGGGGAGGCATCCCGGCGAGACGGTTGTGGTGGTCTGCCACCAATCCACCGCGCTCGCCGCGGCCCAGTACTTCCTGGAAGGAACGTACTCCCGCGCGCATGCCTCGATCGAGGTCGACCACACCGCGATCACCGAATGGCAGCTGCGCCCGGCTCGCCACCAGTCTGCAGAGGCCGAAGGGTCGCGGTGGGTGTTGGTCCGCGCGAACGACGCCGAGCATTTGAGAGCGCAACCGCACCGCATCACCCGGCGCAAGCGACACGCATGACCGACGTGTCAACCCTGCCGCCGCAGTCGTCGACGCCGCCGCCGTGGTATCGGCGTGATGGCTTCCGAGGCGGCCCGGCGCTGGTCAGCTTTGCGGCACTGTTGCCTGCAATACGAGCACGTTGTACGGACGCGGGGGGTATTTGAAGGTGTAGGCGGTGATGATGCGGTTCTCGTAGCACTCGGTCTCCGGGTCCCAGAGATAAATCCGTTGGTTGAGGACGTGCTCGTCGGTGGCGCGGATCCTGGAGATTTCCGGCCATTCGGGTGCTTGCTCGCAGGAGGTGATGATCTGCTGGATGCGTCGCTCGGGGATCCGGCCTGGCGCGACGATGAGAAAGGCGTTGGCCATGACGGTGGCCCGCTCCTCCCAGTTCCCGATCACCTTCTTCGCGGCAGGATCGCGGACCACCCACTCGAGCAAGTTCGGCCGCACTGTGGCATCGGGTTCGGGGGCGACGAGCCCGGGGAACCGGTCAAGCAGTGGCCCGTTGGCGGCATACAGGTCGAAGGCGTCGTCGTGGTAGCAGGCGGGGTCGAGGTTGCGGTCCAAGCCGAGCTGATCGTCCGGAGTGACGACCGGCGACATGTCCCAGTTGAGCTGGTTGAGCAGCGGCTGTGCCAGCGCGGCGTACTTGGGTCTTCGCCACTGAGGGACTTCGAGGCCGTTCAAGAATGCCTCGAGTGTCTCGGCTGAGGGAGTCCGCCCTTTGCGCTCCCACGCGTAGATCAAGCCCTTCGAGACTTTGATAATCTGGGCAGCTTCTTCGCGCGTCAGTTGGGCGGCTTCGCGCTCGGCCCGAAGTAGCCTGGCCAGTACGGGTAGATCGTCATCCTCAACCATCGCATACGCCTTTACTTGGCTTCCAACAGCCTCGGGAGCGTGCGCGGTGCATCGATGGAAGTGCAGACTCGCGGGACGCTTCGTGGCTGCCTAACAGGCCAGGCTATGGCAACGAAGCCAATCGTTTCACCGTGAACCGGCTATCGGCGCCCCGAAGGTGGCGCAAATCATATTGGCGCACAGTGTATTCCACATGTGCGCGGCCGAACATGTGCGAGCTGGGTCAGGGTGTCGCTCTGTGTCGAGGCGATAGATCTAGTCATCGATGAAGATGTCGTTGGTCAGCGGGCCTGTTCCAGGAGTCACGCGGTACTTCTCCAGATCGGTCACTCCGTGGTTGGCGAGCACTTCGTCATCGAGCAGCAGCTCGCCGGTACAGGCCGAGCGTGTAAGCACGAGCAGTGCTGCATCAGCCATAACCCACACGTTGCGTGACGTCGCCGCGACTTGATCGCCGCCGAGCTTGTTCCGCACGGCCGCGGTGTCGATCGTGGTGCGTGGCCACAGTGAGTTGACTGCGATGCCCAGATCAGTGAACTGATGAGCCATTCCGATGGTCAGCAAGGAGGTGCCGTACTTGCTGACGGTGTATCCGGGGAACCTACCGATCTGCTCAGCAGCCATGTTCAACGGTGGGGAGATATTCAGGACATGGGGTGCTCGACCGGCCTGCGCTGAGAGTTGAAGCGCTGGCAGACATAGCTTCGTCATCAACAGCGTTGCGCGACAGTTAATGTCCTGCATGTAGTCATATTGGTTCATCGTCAGTGTCGCTACAGGTGCTGGTTCGATCACCGCTGCCACGTTCAGCAACATGTCGATACCGCCGAACCGCTCGATGGTCCGCTGCACAGCATCCGCCATTGCCTTGTCATCGCGGACGTCGGCCGCGATCGGCAGGACATCCCCGCCGGCGGCCTCCGCTTCGGCGGCCGCGGTGTGGATGGTGCCGCGATACTTGGGATGTGCCTGGGCGGTGCGGCCGATCATCGTCACGTTGGCTTCCTCCGCGGCCAGCCGTATCGCGATCGCGGCACCTATGCCGCGGCTGGCTCCTGTGATGATCGCTGTCTTGCCAGCTAACGTCCCGGTCCTCAACTCGATTGTGCTCACCGGATCCCCCATCTGTGCATGATCGACTTCTTGCACACTAACGGCTGCCAAAGCTTGGTGGCGGGTGCGCAGGTATCAAAGATTGTGATATTGACGCCCGGCGGGCGGGCGGCAAAGGTTGAGCAGAAAGGACCGCCAGGCCGCAGCAACCTGTTGCGGCTCAGCAGGTCTGAGGTAACCCGCGGGGGCGATTGTTGGTCGAGCCTCCCGCGCTAACCGTAGCGGAGATCATTGCATGAGAGGGGGAGTTCGCTTGAGTCGGCGTCCAGCACACCGCCAGCCCAGTCGCAGCGCGCAGCCGAGCATACCGACGCTGTCGACGACATGCTGGATGATCAGAGATCACCTGGGGCTGTCACGTGTCGGGAGCTACGAGCGCACCAGGGTCAGTGCGTCCTACTTGAGCCAAATCGAAAGCGGCGAGCGGGTACCCAGCCTGGAAACGCTCGACAAGCTCATCCGGGGATACCGGCTGGACGCTGCGCAAGCACGTCACCTTCTCGAGCTTCGCGCTCCCGCCGAAGATCTCGCTCCCGCCGAGAACCTTCGTCGGCTCGTTCGGGAGAACGGCGGACTGATGACCCATATCCATGCCCTTGAGGAACGGGGAGTGCTCGGGGCCTACATGGATCCTATGTGGAACGTTTTGGCCTGTAATGATTCGTTCCGGTCAGCACTGCCTGGGCTGGATTCGAGCGAGTCGGTGCCGGTATGGCTGTTCAGTCCGGCTGCGCGAGACACGGTAGTCGATTGGGATCGGGAGGCTGCTCATTCGGTCGCTACCACCAAAGCAGTACTCGGGCGTTACCGGACTTCGGAGCAGGCCCGAGACTTGATGCGACGGCTGCGTCCCAACAGTACGTTCGCCCGGCTCTGGTCCAGCAGCATCAGTATTTCCTACGGCCGCAACACCGGAGACCAGCTCCACTGGCGCAACACCGATACCGGAGAGCTGATCTCCTACAGCCTGACCATGTCAGAGATCAGTCAGACTGGAGACGTATTGCTGGTCACCGCGCTTCCGGTGCCATACTGCGGACCCAACATCGAGGTGGCCTAGCTGCATCCTCCACGAAATGACGTGTGAAGCGATGTCCATGCTGCTGTGTGCACCCACGATCGATTTTTCGCGACGCGCGGGGCATTCGTGGTCTGGCCGGGATGCGGCGGACTGGCGACCTTCGTTGAATTAGTCGCATCGGCCCCGCAGGTATTCTGGATGCAGTGACTCTCGTAGTCGCTCGCCAGCTCGTCCTTAATTTCCTATCTGATGCTGGCAGAAATGGCAGGCAGGTCTGGGAAATGAGCGAGCATGGAAACGCCGGATCAGCGGATCCGTCGGAAAATGGTGCCAACGATCTGCTGCATGAGCCGACATATCCCGTGGCAGTTGGCGCTCAGGCGTTGCGGAAGTCCACACGCTGGTACGAAGAACAGCTGAGAAAGGGACGCCTGCCAGGCCACAAAGCCGGCCGATCGTGGTACCTGACCGCAAGCGACATCGCTGCGGCAATTCAGTCGACCGCGCGCCGTCCCCACGCCCGTGCGGCGCCAGATCCTGCGAAACCGCAAACAGCCGATCGCCGACGTCCGACTCGTAGGCGGAGGCAGCGCCGCCGCCCGATACCTCCGCAACGCGCATTCGAATAGTCGGCCGTCCTTTCCTGGCTCACGTCACAGTTGATGGTCCCGGGCTTCCAGCCGCGTCAGTAAGCGTTCTATGCGCTTCATGTGCTGCGGCTATCCGCCGTCGCAGCCCTTCTCATCGTCAGCGGTTCGACGTTTCTCGTGCACGCTGATCGGCGACGCTCGGGAACGCTTCGGCCTATCCAACCTATTCATGGCCAACCTGGGTCGTTTCGGTGTCGGAGGCTTCCGGGTGGACAAAAGAAATTCGTTTATCGCTGGCTGCGTAAAATGGTGTGCTACGCCGCAGCGTATCACCCCTTTTGCAGCTTTACGCTGGCTGCGTTAACGCAAATTCGGTTCGCCGAAACACTGGTTTTGCTGCTCGGGAGGGGTTTTGATGGACATGCAAGTTCGACCACCGAAAGGAAACCGATGGACCCACTGATCATTCTGGGCTGGGTGAATACCGCCCTGTCTGCGCTCTCCAACGGGTTGTCCGTGGCAGGCCAGGCGCTGGCGCTCATCCGTCCGTTCATCTGACCATCTCGCCTTGAGATGCGGCCTCCCAGCAGTGGTTTCGCTGCTGGGAGGTAGGAACCACTGAGCGCCACGGCGCATTCCGATCATAAGAATTCCCTTCCCATACCTTCCCAACGGGGTCTATTCGGCATGCAAAAAATCAGAAGACATACTCATTTCGCCTATTGCGACGACGCAGCAAGCGGGGACCAGGAGAACAACGCGCGCTGGCAGCGGGATTGCTCCAGCCTTGGCCGAGGTAGCCGCGCGATCTTGGCGGCCGTGGTGCCCGCAGTGGTGATGATGGCAGCCGCAGACACCGCCAGCGCCAGCGCCAGTCTTGCCGCGATCGCTGATCAGCCCGGCGTCACCAACCCCGCCCAGCCCGGCACGACCACCCCGCCCCCGCCGCCCCCACCGGCACCGGAGCCCGAGCCGGTACCCGCGCCGCCAGAGCCCGCGCCCCCGGTGTACTACTCGCAACCGCCGGAGGTCCGCAACGCCGCGCCCTCGCGTCCGGCGCCACCGCCGGAGCAACCGGTGGAACCGGTCCGGATCGAGGAACTGCACCTGCCCGAGCCGGTGGCACCGGTGGCACCGATCGAGCCGCCGGAGAACACGATTCGGGTCGGTCAGTGGCAGGCTCCGCGCCCGGAGTGGCTGGCGCCGGAATACGCGGACGTCATCAATGACGTCGCCGCGAACGCCGAAGCGCAGGTCGCGACCGCGCTGGATTCGATCGGGATCCCCGCCGGGCGCTCCGACCGCGTCAGTGGCGCCACGCTCGCCGGCGCGGGTATCGGTGGCGCGGTCGGCGCTGCCGTGGCCGGTGTCCCAGCTGCTGCCGCGGGCGCGGTGGTCGGTGGCCTGATCGGCGGCACCGTCGGTGGCATCGCCGGAGCCGCACTCGGCACGGTGGTGCCGGTTCCGGTCATCGGCGAAGTGACCTCCGGCATCGCCGGCACAGCGCTCGGCGCCGCCGCTGGCGCCGCCGCCGGTGCCGCGATCGCTGGCATCCCGGCCGCGGCGGTCGGCGCGGTCGCCGCCGGAACCGTCGGTGCGGGCTTCGGCGCAGGCGTGGGGGTCGGGCAGCCATGACCCTCTCGTTGAGCCGCCGGCGCACCATCGCCGCCGCGATCGCAGCCTCCGCCGCCCTCGGGGTGGCCACCGGGACCACCAGCAGCGCAACTGCTGCGGCCGTGCCGATCGGTCCGGGATGTCCCGCGCTGTACATGCTCGGTGTTCAAGGCACCGGCCAGTCCTCACCCACCGCGGACCCGCTCGCCGACACCGGTGTCGTGGGCGCCCTGATCGCCCCCGTCTTGGCAGCTGCTCCTGGCCTGGTGCAGCGCAGCTACATCCCCTACGGCGCGGGCTTCGGTGGCGCGGTGCCCGGCGGGGGCCCGGAACCATATGCGGTGTCGGTGACCGATGCCCGCCGTCAGCTGGATGCCGCCGCGGTGCAGATCGCTGAAACCTGCCCCAGCACGTTGATCGCAGGCATCGGATATTCACAAGGCGCGCAGGCGATGTCGTCGTTCGCCCACGATGTCGGCTCCGGCGCCGGACCGGTGGCCCCGGAGCGTGTCGCAGGGATCGCGCTGTATGCCCATCCTGATCGCGCACCGGGCGCGCCGATTTTTCCAGGGCGGCCGGGGCAGATGGTCCCGGATCCTGCGCCGGGCACGAGCGGGGCTGCGGTGTCAGCGGTGCAGATGTCCAACCCGCCCGCCGGTGGGGGTGGTATCGCCGATGGCGCGACCAGCTACGGGGAACTCACTGGGCGGGTCGCCGATATCTGCACCGACGGAGACCTGGCCTGTTCTGCGCCCGACCGCGCGGCGGTGCTGCGCGTTGGGGCGGAGATCGCCGCCCAAGCCGACCTGCGCAATCCGCTGGCCGCGATCGCCTCGCTCAATGGTCTATTCTCCGCCGCGCTGGGTGATGCCTGGACGACCGTGGTGCTCAACGACTTCCAGGTCGGTGGCGGCAACGTCGATTACCTTCCGCAGTTGCCGCTGGCAGCTCGGCTGGTGGACGCGGCTGACCCGCGCAACCCGGCACCGAGCGCGGAGGAGATCGGGGCTGCTGCCGCGCGGTGGAACGAGATCACCGCCATCGTGGCGGCGGATCCGATCGGGTTGCTGCCCAAGGTGGCCGGTCAGCTGTCGGCGGCGTGGAGTCAGTTGGTCGCCGATAACGCCGACTTGGTCGATCCCGCGGTGTGGGTGCGTTTTGCAGACACCGTCGCCCGGCACAACAACTACGCCGTCAACGGCCAGCTGAACTCGGGCATCGCCTGGATGGTCGCTCTCGCCCACGACATCGCGGGAGATAGGCCATGACCGATCCCATCGCGATCGATGACGGCTTCTACAGCAGTCCTGATAACGGTATCGCCGCACCAGCCGGGCAGCTCCTGCGCCGCCGCCCAATCACCTTGGCGGGTCTGAGAGGCGCGGGTCCGGCGTGGCAGGTTGTATATGCCACGACAGGTTCCCGCGCACCGATGGCTGCCTCCGGCACGGTAATCACCGCCAGTCCGGTCGCTGGAGTTGCCGATCCGGGCCCGGTCCTGGTGTATTGCCCGTCCTTCCACGGTCTCGGTGGTCGCTGCGCCCCGTCGCAACTTCTGGCTGAGGGGCGCGAGCCGGAATCTCTCTTCATCGCCACAGCTCTGGAGCGCGGATGGACCGTTGCGGTACCGGACGGGCCATGCCTGGGCGTAACCGGTCTGGGGCCGCACCAGTTCCTGGCCGGAGCTGCAGGCGCGCACGCCGTGCTGGACCTGGCGCGTGCAACCCGCCACCTGCCCGAACTCAGCGACGCGGGGCCGTGCGTGGTGTGGGGGTACGGCGACGGCGGCCGCAACGCGGTGTGGGCCGCCGAACAACAACCGGCCTACGCCCCGGAGCTGGATCTGCGGGGTGTGGCCGCCGGTGGCGTCGTGGCCGATCCGGGCGCAGTCATCGCGGGAATCGACGGCGGGCCGTGGGCGGGGCTAGCTCTGGCCGGGCTCATCGGGCTTAGTCGCGCGTACTCCCACCTGCCGACCGGGCACCTGCTCACCGACGCCGGCCGCGAGACGGTCCAGCAGGCTCGAGTGCTCGATGCGGCAGAGTTGCTGCTTACCTACCGTAACCAGTCCTTGGGCGGCTGGTGTGAGCGGCCTGATCCGTGGAACGACCCTCTTTGGCGCTATGTGCTGGCCAACGAGACCAGCGGCCGCGCCGCCCCCAAGGTGCCCGTGCATCTCTACCACGGCATCGAAGACGCCCTTGTGCCGGTCGAGATCGGCCGCAGCTTGTTCACCGAATACCGCGCGCTCGGCGTGGATCTGAGCTGGCGGGAGTACTCGACCAGCCATGTGGGCGCCGCCCGGGACGGTGCCGCCGAAGCCGTCGCCCGGTTGGCCGGCTACCTGCAACGCCGACCCACGCCATCCAGCCCGCAGACCACCTGAATCGGCCTGCCCGTCCTACGACCCCTTGCTGTGGGTGCGGGCAGGTCCCAGGCCGGATCGAATCGAGGTCAACACTTATGCGCCCCAGCAACAGCACAAGCACTCGTGCGCGGTGCCACGCCGCTGCGGCGGTGCTCATGGCGGTCATTGTTTCGTTCACCATTGCCATCAGCACCGCGCACGCCGAGCCCACCGGCGTTCCGCTCGGTGAGACATGCCCCGTTCTGTATGCGTTCGGGGTGCAGGGCAGCGAGGAAGCTTCCCCGGAGGCCGGGCTCAGCAGCGATTCAGGTGCACTGGGGCAACTGTTCGGCCCGTTGGCCGTCACGGCCGGTGATCTGGTGCAACGCGCGTACGTTCCCTACGGTCGCGCACCCGACGGGACGGCATTGCTTTATGAGGCGGCGATCACCGCTGCGGCTGAGCGGTTGGAACAGATGGCCGTCGAAGTCGTGGCGCGCTGCCCGAACACGAAGATCGCCGCCGCCGGCTACGCCCACGGTGCACCCGCGGTCGCGCGGTTCGCCGAGCGCGTTGGTACAGGTGACGCACGCGTCAGCGCTGAACACATCGCCGCGATCGCGTTGTTGGCCAACCCGAACCGCGCCACCAACACCCCGGTGCTGCCCGGCCGGCCCGACAGCACCACCCCCTCGCCCGCGCCCGGAACCGCGGGGCGGAAGGTTGCCACGGTCTCGCTGATTAACCAGCCGTTGACCGGTGCCGGAATCGCCGCCACACCGGCGGCATCGAGCGGGTTCGGGGCCTTGACCGGTCGTGTCGCGGACCTGTGTGTGGCCGGTGACGCAACGTGTGACACCCCGCCCGGAAGCAGCTTGGCCGCCACGGCCGCGAACATCGCCGCCCGCTCGGACCTGCGTGACCCGATCGCAGCGATTTCCACCATCGCCGAAGCCTTGACCACCACGGTGTTCACCACCGCGGTGAACGTCATCAACGAGGACGTCACCGGGACCAGCCTGGATCAACTGTCGTATCAGCCTGCGAAACCGCTCGGGCAGCGACTGGCCGAAGCCTCGCAACCTGACATCGTCCCACCCGGGCCGGGAGAGGCTTTGGCGGCGCTGTTCAAGATCGGCACCATCGGGTTGAACGCGGCGGTGACGGTCGCGCGGAAAGTGTTCACTCCAGCCACGATCGCCGAGTTGGCGACCGTCGGGCTGGCCAACCCATGGGCGGCGGTCGCCACGTTGGGCGCGAAACTCGCCACCGCGGCAGTCGAGTTGATTCCGCCGCAGACGGCCAGCCGCTGGGTGAACGAAGCTTTCGACGCGATCACCAGCACCATCACCGACCAGCAGCAGCTCTACACCCTCGCCGCCGCTGCGCAATACAGCGACACCACCGGCCGTCACGGCTCCTACCGCGCCACACCGGTCACACCGACTGGCCGATCGGCGCTGGCCGCGACCGCCGACTGGTTCACCGCCGTCGCCCGTGACCTCGCGGCCACCGGTTCGCCGTCGGCCGTACCGCAGTCCGGCGCCCCCTGGACGTCTTCCGCGCCCGCGACGGCACCGGTCACTAGCACCGCCGTACCGGGGGTGCCTACGTCCAGCGGCGGTCCGTGAGACCCCTTCGGGCGGATCCCGCCCAATCCGCAGACGTACCCAAGCCTTGTCTGCTGATTCTCCCCTGGCACCCCGCCCGAAGGGCCCACAATCCCGCGCCACCACACACCGAGGAGGTGAAACCTACGATGCCCAACACCCGAGCCCACACCGACGCCAGCAGCGACCACGGCTGGGGCTGGCTGGATCCCACCGAACTCACCACACTCTCGCCGCTCTTGGACACGACCGACGAGCCGGAGCGTGATGGGGAGCAATGGCGGTGGATCAACGCACAGCAGCTCTCACCACCACGGCCAGTCCGAGGGGCGGTGCGCACGCAGGTGCCGCGCCGCGTGTGGGTCTGGCTTGCCGCCAGCCTCAGCGGAGCGGCCGTGCTAGCCGGGCTGGATTTCAGCTGGGTCGCCGACACCCCGGATCCCGTCACGGCGATCCCGACCCTGACCGCAGCTCCACCGACTACCACGCCGCACCTCAGCGGTGCGTGCACGGGATTGTCCGGACAGACGGTCACCGACTCCGCGGGAGACACCCACAGCGTGGCTGGGGCGATCGCGGCGTTCGAGCACGCCTACTACGTCCAGCGCAGCGCTGAAGCAGCTATGCGGCTCGTAGCCCCCGAGGCCGGACTCGTCGCCGAGGCGTTGGCGGCGGGGATCGCGTCAGTTCCGGCCGGGGCCACACATTGCGTGGCGATCACCCCGATCGCTGGCAGCACTGCGGAGGTGCACGTTGTCCAACAGCACCGCGACGGGCAACGCGTCGACTACCTGCAGCTGATCAACGTCCGCCACGACTCTGTCGGTGTCGTGATCACCAACATCCAGAAGCGGGGCTGAACCGATGGCCGCACCGCTACACCTGCACCGAGACGACCGCCCCTGGGTGACGGGGCGCCTCGAGCCGGGAACCGTCGCCGCACCGGAACGGTTGGCGCCGGTGCGGGAGACCCCGCTGCCGACTACGGGAGCTCATCCGCCGTTGTTCGCGGTGCTCGGCGCACACGGCGGCGCAGGGACTTCCACCCTGGCGCGGTGGTGGGCACCCGCCGCCGACACCGGCCTGGCTTGGCCCGCTTCACTGGCCACCACCCAACAGGTCGTCGTCGCCGCACGTTTGTGCATGCCCGGCCTGACTGCCGCGGCCGACCGCCTGCGGGAATGGCATGCCGGACTGGCCCCGGACGGCGTGCATGTGATCGGCCTCGTGCTAACGGCCGCGCGCCCAGGGCGAGTCCCCATGGTCGTGCGCCGCTACTGCGCGGTCGTGGCGGATCTGATCGAGCATGTCCACCAGATCGCCTGGCACGACGAACTGCTCAGCTGCGAGCTCACCGACCTAGCCCAGTATGTGCCATTCGACCGGCCGCCACCGCGGCGCTCACGGTTGACCGAGGCAGTTCCCGCCGATGTGCACCGCGCGGGGTCTCAAATCATCACTCACCTTGCCGCACGTCGTATAGCGATTGCGGCACAACATGATTTGGAGTCATCGTCATGACTACCGCGTACGCGGTTGCCGGGGCCGTCTCTGTGCTCGCCCAGCAGATTCAGATCACCCCGACGACGCCGCCAGGAGCGGACAAGTTGGTCAATCTTGTCAACTACCTGTCCTGGATTGTCACCCTGGTCGGAATCGGAGCCTTGATATACGCCGGCGGCAAATTCGGGTGGGAACGATTCCACGGCGGCGCTGTCGAATCACCCAAGATCATCATGGGTGCTTTGGTCGGCGGCATCATCGCTACCAGCGCCGGGCAGATCATGGACGCAGCCATCACCGGAGGCGGATAGGCATGCTCCGCCAACGGATTCGTTCCTGTCCAGCCACAGCCACACCGCCCGCCGCCGTGACACGCGAAACAGCCACGACCGGTCATCGCGACTCGATTCCGCTCACCATTCACACCCGGGACCGGACCCGCCTCTCGGGCACCCGACTGGGTGCCTCGACAGCACCGGTGACGGTGGCCTACGTCCACCGCACACTCACCGACTCCAGCTACTGGAAGCCGCTGACCGACTACCTGGACCAGCGCCTTGACGGAGGTATCGCACAGATCGCCTACGACCAGCGCGGGCACGGCACGAGCGCACCGCCTGGTCGCGGAGCAGGGACCGGGCTGCCGGTGCTCATCGACGACCTCGACACCGTCCTGACGCACACGCACGGCGCGGTCGTTCTGGTGGCGCACTCGGTGGCGTCGTTACTGGTGCAGGCATGGGCCGGGCGACATCCGCGCCGCGCCCGTGCCCTGGCTGGCATCGTGCTGTTCAACGCCAGCCCCGCATTTCCCTGGTCGTCGCAGTCCGTTAATTGTGAGACCGGCAGGCACTGGGAGAGTCGGCTCGTCGAAGAACTGACGACCTACCTCTATCCAGGTAGCTACAGGTCGCCGCGCCGCCGCTCGCGCCCGATCCGCAGCCGGGGCAGGATGCGCGCCGCCGACATGGATGTGGATGTGGTGAGGGCGGAGCTGGCCGCCTACAGCGGTGCGAGGTTGTCCGGCGAGATCGTCAGCATCTTGCGCAGCGTGCCGACGTGGATTGTGACCGGTGAACTCGACCTCGTCGTACATCCGCGCATGTCTCAGGAGCTGGCCGAACTCATCTGGGGCGACTACAGCTGTGTTGCCGATGCGGGGCATTCCTTGCCTCACCTCGAGCCCGCCGCGGCCGCCGAGGCGATCCTAGCCGCGCTCGAAGTCGCCTACCGCGGCCAGCAACGTAGCGGCGGTGCGCCGTGATCGCCAAACCGCTTCCCGTGCAGGTTCTTTCACCGCTGACGCAGCTATTGGGTTGGCTGGCCTGGTTCGTGCTGCTGCTGTGTATCGCCCGGACGGTGTGGGTCGGAGGGCTGCTGGTCGTCCGCCTCTACCGCGACGAAGCCGTCGAAGGGCTCGTTGGCGCCCTGCTCGGCGCCGTGCTGCTCGGCAGCGCCAGCTCGCTGGCCTTGGCCGTGCTGCCTCCGACCTGATCCTGCCGAGGAGAACCCATCCCGTGAATTCGATCCGAACACACCAGACCACCAGCGCTGCTGTGCTGGCTGTAGCGGTACTGGTCACTGCTGCCGGGCTGCTTGGCTGCGGCCGCGAAAACCACCCCCCGATCGGTGAACCAACTTCCAATGCACTCGTGGCCGCACCTACCGGTCTGCGATGGCAGCCCTTCCAAGGGGTCGACCTACCGGTCGGAAAAGAAGGCCCCCGCCACATCGAACAACCCGTTGCTGTCGGATTCGACCGATCACCGGCAGGAGCCGCGCTAGCCGCCATCCACGCCACAGTGCGAATGTCCATCGCCACCGACAACCAATGGCCGATCGTCGGACAGCGGATGCTCGCTCCAGGTCCAGGCCGCGACGCCTGGGCGACCGCGCGCGCACAGATCTCGATTACCAGCCCGACCACCGACCGCCCGCCGAAACTTCTCGGCTACGTGATCACCCGTTACACGCTCGACGCCACAAACGTCGACATCTACAGCATCCATCCCGACAACACCGTCACATGCAACCACACCGGCGTCGTCTGGCATGGCGACGACTGGCGCCTACAGCTACCCGACAGCCCCACCACCACTGCGGCGGTTACCGCCATGACGGTGCCCCCTCCTGACCTAGTCCCGCTCACACGACGCTGAGAAAGAAACCCAGCCCAGATGAAAGCTCATCGTCTACTGACAATCCTCCTCGCCAGCATCACCGCTGTCGTGATCGCGGTATTCGTCCTGACCATCACCCATGACTCCCGCTCATCCGAGCAGCCCCCCGATCCCAGCAGCCCGCCCTCCCCAACGGTGCGGACGTTTCCCGATCTTCCTCCCGCCACGCCGCCACCGACCATCGACCTGTTCGGCAACAGGCTGGAAGTAATCAGCGACGACGAGGGTGCCGCGCTGCCGCAAGACCCGAGCACCCGTCCGGACCCCGCCCGCCCCGACTACCTGACCACCCCACCCGCCCAAATGCGCTGGCAGCGTGGCTGGGGCGGGGCCGCCCTGCCGGTATCGGGCAGCGACGGTCCCAGCCGTGTTGAGCACGGCATCGCATCCGGCTTTGCTCATACACCCCACGGGGCGGCGCTGGCTGCCGCGGACGCGCTCGCACGTGTGCTGGCTGCACCGGAGGGGGTGTGGCAGCAGGTAGTGCGTGAGCGCTACTACGGCGGCGGCCGGGCACTCACCGATCGGTTCGCCCGCTCACGCGAGCGCACCCCGGGTGTCGCACGCTATGTCGTGGTCCCCGACGGCGTGCGGATCCAGCCCGGCTACCGCGACGACCTCGCCATCGTTCAGTTCGCCACTCACGACGATCTGGGCTACACCGTCTCCACCTGGCCCATGGCCTGGATCGACGGGGATTGGCGCGTCCGCGTACCCGACGACATCCAAGCACTGTGGGGTCCGGGCACGTCGACATCCACGTTGACCGGTTTCGGCTCATGGAAGGCCGCACCGTGACCGAAAGCTCCCTCGCGCAGGCATCATTCGCGTCAGGGCCGTGGCGCGCACAGCTGCCACCGCTTCCACCGTCGGATGTGTGCGACATACCGCTAGGACCCCAGCAGGCGTGCGAACAACTCGGCCAAGCTGCCTCCGCGGCAGCCAACTCGGTGCTCGACGACCTGACCTCGCAGCTCGGGGAGAGTTTCGGCAAGCTTCTGCGATTCGTCATGACGTGGTGGACAGCCTTGCCATCTCCGCAACTGGCGGACAGCCGGGGCGGATTGGGACCGGCGCTGGCGGGAATCCGGGACTACACCAGCGGGCTGCAGGTGCTGCTGCTGACCTGCGGAATCATCTTCGCTGCGGCGCGACTGGCGCTGGCCAAACGCGGCGGGGTCGCGGGCGAGGCCCAGGAAAGCTTCCTCATGTTGGCCCGCGCGGTGTTCACCTCGATGGCCTTCGCGGCAATCGTCACCACCGGAACCCGTGCCGGTGATGCCTTCGCCGAGTGGGTGTTGTTCGACGCATCCAGGGGAGATGCGCACAACATCGTCGCCGGGATCGCCGAATTCGAGTTCGAGACGAAATCCGGGTTAGGGATTGGGACCTATCTGGTGTTGTTCCTGCTCGGGATCATCAGCATGCTGATTCAACTGGTGATGCTGGTTCTCCGGCAAGCGCTGCTGATCGTGGTGGTGGCGGTGATTCCGATCGCGGCGGCCGCCTCGGGTACCGGACCTGGTTCCCAAGCGTACAAACGCCTGCTGAGTTGGTCACTGGCCTTCGTGTTGTGGAAACCGGTCGGGGCATTGGTCTATGCGATCGCCTTTACCGTGGCGGGCCGTGACCAGCAAGACCCACAGTTGGTGCTGCTCGGCTTGATCCTGCTGGTCATGACAGTGATTGTCCTGCCCGCGCTGATCCGTCTGGTCGCCCCCGCTGTCGCGACACTCGGTGGCGGGGGCGGCGCGGCGGCTGTTGTGGCCGGCGGTGCGGCCGGGATGGCTATGGCGGCGATCGGTGAGCGGTCGAATGCCCGCAAGGTCAGCGAGGGTGAGAACGCGCCTGGTGGTGGGGCCGTCGGCTCACCTGGTGCTGGAGGCCCGTCCAGAGATGGAGGGGGAGGGGGCGGTGGCCGCCCGATGCCTGGCGGCGGCGACGGTGCCGCGAGTAGCGCTGGGACCGGCGGCGGTAAGACCGGCGGATCGACTAACGGCAGCAGTGGTGCGCGTCCTGCCGGTGCCGGGGCAGTTCAGCCGCCGTCGGCGTCCGCAGCGAGTAGCGGCGGTGGTGAGGCAGTCGGTGTTGCGGGCGCGGGTGTGGCCGGTGCGGCGGCGATGGGCGCGCAGATGGTCAAAGACGCTGCACAGCAGACAGTCTCGGCAATCGAGAGCCAGACTCGTGAAGCAACCGCCACAAGCTTGGACCAGGACGCTTTGGGGCCGGGGGAGGTGCGGCGGTGACGACACGCATGTATGGCCGCTGGGAGCGTCCCCGTTCCGCGGGGTTCTTCGGGTTGACCTGGGGCGTGTCGATGCTCGGGCTCGGGCTGATCATCATGGTGATGGTCGGGTTCTTGATCACCCGATCCCTGCTGTCGGCCGGGGTGCTGATCCTCGGCAGCGCGGTGGTGTTCACCCCGCTGGCGGTCACCCGCAATGGCCGCACCGGCTGGGAGATCGCGTTGTTGCGGCTGCAGTTCGCCGCCGCCCGCGCCCGCGGCGAGCACCTCTACCGTGCCGGACGATTCTCGCGGATCCCGGGAATCGCGAAACTTCCTGGCTTACTAGCGGATTCGCGACTGAGTGAGTTCGAGACGGCGGGCGGAAAGCGGTTCGCGATGCTCCACATCCGTCGCAGCGACCACTACACGGTGGTGCTGAAGGTGATCCCGCGGGGCAAGGAGCTGGTTGACCAAGCACAGATCGACGCCTGGGTCGAAAGCTACGGGCAGTTCCTGGCCACCCAAAGCCGTGGTGGGGAAGTGGTCGCGGTGTGCTCGGTGCTGGAGAACGTGGTCGAAACCCGCCTCAAACAGTCACAGGAGGTCACCCGCCTGGTCCGCAACAGCGCGCCGGACTATGCGCAGGCGGTGATGCGGGAAGCCGCCGCCGATATCGGCGGGGTCGGAGTGCGGGTTGAGGGCCGGATCGCGATCACCTACCGCGCCATCGGCAAAGGGCGTCGTGATGATGCCGAGCAGGCCCACGAGATCGGCCAACGCCTGCAAGGCGTGTTGTCCCAACTCGCCCGTGCGGGACTTCCGGCGACGCCGTTGCAGGCGTGGGAGGTGCTCGGGCTGGTGCGTAGCCGCTACGACCTCGCTGCCCAGCGCGACGTGGAAGCCGCCGGCGCGGCGATCACGTCCACGCAATCGTGGGACTCCGTCGGGCCGCTCGCGCATCAGGATCGGTGGGATCACTACGTGCACGATGGTGCGAGGTCGATCACGTGGGAGATGGACGCCGCTCCGCGCGGCGCGGTGATGGAAACCGTGCTCGAGGAGTTGCTGCGCCCGCGCGCAGATGTGCCACGCAAGCGGGTGGCGTTCGTGTACAGGTTGCATTCGGCGGCCGAGGCCACCACCCTGGTCGACTCCGACTTCCGCGACGCGGTCGCGGCCGAGCAGACCGAACGGGGCATCGCCTCGGCGTCGGCGCGGATCCGGGTAGGCAACACCCAAGCAGCCCGCGAGGAACAAGCACGCGGCGCCGGGCTGACGCGGTTCGGGGTGCTGGTGACGGTCACCGATCACCTCGACGGGGACCTGCCCGGGATCGAAGCCTCGGTGAAGGGGATGGCCGCAGCGTCCCGGCTGAGTGTGCGCCGCTGCTACGGCACCCAAGCCGCCGCTTTCGCCGCCAGCTTGGGAATCGGGCTGATCCTGCCTGAGCACACCTCGATCTCCAAGCGGGTGTCGGCATGACCAAGCCCCGCAGTGAGAAAACACCACGGCCCGCCCGGACCGAAATCGTCGCCGGTGTGCGGGTGCTCACGCCCTCGGCGCGCGCCGCGATCCAGGCGGCTGCCGCCCAGCCCGGCCTGCGCGGCTGGCGGGCGAGGCTGGCGATATCGAGCGATGATCATCGACGCGCCACCGCCGCCCGCCGCGCGGAAGACCATGGCGGGGATGGCTTCGACCGCTCGCTTGCGAGTCTGTCCGACCGCGGGTATCGCGGGCTCGGCGGCGGCCGCGCCGCCGTCGTCGCCACCACCCCGGAATGGCGGGCGACCACTGTGCAGGTCGCCGGGCTGTGGCCGTTCAGTGTCGGGGCGAGCGCACCTACCGTCGGCACTCCTGTCGGGGCGCATTACATCACGGGCACGCCCGTGCATTTCGACCCGATGTCGTGGTTCCTGAAAGGGTTCATCACCGCCCCGATCGTGTTTGTGCTGGCACTCAACGGGTTCGGAAAGTCTTCGCTGATCCGGCGGATGGTTACTGGCGCGGTCGCGGCCGGGGAAACCGTGCTGTGCATGGGCGACACCAAACCCGATTACCGCGACCTCGTCGAACAATTGGGTGGTCAGGTCGTCGATGTCGGCTATGGCCACGGCACCGTGAATCCTCTCGACGTCGGCACCCTCGGTGCCGTGGTCGAACAGCTCACCGATCCGGACCAGCGCCGCCAGGTTGCCGCTCGTGTGGAAGCTGGCCAGGTCAACATCGTCGCCGGACTTGTCGAACTCGTGCGCGGCTCGCGAGTCGCCGACTACGAAGAAGTGCTGCTCGCCGCTGGCCTGCGCCAGCTCTACAGCCCCACGGGCGGCTTCTCCTATCAGCGCCCGCCGCGGCTACCGGACCTGCTCGACGTCATCTCCGGTGGTGCCGAACAACTGCGCCAGTTCGCCGAAGAGGACGACGAGACCTCCTACCGCGCCAGCACCAAAACCCTGCGCCGCTCCCTACGGGCGCTGGTCGAAGGCCCGTTCGGAGCGATCTTCAACGGACCCACCACCACCCGGCTGGACCTCGGCAGTCCGGCGGTGTGTGTGGACGTCTCCCGCATCCCCGAAGGTGACACCAAACTACTGGCCGCGGTGTTGATGGTGTGCTGGAGCGAAGGCTTCGGCGCGGTCGCCGCCGCGCACGCCCTTGCCGACGCCGGACTCGCGCCGCCGCGCACGTTCGAGGTCGTCATGGACGAGATCTGGCGGGTCCTCGGGGTGGGGGAGTTCATGGTGGACCGGGTCGACGCCCTCACCCGGCTCAATCGCACTTTGGGCACTGGATTGATCATGTGCAGCCACACCATCAAAGACCTCGCCGCGTTCGACTCCGCCGCCGCGCAGGCGAAAGCCCTCGGGTTTTTCGAAAGGGCGCGAGCGAAGCTGATCGGCCCGGTCGGGCCGGAGGAGATCAACCGTATCCGCGCGGCGGTCGGCATCACCGACACCGAGAAGCTGCTGGTCACCTCCTGGGCTGCGCCGCGGCCGCCCAGCGACGACGACCTGGATCCCGTCCGGCGTGAAACCCCGCCCGGCACTGGCTGTTTCTTGCTGAAGACCGGTGAAGCGAACGAGCCAGGAATCCCATTCCGGATGGTGTTCACCCCTACCGAACGGGCCGCGGACGTCCACAACACCAACCGACGTTTCGACAACCTTCCCGGCGCGGGGGAGGCGAGCAGGTGAGCACCGATGGACACCGCATCGAAAACCGTGACCGCGACCGCACTCGGGCTCCCGATCGCGCTGCTTCTGCTGATCTTGGTGATCCTCGGCGTCGAGCAGACGTCGTCGTGTGCGGCACCGTTGTCGGCGGGGGCGGCGGGCGGGGTGAGTGGCCCGACCGGCCGGACGGTGGCGGGGTTGTCGGAATCGCAGTTGCAGCTGGCGCGCAACGGGGTGGCGATCGGCAAGCAGCGCGGCATGCCGCAGAACGTGATCATCGCCGAACTCGCCGCCCAGGCAACCGAATCGATGTTCCGGAACCTGGCGAATCCGGCGGTGCCGGAGTCGTTGAACCACGCAAACGACGGGCTCGGGTTCGATCACGATTCGGTCGGCCCGCACCAGATGCGCGCCAGCGTCTGGGGGTCGGTCGGCATCGCGAAACTGATGGACCCCATCTACCAGATCAACTGGTTCTACGACCACGCCACACAACTGGGCGCCGCAGCGGAGCGGATGACACCGGCCGAACTGGCTCAGGCGATCGAACGGTCCGCACCCAACGCCTATGCCGGGCAGTTGGAGTTGGCGCGGCGACTGTATGCGATGTTCGCCGACCTCGACCCAGGATCGATGGCCCGCACGCCGGCCGGGTCGCTCGCTGCCGGGTGCGGAACGACCGGCTCCGGCACGCCACTGCCAGTGGAGGCGAGCGCGTTCGGGCGGGCGGTGATCGAGCACGGCGCGCGTTGGATCGGCACACAGTACGTGTGGGGCGGCGGGGATGTGAACGGTCCGACCGGCGGAGGGTTCGACTGCTCGGGCCTGACTCTCTACGCCGTCTATCACGCCTCGGGCGGGCGGATCCGGTTGCCGCACTATACCCAAGCCCAGCAAGACCACCCCACCGCGCAGATAGTGCCGTTCGTGCAGCGGGCGCCGGGGGATCTGATCTTCTTCACCGCCCCGGGCGACGCGGATTCCCATCATGTCGGCATCTATTACGGCCGCGACGCCCAAGGCCGCGACCTGTTGCTGCACGCCCCGCAATCCGGGCAAATCGTCACCCTCACTCCGCTGAGCGCATGGGAGGGCGAACGCATGGACGTGCGCCGCTACACCAGCACACCACCAGGAGATCGAAATGCCTGACCGCGCCCTCACACCGACCGTGACTCGCCACACGAGCCGTTCCACATCGATCAGGAGTTCTTATGAACCGACAGGAGTCCCGTTCGCATTCGCGCGGCCGCGGCACGGAGGTCCGACAGTGACCGAGACGAGGCTGCCGTGGGAGGTCCTGCCGCCGTGGAAGGCGCGGCTGCTGGAAGACATTCAGGAGCTGTCGGTGGAACGTGCGCGTCTGCTGCGGCGCGGCTACCCGACCTACACCCCTGGCGGTGATGGAGAGTTTCGAATCCAGAGCTGGCGTAGCCGGTTGCGGGTGTTGGACGGACTACGGAACGAGGCCCAGATTCACGCTCGCGCAGTGGAAGTTCCGCCCCCGTGGATTGAGGCCGCCCGGCTGCTGGGGCGTCAAGGTGTGCGCTGGGCCGAGCGCGACCCGGCGCCACCGCGCCCGCCGTGCGGGCCGGAAGCCCGCCGAGTCTGGGTCCTCAACCTGCTCGCTGATGACGTGTGGCAGCTGGAACACATGGCTGCGATCACGGCCGCACGCCGCGCTCGGATGGCCGGCTGCGGCATCCATTCCGAGCCCGACCCAGTCATGGCCAGCCATCTTCACAACAACATGACCGCGGTATGGCAACGCGCGTGCGAGCTCGCACTGGCGATCAACCTTCTCGACAGCGAACGCGAACAGTTGTGGGTCAGGAGCGCGCACGGGTGGGGCGTGTTGCTCGCTGCCACGGTCCATACCTACGACACCGACATTCTTGAGGAGCGGTGGCGCATCCACGCCTGGCCGGGCATCGAACGGGAAGCGCGCGACGGCGTCGACAATATCCGCGACACCATCGACCGCCATCGGGCTCGGGTCCTGGACGCCGAGGTTTTGCCGCCACGGCCGCAGCAGTTGATCCAGCACGCGATGCATCACCTGTGGCACAGCGGCGCCGAAGGCGACGGCGTCGAGTACACGGCCAGTACGGCACCCGACGATGCGGCGGTCAATGCTGCCCTCCCGGATGAGCTGGAGCTGAGCTGGAGCGCCGAACCGGCCCACGAACCCGAGCCCGGCCCTGCGCGGTTCCCACGAGAGCCGGGGCGTGAACCGTGAGCACCCATATCCCCACGTTGGCATTGTTCATCGGCGTCGTCGCGGTAACGGTCGCTGGGTGCGGTGCAGCCATCACGGCGCCCGCTGCGGATAGTGAACAACTCTGCCGAGCGGAGCATTTCGCGACACCGTTCACCAGCGTGGACCCATGTTCGCCCGCGCAGGTCATGACTGCGGCGGTCACGGTGGTGTTCGGTTACCGGCCCAGCGAGCAGGTCGACCAGCGCGCAGCGTTGCGGGCGGCGCGCGCGTTGCTGGATCCCGGGTTCGCCGAACGCGCCGAACCCGCGGCGGTGGTGTGGGCGCCGGTCACCACGGCTCAGTGGCAGCAATGGCGCACCGATGCCACCACCATCACCACCACCGCACGGGTGACCAGCGACGACCATCCGGCCGACACCGCTACCTCCGTGCACCGGGTGCTGGCGGTCGAACTGCAGCCCACCGGTCAGCTACCAATCCGGTGGGCCGTTTACGCCTACACCACCCGCACCAGCGACCGGTCGGCGTGGTTGCTGTCGGGGTTGGAGGTGACAGGGTGACTGGCGATCCGGTCGAGGAATCCAGCCAGGCGATGCGCCAGGGATTCGTCCAAGCCCTGCAAACCGCGCACACAACCGCCGCGCTGATGCGTGGCCAGAGCGGACACGCCCGCTCGAAAGCGGAGTCCGACCAGCGAATACGCCACGCCGACGCGAAAGAGCACCGTTCCTCGGTCGAGCACTGGGTGCGTGTGACCAACGCGGTGGAAGTCGCAGGTCACGCGCGGGACCTCAACAGCGCCAGGGTCGAGGAAGTCCGTTCTCGGATCCAGCGCGGCGGTGAGCAGCACACGCTCGAACAGCAGCAGAAGCAGCGGCAGATCGAACGTGCCGACGCCGATCTCACGCGGCGGAATATGGCGGGCTCGCTCGAACGCAGACAAAGCCGTGAACTTCACGGCGTGAAGATCACCGCCTACAAGAATCGGGAGACCCGCGCCAACGAGCTACACGGCCTCGACGTCGAATACAAGAAGCTGCTCAGCGACATCCGCCGCCGTGCAGCTGGTTTCAGCGACACGTTGAGTGCGCACGGTGATACGGGGGAGGCGATGGCCTCGGCGGCGGCGTTCGCTGCGGCGAAAGGCGCCGAAGGGCTATCGCAGCAGCACGCAGACGAATCCGATGCCTACGCCGAGCGGTTCACCGAAGACACCGGCGGTGATCCTTCCATCGTCATCGACGCCGCCCTCGTCGATGACATCGACCCCGTCGACGGCAGTGCGCATGAGTTGTCACCGCTGGCGATCGAGAGTGGCCCGTCCATCATCGACGCCACCCTCGTCGATGACATCGACTCCACGCTGGGCACTGCCCGCCAGCGGTCGCCGGTGGCGATCGAGGACGTCATCGGGCTGACCGAGGAACTATCGGTCGCCACGCACCTTGCCCACGAGTTCGCTGATCTCATTGGTGAGCCGGGCACCGCATCGGGTGAAGGGTCGGCGATCGGCGACGCGGTTGATACCGCTGGACTCACCGACAACGGCGTGACACAGGTGCTGGAACTCGGGATCGAGGCCGAACTCCCCGATGCTGCGATGCCGCCCACACCCGATCTTGGTCACGAGTTATGACCAGCTCAAGCAGCGAGGCAACGCAGCGGCGGGGCGGAGGCCGGTGAGATGGACACCCCCACTCCGTTGCAGGCGCACCTGCTCAAAGCGGTGCAGAACCTCGCCTACGACAGCCAGCAGCTGCTCGAACGCGCCCATCATGCCGGTCACACCAGTCCGCCACCGGAAGTGGTGGAGCAAGTACGGATCGGGCAGCGCTCCCGCGACCAGTGCGAAGCGGTCGCCCTGGCGGTCGGGGTACCGAAGTCGTGGATCGACTACGCGCGCGCCGCCGGGGAACGCGGCACCCGCTGGCAGCCCGGACAAGCCCTCCTCGGTTCCGGGCAGGTCGAGCGGGCCACGCTGATTACCGCGCTGCGACGCGAGGTTCACCGGTTGCAGGACATGGCCGGGATCGGCGCCGCCTACCCGCGCCGCGCCGCGCTCGATGAGGACGCGGTAGCGCGGTTTCGGCGAGTGATGGGCATGACCTGGCAGCGCCTTGGCGCGGTCTCCCACGCGCTGGGATTGAGCGAGGACGAACGCCACCAGGTGTGGCAGCGCGGATACGGGCACTGGGCAACGACGGTAGCCCAGCAGCTGCGCGGGCAGAGCGACCAGCAGCTTGCGAAGCGGTGGAAGCAAGTGGCGGGCGCGGACTTCACCGCCGTGGCGATGCCGATGCTGGTGTTGCAAGCCGCGGGCATCACCCCTGACGACATCACCGCCCAGATGCCGATCTCACCCGACCGCATGGTCGAACACGCCGCGGCCGCGCTCACCGCCACCGACCGCACCATCACCAGGCTGATCGTCGTCGACCCGGGCCGCGACCCCCGGCACGCCGCGGATATCACCGCCGCCATCGACGCCGCCGGCCTGTCCGACACCCGCGGCGCGGACCCTAACCCGGTCGATGACGCGCTCGAGGTGACCGGCTCGCCGCCCGAACTCACCCCCGGACCTGAGCCGTGACACGCCCGGAACGCACCACCAGACCAGCAGGCCCCAGCATCGCAGAAGAAAGGTTCATGCCCGTGAGTCGTCCCATACCTGATCTGGAGAGGCTGCCCAGCTGGAAGCTGCGGCTGCTCGAACGCATCCAGAACACCACCGCCGACCACACCAGGGTCCTGCACCAGGGATATCCGAACTACCAGCCGCACTACGGCAGCGGCGAGATCCAAGTGCAGACCTGGCGCACCCACCTGCGCGCCCTGGAGGCTGACCGCAGCGAGATCGAGATACACGCCGCCGCCGTGGGCCTACCGCAGACGGCGATAACCGCAGCCCGCGCCGCCGGACAACGCGGGCAGCGGTGGGGCGACAGCGTGCACTCCCCACCCACGATGCGTCACGGGGAAGACCCGGTGCGCGCGCACATGGTCGAAGGCATCGCCGCGGACATCTGGCAGCTCGAGCACATGGCCGCGGTCAAGGTCGAGCACCGCCAGCGCGGCCTCGATGACACCGTGGCCGACGACCCCGCCGCGCGCGAGCAGTTCGACCGGAACATGGCCGCGTTGTGGACCCGGGCGACAGAAACCGCCCACGTCATCGGGTTGAGCGCTGAGGAACGCGCGCAGTTGTGGGAGCGTGACGGCGCGGGCTGGTTGAAGCTGGTGTCGGTGACCGTGCGCGGCTACGACGACACCGCCTTATCAGAGCGGTGGCGCACCTACGCCTGGCGTGGCATCGAACACGACGTCCGGCGCAGCATCGACACACTCGCCGTCGACCAGGCGATGACGCAGGAACCGGGAACATCGCCACCCACCCCGCACCTGCTCATCGACCGCGCTACCGAAGCGTTGTCGACCATCACACCTGGGCAGGTGGCCGCCGAGGCCGGTATCGGTGCGGCGGTGGACGCGGCGCTGCCTGCCGACGTGACCGCGGTGTGGGACAGCGAACCGGCCAGCGAACCCGACATTCGGCCACCGGAATCCGGGTCGTCGGTCGAGCGTGATTGGTGAGGCGGTACGACGATGACCGTTCCTGAATCGGAATTCTCGCCCGAACAGACAGTGGCGCAGTGGCAGGCGCAGCTGCTGATGCGCATCCGTTTGCTGGCCGCCGAACACACCCGTATCGCCGATGCCGGGTGGGAGAAGTTCGAAGCGCTCACCAGCGACGGCGACCAGCAGGCCGCGTGGCAAGCGCATCTGGACGGGCTGGAAGCGCAACGTGAGCAGGCTGAGCAAACCGCGCTGACCGCGGGGATCGAGCCGGCGTGGATCGCCGATGCCCGCGAACTCGGCACCGCCAGCACCCGACCCCGGGTGGAAGCCGGGGTGCGGCAGAACCCGATGCGCGACAACGCTGCCCAGGACTTCTACATCGACATGCTCAGCCTCGACCTGTGGCACCTGGAACGGATGGCCGCGCTCGCAGCGGCCCGTGCGGACCGGATCTCCACCGGGCGCTGGAGTTTCGGCACCGACCCCGCTCGTGCGGCACAGTTCTCGCGCAACATGCAGCTGTATCACCAGCGGGTCACCGCGCTGGCGCACGCCGCGAAGTTCACTGCCACCGAAGCCGACCTTTTCTGGGGGCCGGCCGCGGAAGGCGCGCGCCGTACGCACGCGGTGCATCTGGAAACCTACGACGAGCTGGATTTGGTGGCCCAATGGAACGCCTACGCTGCCCCGAGCCCCGACTTGGCGATCCCGCCCTACGTTCCCACCGACCCCGATACCGGCACCCCCATCGCTGGCGCCGAGCTGACGCCACCGACACCACACCAGATGATCGACACCGCCGCGGCGTCACTGCGCGCCCAGTTCATCGACGCCGCCCTCGGGGACGCCGACACAACAAACCCCGACGCCGCCGCCATCACCGAGGCCGTCGACGCCGCCCTGCCCGCCGGCACACACGTCTGGGACACCGAACCCGACCACACCGGCCCGGCCACCGAACCGGGCGGCACGACCGATCGCGGTATCGCCCCGTACTGACCGAACTCGAGAAGGGAACTCACACCTACCGACGACCCATCTGCTGACTCGAAGAACTCACCGCACACGATTTCTCGTCGACGTTCTGGTCACCGGGTACTGACCGGGACGTTCGAACCCGCACTGCCAGGGGACATCCCAGGCCGCGCACGCGCCGTCACGTGACGCAACGCGGTCCACGCCCTTCCTTCACCGGAGGTCGACGATGTCCGACACCACACCTGATGCCGCTGTTGCGCACCAGCATCGACCGATGTTTCGCGATGATCGGCGGGTACAGCGATGAGCTGGCCCGATCCCCGACGCGGCACTACCGATCCGGCCTATTACCGCGACGCCACCGACCCCACTGAGGCCCAGATCCGGGCTGATTTCACCCACTACTACCAGTTGCGGTTGATCGCACCCCACGGCGAAACCCCCGACCAGCAGCAGCAATTCACCGCATGGGCCGATGAGCTGGCCGCACGGTGGGGCCGCCACGAATCACCTGAGCACCGCAGGCTTTGGGGACAATTGCAAGCCGCGGTCGCCGGATGGGAAGCGCGCCCGGAATTCACCCGCGCCGCCTACAACCGCATCACCCGCGCAAACCTCGAGGGAGACCTCGACGTCGAGCCGATGGTGTGGCGCAACCTGCGCCAAGCCGCCGAGATCACCGGCCACATCGAAACCACCACCACCGGCTCCGACCAAGACGGCGCCCGCTGGCAGCCACCTGCCCATTCACCCGAGCGCACGATGGAGCGCGTCAGCGTGCTCGAGCGTGCGCTCGGCGGCAGCGGCCCGGAACTGGCCAGCCTCGCCGAAGTCGATGCGATCATCGCCGCCACCGACCAGCTGCTGGAGGCCGAAGAAGCAACCGGAGACGCCGACAGCGGGCGCGAGGAACGCCTCACCCGCCAACGCGTGGCGTTGCGGCAATTGCAAGACGCGACCGCTGAACACACCCGTCTGGCGGATGCGTGGCCGGGCACCTCCCAGCGGGACCAAGCCCACCTCGCACGCCTGGAAACCCTCCTGCACGACGCCCGCACCGCCCGCGTCGACGCCGCAGCAGCCGCGGCATCATCGGTCGACATCGAGGCCGCCTACCACGCCGGACTCGCAGGCACCTATTCCCACCAGTCGCCGGCCAACCTTCCACAGACGACGGCGGCGGATCCGTGGACCGGACGCGACGCGACCGCGGCTGAACACCTCGTCGACCTCACCCCGGAGCCGGGTCTCGACTACGCCGCAGGCGCACAGACGAGCGAGGCCATCGACGCCGCACTGCCCGAGGCCGGATTCGCCGCATGGAGTCCGGCCGATGGTCACCAAGAGCAGCCCGCGCCGTCGCTTGAGGTCGGTGCCGAGGCCGACCTTACGGCGTGAACCCCTCCGTCGCCGCTCGTCACACCCTTCGAAAGGACCGCATCATGTTCTCGACCCGAGAAACCCGCCGCCGCACCAAACGCGGACTCGGCGAGGAAACCAGCCTCCTGCTGCTGCTTCTCGTAGTGGCGCTGATGGCGCTGGCAGCGTGGTCAGCGCTGAGCCTGGGCAGCCGCTGGGCCGGACTGCCCGTCACCCGCCACCCCGTCGGTGCCCTGCTGGAGGTCGCCACCAGGCAACACCCATGGCCGTGGCAAGCCACCCTCATCGCTGTCGTCTACCTGCTGGCCGGCAGCGGGCTGGCTGTGTTCGGGTGGCGGACATTCGGATCGGGCAGTGAGATCGACGCCGCCGCGCGCACCATGCAACGGCCCCGCGACATTCGGATGGCGCGGAGGCGAGACATCCTGCGCGCCAACAAGCGATTGCTGCGCGACGCGCCCCCGGAAATCCAAGCCCTCAAAGGACCACCGCTGGGCAAGACCGTCATCGGCGGGGTGGAACTATTCGTGCCTGCCGAGTTGGGGGTGACGATCGCCGCAGGCACACGCACCGGCAAAACGATGGCGTGGGCGATCCCGGCTGTGCTCTCAGCGTGGGGCCCGTGCTTGGCAACCAGCAACAAACCAGACCTCTACCGGCACACCGTGTATGGGCGTGAACAGCGCGGCCAGATTTGGTTGTGCGACCTGCAAGCGGTGACCGGGAAGGTGGAATGCGGGTTCTGGGTCGACTTGTTGGCTCAGGTCACCAGCTTGCCCAAGGCGCGGAAGCTGGCCGGGTTCTTCGTCTCCGCCGCCTCCGGGTCGGCGGCGCAAGCTGCCAACGCCAAGGTCGACTCCTACTTCGACGGCGGCGCCCAAGAACTGCTCAGCTTGTATCTGTACGCCGCGGCCTGCGCAGGCGGGGATCTGCTGCACGTGGCCGAATGGCTCGGGCGTGATCAGGACCAGACCCCGGCGCTGATCCTGCGCCACTACAGACACCACCGCTCCGCCGAACGCATCCTCGAATCCCAAGCGCTCTACAGCCGCCAACGCGACGGCTTGTTCGACATGGCCAGGCGATTCCTGAACGTCCTCACCGACGAGGGCTACGCCCGCATGGTCACACCCCAACGGCGGGTGCGGATAGCGGTCCGCGAGGCGGTCGACCAGAAGACCCGCAAGAGCGAAGTCGTCATCGACCGGACCGAACAAGACCCCACCCATGACCTGCCGCAGTTCGAACCCGCGCGGTTCGTGGAGTCGGCCGACACGTTGTATGCACTGTCGATGGCTGGCCCCGACGGCGCCACACCCCTGACCTCCGCGCTGGTCGGGCAGATCCTGGAGGCCGCGCTGGACGCGGCGCGTGCTCGCCCGGATGGGCGGTTGGCGGTGCCGTTGCTGTCGGTGCTGGACGAGGCCGCCAACTGCGCGCGCATCGCCGAACTGCCGACCTACTACACCTACGCCGGTGGTTGCGGGATCGTGTTGATGACCATCCTTCAGGTCCTCGAGCAAGGCGAAGATCTATGGGGCGCGAACGGGTTGAAGACGATGCGCGCCCAGTCGATCGAGGTCTACGGCGGCGGGATCGCCGCGACCGACTATCTGGAGCACTGGTCGGCGATGACCGGACCGCACGACGTCGCCGATCGTTCCCACAGCCGCGGCGCCCAAGGCACCAACCGCACCGTGTCCTGGCGCGCTGAACCCATCCTCGACACCGCGTTGCTGGCAGCCCTGCCGAAAGACCGCGCCCTGGTCCGGCTTCCGAACCACGGACCGGTCGTGGTGCGCAAAATCTGGTGGTCGGACACCGAATACGCGCCCCTGATCCGGAAGTCGCTCGAGCGGTTCCGGAAAGCGGCGGATCAGAGCACGGCGCCAGTCATTGGTCCCGAGGGGGATCCGGCCGACGGAGGTGAGCGCTCGTGAGCGCGCCAACCTCGGCGACGGGGAACCCTGCGGCGGGGAAGAACGTGCCGAACAAGCCGGTGCCGCCGTCGTATCAGCATTTCACCGAGTTCGCCGAGAAGTGGTTCTGGCCGTTCATCAGCGTCCGGTTGGCCGAAGCCAACCGGGAGAACACCTACACCTGGTGCAGCCGGTGGTGGGCACACCGCGCGGTCGCGGTGCGCATCGCGCACCTGCACGCCGCGTTCGAAGCGCAGAAACGCACCCGTACCGGTAACGGCTTCAGCACCTTCGTGCTCTCCCACGTCGATGCCCACTTCAAAGTCATCCTCGACGCCGCCAACGGCCCCCTGCACCGCTGCACCCGCACCACCCACATCGCCACACCCAGCCTGCCATTCGAGCCGGTCCCCACTCGGTACTTCACACCCTCCCAGCCCACCACCAACGGAGACGGCCAGGAGCAGAAGGGACCGCCGCCGCTGTTCGAACACTGGAGTCTGTTCGTGCAGCAGTGGCTGCTGCCGGTGACCTCGGTGCGGATCGCGGCCAACAACCGCGAAGGCCAATACACGTGGTGTCGCCGGTGGTGGGAGCATCGCGCCGTGGCGGTCCGTTTCGCCGGGCTGCACCGGGGGTTCGAAGCCGCCCGCGTGGCGCAAGACAAATCCGCGATGAGCACCCTGTTCACCCGCCACATCGACCCGCACATGCGCTACATCCTCGATGCCGCCAACGGCCCCCTGCACCGCTGCACCCCCGACCAGCACATCGACACCCCCGGCCTCCTGGCCGAACCGGTCCCGGCCGCGTGGTTCGGGGCGCCCGGAGCGAGCACCCCGATCGAGCGGCTCGGGTTCGGTCCCGACTTCCGCGCCTTCGGCGACGGCCTCACCCCGGGGGCGGGGCCGTGAGGGCACCGACACGGGCGCAGGCAGCGGTGCTGAAAGCTCTGCAGAACCAAACGGTGTTCCTCAACCGGATGGTGGCTACCGCCACCGAACGCCAGCGGCAGACCGGGCAAACCCCGCCGCAGTCCTGGTATGAGGACTATCAAGGCCGCGCGCTCCTGCGTGAGGCATTGATCGATGCCGCCTCCGCGGGTGGGGTGCCGCGCGTGTGGATCGACCACGTGCGTGAACGCGGTGACCGCGGCACCCACTGGCGCGCCGACCTCTACCTGCGCACCCCCGAACCCACCGACTGGGACCGCGTCCTCGGCGATCTGTCCGCCGACGTGCACCAGCTGCGCGAGTGGACCGCCCTGCACACCGTAAACGACCGGATCAACCCATCCAGCGACGCCACGATCGTCGCCGAAGTCGAGGGCAACCTGCGTGCCCTGCGCTACCGAACCGCAGCGGTGGCCAACCTGCTCGGCCTCACCAGCGAGGAAGGCCACGACCTGTGGGGTGACGCGGGGGAGTGGGCTCACGCCGCACTCGCGTCCGTCGACGGCCTTCCCGCCGAACAGGTGGCACAGCGTTGGCAGCAGATCGCCCGCACCGACACTCGTTCCTACGCGTTGCAAGCCACCGCATTGAACAATGCCGGAATCGCGATCGACACCGCGGCGGCGTTGTGCGCCCACGAAGAGCTGGTACACGCGATCACGACAGGGCTGACGCTCCCGCCGCCTCTGTTCCAGTCCGCTAACACCACCGGCGCCGACATCGCCGCCGCGGTCGACGCCGCGATTCCCACCGGCACAGCCGTCCACGACACCGAAACCGACCGCGCCACAGCGGTGTTCAGCCACGCCGCCGACACCCAGGCATGGGTGAACGACCCCATGACCGACCACGACATCGGCGCGCCGCAGTTCTCCTCACCAGGCGAGGGATACGAACAATGACCCACCCACAACCGGGCATCCGCAGCGGAGACATCCCACCCGAACACGCGACTCTTCTGCGCCGCATCCACCAGCTGGCCGCCGACGCCAACGAGTTGCGCGCCACCCTCCTGACCACCGATACGGAGGCCGCCGCGACAACGGCGGTGTTCGAGCAGATCGCCGCGGTCGACCGGCAACGCAGTCTGGCGGAGATCCAAGCCCGTAATCGTGGTGTGCCGGCCGATTGGATTGGGGTTGTGCGGCGGCTCGCCGAATCCGGCCGCGCATGGAACGACGACCACCTGCTCCCGGCGCCACGCCCGGCGCCCGGACGACGAAACACTCCCCGCGTCGCGGACGACATGCGTCAGCTCACCGACATGGCCGCCCTCACCGTCGCCCGCGACCATCTCCTCGGCATCAACACCGCCGACGCCGAGCCGGACCCTGCCGCCGCCCAACAGCTGCGGCGCAACATGGAAGCGCTGTGGACCCGCGCTGATCGCACCGCCACCTCGATCGGCCTCGGCGCACGCTCCCGCGCCCGAGCATTCAACACCACCACGGACCTCGCCGAGCGGGTCGAGGGCTACTTGCGCTATAGCCGCGAGGACCTCGATACCCACTGGCGCAGCTACACCAGCACCGCCATCGCCGATGGGGTGCGGCGCTCGCTGAAAAGCCTCCGTCGCATCGACCGCGACATCACCACCGTAGACCCCGATGCTGAGCAGCCTCCGACACCGAAAGCGCTCATCGAACAAGCCCGCCACGCCCTCGACACCGCGATCCGGGGGCAATCCGAGGCCGGGGCTCAGATCAATGCCGCAGTCGACGCCGCGATCCCTGAGGCCGCGACCGACAGCTGGGACAGCACCACCGGCGTCGACGCAGGCGAGACCGCCGCGGTCGCGGCGTACCCGGACACCGGGCCCGATCCGTAACCGGACGCCGCAAGACCTCCCTTGCCCGCATTCGATCCCACCTGCGAGAAGCCCATGCCGTTTTCCGAATCCGCGGAGCCCGCAACAGAACACCGGGCGCGCGCACCCACACGCGAGGTCGCGCCGTGACCCGACCGCCCAGCCGCCGCGACTCCACCCGCCCCCCAGCACACCGACCCACTGCCCTACAGGGCCGCGCGTCGCGGCGGCGACCACACCCACCCCGAAACCCGACATCAGGAGACCCGATCATGACTCTCAGCCTCGACCACTACACCCGCCCCGCCACCCTCCATCACCACCAGCTCGGCGACCACCGCATCACCTACCTCCCCGACGGCGTCGCCCTGCTCGAACCCCACACGTGGCTGCCGGACGCCGACGACCACATCTGGGCCGAGCACGCGCATCTGATCAACCCCGACGGCTACCTCATCGCCAGCATCGGCGCCCTGCTGATCGAACACGGCAACCGAGCCATGCTCATCGACGCCGGCTTCGGACCGCTGGCCGTCCCCACCGAGTTCGGTTTGATGCGCGGCGGGCAACTGCTCGACAGCCTCTCCGCCGCGCGCAAAACCCTGGCCGACATCGAACTCGTCGCCATCACCCACCTGCATCTCGATCACATCGGCTGGCTCTGGCAGGCCGCCCCCGACGCCGCGACCAGCCCGTTCGCCGACATCCCCGTCCTGATCGGCGACACCGAATGGCAGCACCGCCGCCTCGCCGCCGCGACCGGCGCCAGCACCGAGATGCTCGACATCTTCACCGCCCAAGTCCGCACCATCACCGACGGTGAGGAAATCTTCCCCGGCGTCCACGCCCTGGCCCTCCCAGGCCACAGCTTCGGGCACCTCGGCTACGTGATCACCTCACCCGGGCACCGGTTGCTCGTGTTCGGCGACGCGATGCAAACCCCCCTGCAAATCACCCACCCAGAACTCACCGCGGCCATCGACGACGACCCTGCCCAATCCGTCATCACCAGTCGCGCCGTCATCGACCAACTCGCCACCCCCGGCACCCTCGGCTTCGGCCTGCACTTCGCCGACGTCCAACTCGGCCGAGTCACCACAGCCCACACAGGCCAGCTGCTCTGGCAGCCCGAATAGCGCACACCCACTCGGACGCCGTCTGCCCAGTTCACCTCAACTCTCGATCGGAGACATCCCGTGCAACCCGCTACCGAAACAACTCCCGCTCACGCCATCGTGCAGGTCCGCCCCGCTAGTGCCCGCGCCGAACTGCTGGAGTTCACCCAATGGCATCACCTCGCTGGTGTGCCGCAATCACGCCCGGCCGGACGCAACCTCGTCGAGGTCGCCGACGCAGGCATCCTTTCCACCGGCCTCACCCGCAGCTACGCCGCGGAGAAGGTGAACGACCCGAGCATCCCCGGCGGCATCCCCACGCTGCTGGCCGCGCGCACGATGGCTCTGGTCGCCGTCGCCGACAACCGCCCCATCGGCGGCCTGGCAGCGGGACCGTCGTTCTTCCTCTGCGCACAACTGGCGATGCTGGGCCCCGCGACCGTCCTGCAAGCGGCGCTGGCGACGATCAAGATCCACGCCCTTGCGGTTAAGCCCGGCTGGCGCCGCTGCGGTATCGGTACCGCGCTGCTGAGCCACGCTCTCACCACCGCCTGCGATGCGGGAGCGAGCGTGGTTTACGGCCAGTTCAACACCGACGCACCAGGATTGGCCGAGTTCTACCACCGCAACGGCATGAACGTGTCCGAACCGGATGCACCGCTGCAGATGAACGCACTCATCGATCTGCCCGCCTACGTCGCGCCCCTGCCGGGGGAAACGCTGTTTCATCGGGTGGTGAACCAGTGAACGCCACACCCGAACGGCACTCTTCGCCGTCACCCGTTTGCGTCGTGCCTCCGAGCGGTGCCGAACCCGAGGACGTGCAGGTGGCTGTCATCGGTGCGGGTTTCGGCGGGATCGGTATGGGTGTGGCGTTGCGCCGCGCGGGCATAGACCGCTTCGCCATCTACGAGAAGGCCGACGACGTCGGCGGCGTCTGGCGCGACAACACCTACCCCGGCTGCAACTGCGACGTCCCGGCGCACCTGTACTCGTTTTCCTTCGCGCCCTACCGCAACGGGCAGACCCGCTACCCCGGGCAACCGCGGATTCTCGACTACCTCCGACAGGTCGTCAGCGAACACCAGCTCACCGCACATCTGCGGCTGGGCACCGCGATCAGCGAGGCAACCTACCTCGATGATCGGGGTCGCTGGCGACTCACGACCGTGTCCGGGCAGCAGATAGTGGCTGAGGTTGTGGTTTTCGCGGTCGGGCAATTGCACCGACCGAACATCCCCGACTATCCCGGGCGGGCGCAGTTCACCGGGCCGGTGTTCCACACCGCGAGATGGGATCACGACATCGACTTGTCCGGCCTGGATGTCGCGGTGATCGGCACAGGATCCAGCGCCGCCCAAATACTGCCCACCCTTGCCGCGGCCGCGCGGCATGTGGGCGTGTACCAACGGACACCGCAGTGGGTCCTGCCCAAACCCGCCACGGACTTCGGGCCGCTGGCGCGTGCCGTGCTGCGCCTGCCCGGCGCCCACCACCGCTACCGGCAGGCCCTGCATCGCGGCGCGGACGCTGTCCTCGCGCCAATCATGCGCCGCGGCTGGTCGGCACGCCCGGCCGAAACCTTTGCCCGCTGGCATCTGCACCGGCAGATTCCCGATCCGGTGCTGCGCGCGCAACTGACTCCCGACTATCCGATCGGCGGCAAACGCATCATCCTCGACAGCCACTACTACCCGGCGCTGACCCGGCCCAACGTCGAACTCATCACCGCCGCGATCACCCGGTTCACCAGCGACGGACTCGACACCGCCGACGGCAGCCACCACCGAGCCGACGCGATCATCTACGCGACCGGATTCCGGGCACCGGAATTCCTCGTACCGGTCGCTGTCCGCGGCCGGAACGGCTTGGTGCTGCACGAACACTGGTCCTCGGGTGCCTGCGCTTTCCTCGGAGTGGCGGTGCCAGGGTTCCCGAACGCGTTCCTCATCGCCGGACCGAACACCTTCAACCCGGCAGGCAGCAACCCGGTGATGAAGGAACACCAAATTGACTACATCATCCGCTGCTTGCGCTGGCGCGAAGACATCGGCGCCGAAGCGGTCGAAATCGACGCGAACGCAATGCGGCGCTATCAACGATGGCTCGACCACGCCATCGACCACACAGTGTGGCCGCTCGCCGGGCCGAGCTGGTTCAAGCATCCCACCGGACGGGTCACCAACCCGTGGCCGGCCTCAGCGAGGGCGTTCGAACAATTCACGCGCCACGCACCGGAAACGGTCTTCACCACCGTCCCACCGCAGACCCACCGCGAAAACCGAACGCGTCCCCCGATGTCCACTCGAGCAGCGTCTTAGACCCTTCAAGTAAGGAGAACACAACGATGTTCATCACAACCGAGCGTTGTACAACACTGCGTTGTTAGCGCCGATGATGTCGTGCGCGCGACGCTAGCTGCTATGAGAAGTGAGGACAGCGGCTGATGTCGCGGCTACCAGCCGTGTGGAACGGCTACCGTCAAGTCCTCCGCAGCTGCCGACCGGTTGATAGGTGACGGTGGGGTTCTTTCCGCCCGAATAAACGGCTATGCCGTTTCGGGCGTGGGTTGCAGCCACGCCCGGCACCCATCCAACGACGGCGACCACCGGCGTCACACCGAATGCCGCCTCCTAGGCAACGGCACCTGCGGCTGAGCTGCGGACCCCAATTCAGTGGCGAATCCGGCGTATCGCTGCGCCTATCACCGCGGATTACCCGCACCAATAGGAGCCAATCCATGTGCGAAGACGACAGCCCTCTCCTCCGGACCGACATCCCGCATTCGGCGCGGATCTGGAACTACTGGATGGGCGGCAAGGACTACTACGAGATCGACCGCATCGCAGGCGATGCCGGCATCGAAGTGGATCCCGACATCACCACCATGGCCGTGCAGTCCCGGCAATTCCTCATCCGCGTTGTGCGCTACCTCGCCCACGAGGCCGGAGTGCGGCAATTCCTCGACATCGGAACGGGATTGCCGACGATGCAGAACACCCACGAGATAGCCCAAGCCATCACGCCAGAGGCCCGGATCGTCTACGTCGACAACGACCCGCTGGTCCTCACCCACGCGCGGGCGCTGCTCACCTCCACCACAGCCGAGGGCGTGGTCACCTACATCGACGCCGACTACCACGATCCCGAACGGATCATCGCCGACGCCAAGCATGTTCTGAACTTCCACGAGCCGGTCGCCGTGATGTTCATGGGCGTGCTCGGCCACGCCAAAACCTACGACGAGCTGCTGCGGATCGTGCACACCATCATGGACGCCGTCGCGTCGGGCAGCTATCTGGCGCTGTGGGACGGCACCGACGACAGCCGCGCGTACGTCACCTTGTGCCAGAACTACACCGGCACCGGCGGCACACCCTATGTTCCGCGCCCGCAGGCGCAGCTGAAAGCCGTCTTCGACGGACTGCAGCTGGTCGAGCCCGGCTTCGCGTCCATCACCCAATGGCGTTGCGGCACCACCGAGGTCGGTGAAACCCGCCCGATCTCCGCCTACGGCGCGGTTGCCCGCAAACCATAGCCCTGGATAAGGAAGGCCGAATCCATGTCTCATCATTCCGAAGAAAGCAACCGCATTCTCATCGTCGGCGCGGGACCGGTCGGGTCGCTGGCCGCCACTATCCTGCGACGCTGGGGAGTTGCATGCCGCGTGATCGACAAGGCGGGCGGTCCGGCGGAGACATCGAACGCCTGTGTCGTGCATCCGCGTTCGCTGGAACTGCTCGCCCACTTGGAGATCGCTGACCGATTGGTTGCGCGGGGTCGCCGTGCTCGTCGGATGAACTATCACTTCGTGGGCACAGGCGAGGTTGCGCGACTGGACTTTACGCAACTCGACAGCAGCTATCCCTTCATGCTCAACATCAGCCAGGCCGAGACCGAGCGGATCCTGCACGAGAAGCACGCCTCACTCGGAGGCACGATCGAGTGGAATACCGAACTGCTGTCCGTCAGCACCGACAGTGCCGGTCGCGTCACCGCGCGAGTGGTGAACAAAGCCGATGGTCGCGAGGAGATCCTGCATCCCGAGCGGCTGATCGGGTGCGATGGAGTGCACAGCACCGTCCGTCGTCAGATGGGCATGCCCGTCGTCAGCGGCGAGTACTACGCCGACCAGATGAGAATGACCGACGCGCCCATATCCGGGCTCCCACTGTCTGCGGAAGACCTCGATTACCTCGTCGAGCCCGACCGAATGACGTTGTTCATACCAATGCCCGGCGACATCTACCGGCTGCTGGTCAGCGATATGAGCGAGAATCCCGGAACCGAGATCACGCAGGAGGCGTTCCAGGCGGTGCTCGACCGCTGCTTCCACGGCACGGTCACCCTCGGCCGGCCGGAATGGGCGTCGAACTTCTCGATCCGCATCGGCATCAGCGACTATCGGCGCGGCAACGTGTTCCTGGCGGGGGACGCCGCCCACCACCACTCACCTGCCGGCGCGCAAGGGATGAATCTGGGCCTGCAGGATGCCTACAACCTCGCCTGGAAGCTCGCCCTGGTCACCAGGGGAGAAGCCCCCGAGGACCTTCTTTGCACCTACGAGCCGCAGCGACGCGAGGCAGCGCAACGGACGATCCAAAGGACGAAGACGCTGCATGACCTGCTCATGGCGCACGGCACGCCGATCGCCGAGCGTCTGGCGATCATTCGGGAACCGGGATTCGTCGAGCAAGCGGTGAATGGAATATCTGGAATCGGCACTACCTATCGGCACACAGTCTCCCAAGTGCCGGGGCTCACCCCACTCGGTGGCTTGGCCGCTGGTGACCGCGCACCCGACGTTGCTCTGACATCCCGGCAACGCCTGCACGCACTGTTGCACCATCCCGGACATACGCTGCTCGTATTCCAGCGTGACGCCCACTCGGCATCCGCAGTGAAAGCATTGGAAAGCCGGGTCGCGCGGCGTTTCGGTGATCGAGTGCGGTGCACAGTGATCGCTTCGCCCGATCAGCGTGCCGCCGCGCCCGACGGTGCCATCGTCGCCGACAGCTTCGCCGCTCACAAACTGTACGGCGCCGAGGACACCGACACCCTTTGCCTGTTGTACCCCGACGGCCACATCCATGCACTGTGCGGATTGCCTGAGCAGGAGCCACTACTCAATTCCCTCGGCGCTGTCTTGACCTAGCCGCCCACATCGCGGCACACGCCGCAGTTATTCACCGCCCACAGCGGGCTCGCCCTGCCCGCGCGCAACGACGCTATGCCGCGCTTCGCGGAACCTCGACGCCTTCTGGACGGCCTGCGGGCCTGCCCCGAGTCGTGCCTGCCCACCCCTGCATCCTCTCTGGAGTTACGTCAATGACCATCCCGCCGAACCCGATGGTGCCTGACCGATGCCCCGCCGGGCACGGGACACCCTACGACACTGGCGACGGCCACCGGGTATCTCTGTACAGCCCGGAGTTCGCCGCTGACCCGCACGGCACCTACCAGTCCATGCGTCAGCGGTTCGGGCCGTTGGCGCCGGTCGAGCTGGCAGCTGGTGTCCCGGCGACACTGGTGCTCGGCTACCGCACGGCCGTGAACATCCTGCACGACCCAGCACGGTTCCCGGCCGACCCACGCAAGTGGGAGAAAACAATCCCGCAGGACTCACCGATTCGCGCGATGCTGGGGTGGCAGCCCGCCGCCCGATTCCACGACGGATCGGCGCACGACCGCTACCGGGAAGCCTCGTCGGATCCCATCGCGCAGATCGATCTGCATGGCCTACAGGACTTGGTCGAAGCGCTCGCGATCCCGCGGATCAACACCTTCTGCGGTCGCGGGAGCGCCGACCTGGCCGCCGACTACGCGTTCCCGCTCGTCTTCGATGTCCTCAACCACATGATCGGCTGTTCACCCGAGATCGGCAACGAAGTCGCGGCCGGCATGTCCGCGCGGTTCGACTCCGGCCCCGACGCCGCCGCGGGGATGGCCAGGGCCAGCGCGGCGCTGATCGAGCTGATCCGGCACAAGCGCGCCGACCCTGGCGACGACATCACCTCCCGGCTGGCGCTGCACCACGCCAATTTCACCGATCGCGAGTTGCTCGCTCAGCTGCTGAGCTTCTACGGCGCGGGCATCGAACCGATACGCAACCTCATAACCAACACCCTGCTGCTGATGCTCACCGATGGGCGATTCGGCGGCGGCCTGCTCAGCGGATCGTTGATGACCCGCGACGCCCTCGACGAGGTGCTGTTCGCCGACCCGCCGATGGCGAACTTCTGCGCCACCTACCCACGCCAACCGATCATGCTCGACCAAACCTGGGTACCCGCTGAACAGCCCGTCCTCATCGGCATCGCCGCCTGTCATCGTGACCCCGACATCGCCGGTGGTGAACTGACCGGCAACCGCTCCCATCTGGCATTCGGCGCTGGACCGCACGTCTGCCCAGCCAAGGACGTGGCCTACCTCGTCGCACACCAGGCCATCGACCAACTGCTGGACGCCCTGTCAGACATACGGCTGGCCGTACCCGCGAACGAGCTGACCTGGCGGCCCGGCCCCTTCCACCGAGCTCTCCAACAACTGCCGGTGATCTTCCCCGAAATCCCTCAACTCACCACCGGGTCCCAATCCCAGCCGGACAGCTATCGAACACGGTGTAGCGAGGCTTACGTTGTCAAATAACGCTCAGCGGCATCTCCCGACGCCGCCCGCTGGGACGAGTCTTTCCGGTCCGGGAACAAACAGTCGCGTCTCTACGAGGCGCCTGGCAGTGACCGGCGCGGCTGGTTTCATTGGTTCTCACCTCGTAGACGTTCTTTTGGAGCAGGGGCACGAGGTGGTCGCCCTGGATCGCCGTGACGATCGAAATCCCATAGTCGCAGCGAACCTAGCTCGCGCAGTGCAACATTCGGGGCTGCAACTGCACCAGCTCGACCTCGCCGACGCCGAGTTGGGTGGGCTGCTTTCGGGTGTCGACGTGGTCTTCCACTTGGCGGGCGTGCCTGGTGTTCGGGACTCATGGGGTCGGCGGTTCGACGACTACGTCCGATCGAACATCACTGCGACCCAGCGTCTGCTGAACGCGAGTGAGCAAGCTGGGGTCCGGCGGTTGGTACTTGCGTCGTCCTCGAGTGTCTACGGCGACGCCGGTCGCCCCAGTAGCGAATTCGATCCGACCACTCCGATCTCGCCGTATGGAGTGAGCAAGCTCGCGGCCGAACAGTTGTCCCTGGCACACGCGACGCGGGCGGACACAACATTGAGCGTCGTTGCATTGCGGTATTTCACGGTATTCGGGCCACGGCAGCGGCCAGGAATGGCTATCAACCAGGCACTATTGAGTTGCATCTTCGGTGTGCCGATCCCGCTGTTCGGCGACGGTAGCCAGCATCGAGAGTTCACTTATATCGATGACGTCATCGCGGCGACGTTGGCCGCCGACTCCGTCGAGGTCGACGGCCAAGTTTTCAACGTCGGAGGCGGGGTGAGTACCTCCATGCAGGAGGTTTTTGAGCTCGCCAAGGCGGTCACCGGGCGGACGGTCCCGGTTGAGCGCATGCCCGAGCAGGCCGGAGACGTCTCCTCTACCCGCGCGGATCTCCGGCGAGCTCGCGAGTTCCTCGGATATCGACCATCGGTTGAGCTGGAAGAAGGGATGCGTCGGCAGGCCAGCTGGCTCGTCGAGCTACCGGCAGCTGTACGAGATGGCCTGCTTCTCAGAAGATTCAAGGAGATCCGATGATCGATGTGACCGCCGACTCGGCAAACGAGTTGTTCGCCGCAGCCTGCCGAGCGGTGCGGCGTGACGGCACGAAGGTGAGTCCTCGGGGGATGGCAACGATGGAGGTCCTCGGAGCCCACCTGCATCTAACAAATCCACGCCGCCGACTGGTCAACCTCCCACCGACGCGAGTGATCAATCCAGCGTTCGCGGTGGCCGAAACGCTGTGGATCTTGTCAGGGTCCGACGATCCGTGGATTTTCCGCTACAACCGTAACCTGACCCGTTACACCGACGACGGACGACTGCAAGGCGCGTATGGTCCGCGAATGCGTCGCTGGCATGGACGGATCGACCAGCTGGACCAGGTACGAGCCATCCTCACCCGCGACCGCGACTCCCGCCAAGCAGTCGTCCAATTATTCGATCCCGAGCGGGACACACGCGGACACCGCGACGTGCCCTGCACGCTGAGTTACCGGTTTTTCATCCGGGACGGCCAGTTACATATGCACACCACGATGCGCAGCCAGGATCTGTGGCTGGGCTTCCCGTACGACATCTTCGCGACCACCATCTTGCAGGAACTGCTCGCCGGATGGCTGCGGGTCGAGGTCGGCGAATACCACCACTTCGTAGACTCGTTGCACCTCTACGACAACCACATCACCGCCGCGGCCGACATCCCCCTGAAGCCACCAGCGTCTGCCGCCATGCCGGCGCTGGCGGTGGCCTGGGATCGGTTCGACACTGTCCTGGGCGCCACCATCGTGGGGAACGTATCGGACACCGAGTGCCCGATATGGGCGACGTTCGCCGGTGTGATGAGCAGCTACGGGCAGTGGAGCGACGGTGCCCGCGCCGACGCCCGCGCGATTGCGCGCCAAGTGCCCGGTGAACTGGGGCGTGCCCTCGAATCCTGGTACCAGCATCTGGACGCCTCTCGTGTGCTGGCAGCCGGTGCGCCAGGAGCGATCCAGTGACCGCGCGCACGCCGACGTCAGCTCCGGGCCGGATTCTGGGATTGTGCGCGTTTACCCACGACTCGGCGGCAACACTGTTGATCGACGGTCGGCTGGCAGGATTCGTGGAGGAGGAACGCCTCACCGGTGACAAGCACACCAACGCCTATCCTGCCCGCGGCGTGAACTGGCTGCTGAAGGAAAATGGGCTCTCAGCTGCGGACATCGACGTCGTGGCCTACAACTTCCAGCCGCACCGCTATCTCACTGCTCTGCAGCAATTTCCGGGCCATCTGTTGGGACCGGACAGCCGTACACGCGCACTGCCGCGGGCTGTGAGTTTCGCGAAGGTCGCTGCCCGTACGCGGGCGCGCGTTCAGCAGATCTCGCAACGGTTTCCGTACGCACAGACTCGGCCGGTGTCACATCACCGTGCTCACGGCCTATATGCCTTCGCCTCCTCCGGTTATGACGACGCGGCGGTGCTCATCGTGGACAGCCTCGGAGAATCGCACACCACCACCATCGGCCACGCCAGCGGCCACCCGGCTCGATACCGCATCGTCGAGGCCATCGCCGACCCGGCGTCCCTCGGCTATGTCTACGGGGCGGTCACCGAACACCTCGGCTGGCGCCGTGGCGACGAGGAAGGCACCGTCATGGCGCTGGCCGCCCTCGGTGACCCGACCAGATTCGCAGGACTGTTCGCCGACGCAATGCCCCTGACTGACACCGGGTTCACTCTCGACCCGGCTCTGGTCCCGTTACGGGTGATGTCAAGCCGCTACCGGCGCCTGAGCGAAGCGTTCATCAGAATGAGCTGCCCACCCCGGAGCGGCGGCGAGCCGGTGAGCCAGGTACACCGAGATCTGGCTGCCGCTTTGCAGCAGCGCACCGAGCAGATCCTGCTGCACCTGGCCCGCCGGGCACGGACACTGACCGGGTCGCGGCTGCTGTGCGTTGGTGGTGGTGTGGCCGCCAACTGCGTCGCCGTGGCGAAGATCATCGGCAGCGGCCTGTTCGATGAAGTCCACGTTCCCCCGGCACCTGGTGACTCCGGCACCGCCATCGGCGCGGCGATAGAACTGCACACCCGACGCCAACCCACTCTGCCGACCGGCATCGATCACCGCTGCTACCTGGGTCCGACCTACCCCCAGCTGCGCATGCCGCCCACACCACGGAGCGGGACGACAGCCGAGCGCCGCGAAGACCCCGCGCGGTACCTCGCCCGGCAGCTGGCCGACGGGCGCATCGTCGGACTGTTCCACGGGCGGCTGGAAGCGGGACCGCGAGCGCTAGGCAACCGCTCGATTCTCGCCTCACCGCTGCTGCCGGATGTCGTCGACCGCCTCAACGACACAGTGAAGTTCCGCGAACCGTTCCGGCCGTTCGCGCCGGTAGTGCTGGCGTCGGCCGCCGCGCAGTACTTCACCCTCGGTCAGCCCGCACCGTTCATGTCGTTCGCATCCGGCGTCACCGAGCTGACCCGCAACAAGATCCCCGCCGTCATCCACGCCAACGACACCGCACGAGTGCAAACCGTCACCGCCGAGCAGAACCCATTTCTGGCTGCGGTGCTCACCGAATTTGCCGGACTCACAGGCATTCCGGTGCTGATCAACACTTCACTCAACGTCAAAGGCAAACCCATCTGCGGCACACCCGATATGGCGTTGGACTGCCTGCTCGGTAGCGGCCTCGACGCGTTGATGATGGAAGGCTGGTGGATCACGAAATGTTGATCGGCTACAGCTTCTGGGGCTTCCTCGGCCCTGGAATCCTCGACACTCCCGACGGCGGCCGCAGCCACCGCCGCATCCTTATCGACGGCCTCTGTCAGCGAGGGCATCAACCGGTGTTCCTGCAAGCCAACCGTGACCACCGCGAAGCTGGGCTGGACTTGTCTGACACCTATCGGTGGGACAGCGGATTCCCCGACATCGACGTGTTATTCCTGGAATGGCGCTGGCCGATCCCCGGCCGCAACACCACGACCTGCGCCAGCCCCGGCCACACCTGCGACCTGCACCGCCAACATCGGCTGCTCGCCCACTACACCCGCCGCGGTGTGCGCACCATCATCTGGGACAAAGACCGCCGTCTGCCCATCAACGATCCACTGCGCGCTCAGCACAACGTCGTGATCTGCGAGGCGGCACTGCACCCCACCCGCGGAGCGGTGTCGCTGCTGTTTCCAGTCGAGGACACCGTGCTCGACAACGCCGATGCCGCGAAGCTGTGCGCCCGGCCTCGGGATCTGGCGCTGGCCTACGTCGGCAACCAGTACGACCGCGACGACGCCTTCGACATCTACTTCGCACCGGCCGCCGCTGTCCATCCACACCTGGTCGCCGGGAAATGGACCGATACCGCAGCCTGGCCGCATGTGCGGTTCATCGGACGGGTGCCGTTCACCCAGGTCGCCACCATCTACGGTCGCGCGCTGACCACGATCTTGCTGCTTCCCGACCGTTACGGCGCGGTCGGGCAGATGACTCAGCGGATCATCGAGGCCGTCACCGCCGGATGCCTGCCACTCACACCAGCCTCGATCCGCAGCGCCAACACCTTCACCCCAACCTCGCTGCACATCGACGACGGCGCGGCCGCAGCCCAACGCATAAGTGAGTTACACGCGACGGCTGGTGGCCCGCGTCACACCGAACTGCTCGAAGATTGTCTGGACCAGCTGTCGGTATTCCGGCTCTCGAGGCAACTCGACCTGCTCGACACGGTGCTGACCAGCCGACACGCGCCCGTTGGCGGTGCCATGACCGGGCCGCCTGCCCCTGCGGCAACCGGTGGGACATAGGGTCTGCACGCATGGACAGGATCGCCATCCTCGGCTGCGGCGGCTCCGGCAAAACCTACCTCGCCAACCAGATCGCCGCCTTGCTTGAACTACCGGTGACCCACCTCGACAGCATCTATTACGACGCCGACTGGAACCCGATGCAGCCCAACGAGTTCGCCGCGCGGCAACAAGCGTTGGTCGCGCAACCACGCTGGCTGCTGGAAGGCAACTACGCGAGCACTCTGCCGATCCGGTTGCAGGCCGCCGACACCGTGATCTTCCTCGATCTACCCGCTCTCACATGTCTGCTCGGCATCCTTCAACGCCGCCTGCGCTACCGCGGCGGACAACACCCCAACGGCGTCTACGACCGCATCACCTGGAACTTCGTGCGCTACATCTGGGGATACCGCAAAACCATGCGCCCCAAAATTCACGTGTTACTCGCCGAGCACGGCGTCCACGTCCATCTGATCACCCTCCGCAGCCGCCGACACAGCGCACGGTTTCTGCGGTCCATGCACGCGGAGTATTCCGCACGGCGCTAACTCCACTCGCCAGGGAGGCGACCTGTCCATGCCCGCCACCCCCTTCACCGACCCCCACCTCCTCACCAGCCACCTCTACGGCTCGGCGACGCGACTGACCCAACGCACCAGCGCGCTGCACGCGGCGAAGGTCAGCGGCGCCGACGCCGCCGACACCATCGTCGATCTCGCTGCCCGAGCCGCCACGCTTCCCCGCGTCGTGGGCGACATCGGCTGCGGGCGCGGCACCAGCACTCTGCATCTGGCCACGGCACTGCGACCCAGGAGGCTCATCGCGCTCGACCGTTCGCAGCCGCTACTGGACATCGCCGCAAGCCGTGTCCGCGACGCCGGGCACGTCGTCATCCCGGTGGTCGCGGACTTCCACAGCCTGCCGCTGGCCGAAGAATGCCTCGACCTGGCCGTGGCCGCGTTCTGCCTCTACCACTCACCGCGCCCACAGACCGTGCTCGCCGAAATCAACCGCAGCCTCGCACCCGGCGGGCGCGCCGTCCTGGCCACCAAATCAGCCGACAGCTACGCCGAACTCGACGACGTGATCGCCAGTATCGAACTCGACCCGCACGCGACCGCACGCCCCAGCCTGTACCAGGCATTCCACAGCGGCAACGCAGCCGACATCGTTGCCGAGACCCTCCTCGTCGAGGACGTCGTGCACCAACGTCACGAATTCTGCTTCGATAGCCCCGACGCGCTGGCCTCCTACGTAGCAACCTCGCCGAAATACTCGATGTCCCAAACCTTCCGGGACACATCACGACTGGTCGCACAGCTTCGTCGGCTGCCGCACTGGCCTGTCCTGGCGACATCTACCGTCACCTACGTCTTGGCGAGAACACCATGACCGGCTCGGTCTACGTCAAGCACTATGCCGATCCGTCGCGGGCTGCCGCAGCAGCGGCCCACCACGCATGGATGCGAGACCTGGGCGCAGTACGTGTCCCGGCCTTACTCGAATCCCGCAGCCACTGCTTGGTCTTCGAGCACCTCGGCCACCACCAGCCAGGCGCCAACGACTTGATCAGACTCGCCGACGCGGTCGGCCGCACCCATCACATCGCACACCAGCGGCACTTTTTCGATGCCCGCCTCGACCGGCCCGTCCGCATGGGTGATCTGCTCATCAAAGACTTTGTGTCCTCCCGCCGCAACGTTCTCGCCCAAGCCGCTGCACCGCTGCCGCTTCGGCCGGTGGCGTTCTATAAGGACTCGAACATCCGCAACTTCCTGCTCATCGACGAGGGTGTCGCGGTCATCGACTTCGACGACCTGACCCTCGCACCGTTCGGTTACGACCTGGCCAAACTCATCGTCAGCACCGCTATGACACACGGCCGGCTCCACCCCGCCACCGTCGAGCACGCCCTGGGCTCATACAACAGCCATCTACCGTACGAGGCTCGCTGCTCACTGCCGAGTTTGCAGCGGTACGCAGAGATTCACCATCACCTCACCGCCCCATACCTGCATCGCAACGGCTACCGCCACAGTTGGGTCGATGTCCGACCGTGGCCGCCAAGGACCTCGACCCGGTAACCGCAACGCTCAACCTGACTCAACCGATTCCCGGCGACAGACCAGGCGTCCGTCTCGACCAGCTCCTCGTGGACAACAGCGGGACGGTGCCGCCCAGCGGCAATAACCAGCGACTACCCGCACCCTCGACCTGGAGGACACTCCGATGCCGTTTACGACCGAACTGCTCATCGCTCGCCACGGCGAAGCAATCTGCAACGTCCACGGAATAGTCGGCGGCGACTGTGGCTGCACCGGCCTCACCGATCACGGGCGCCGCCAAGCCCACCAGCTCGCCGCCCGCCTCGCGCGGGAACACGCAGCCCGCGCCTTCGACATCGTCTACACCACGCCACGGCGGCGGGTCCGCGAAACCGCGGCGATCGTCACCGAAGTCCTCGATGTCGCCGTGGTCATCGACGTTGAGCTGCGCGGAGCCGACCACGGCGACGCCGATGGGCAGCTGTGGCGCAGAGTGAAAGACTCCTTCGGCGGCCCACCCCAGCACGACCCCGACCACGCCTACGCCGAGAACTCCGAGACCTGGTCAAGCTACCTGCATCGCGCCACCAACGCGCTCCGTCGCATCATCGACCAGCACCCACAGCAACGCATCCTCATACTC
>NZ_BAFS01000475.1 GCF_000308415.1 Nocardia asiatica NBRC 100129 | reverse complement strand
GAGTACCCGGACCGGGTGCCGATCAGCACGAATCTCAACGAGCGCGGCCGCGCGCTTCGTGACGCCATGGCCAACAGCTGCACCAACGACATCCTCGCCATCGGCGCGGGCGGCAGCGCGCGCGATTTCGTGGACAGCACCTCGGTGTTCGACATGCCCGGCGCATGGGACGTGGTGGAAGAGAACAGTGTGGAGCTCTACGACGGCGCTCCCGCAACCCCGATCTTCGAATGGCATTCACCGAGCGATCCCCTGATCCCGATCCAAGCCATCGACAACACCGCACGCCGCTGGTGCGGAGCCGGCGTGCCGTTGCAGGTAGTGCACGTGCAGGCCTTCGACCATCTGTCCGCGGCCGCCATGGGCGCCCCCGCCGTGGCGGCCTGGCTCGAAGGCCGGGTTCGCGGCGAGCCTGCCCCCAGCAATTGCTGAGCAGCGCGCCGTGAAGCAGCTGCTGCCCGCCCGACGCATCGGGCATTCGGCTCGGAGCGCGCCGCATGGCGTCAGACGACGGAGCCGGATTGTGCGGGGATTTGCGGGGTAAGCCGAGAACACAGGAGGTGATGACATGCCAAAAGCTTGGACGGACAAGCAAGAACGCCAGTACGAGCACGTCAAGGATTCGGCGCAGTCCCGTGGCGCGAGCACCGGACGCGCGAAGGAGATCGCCGCTCGCACGGTGAACAAGAACCGCGCCCAATCCGGGCAGTCCAAGACCGCGAGCAAGACCTCGACGAAAGACAAGTCTCCGCAGCAGCGCGGCGGGCAGCGTTCGCACAGCGGCGCGCAGGGGCCCACCCGCGACCAGCTGTACAACGAGGCCAAGAAACGCAATGTCGAAGGCCGCTCGAAGATGACGAAGAAGGAGCTGGCGCACGCGCTCGGGCGGGACTGAAGCCGTGCGCCGGTCGAAGACCAACAGCGAAAGGAGTGGAGATGGCCGAGCAGCAGGAAACCGGTGGCATCACCGGTACCAGGGACAAGGATTACAACCTGATCTGGTTCGTCGAGGCGTCCCTGGAGAACGCGTTGCGTCTGGATACGTTCATCCAGGACGCGGAGCGGGACGGCGACAGCGAGCTGGTGGAGTTCTTCCGCAAGGCGCAGGCCGATAGCCGCAAGGGCGGCCGGCTCGGGAAAGAGCTGCTGTCCCAGCGCCTCGCCAAGTCCGACATCTGACATTTCCCGGCGATTCCCGGCGGAGGGTGCGCCCGATGGCCACCCTCCCCCGAGCCAAGGAGCGGATATGCGCGTCGTTGTGGTCGGTGCCACCGGAAACGTGGGGACGAGCGTCCTGGAGACGCTGTCGGCCGAAGCGGGAGTCGACTCGATCGTGGGGATCGCGCGGCGCGTGCCGGGCAAACCCTGTGACGGCGTCGAGTGGGCGCGCGCGGACGTGCGGACCGACGATCTGGAATCCCACTTCCACGGGGCGGACGTCGTCGTGCACTTGGCATGGCTGTTCCAGCCCACCCATCAGCCCTTGGTCACTTGGCGCGCGAATGTCGGCGGCACCGAACGGGTGCTGCGCGCCGTGTCCGCGGCGCAGGTGCCCGCTCTGGTCTACGCCTCGTCGGTCGGCGCCTACTCCCCGTGCCACGACGACGAGCCGGTGCCGGAGAGCTGGCCGACCGACGGATGGCCGCCTGCCGCGTACACGCGCGAGAAGGCTTACGTCGAGCGGCTTTTCGATCGATTCGAGGCCGAGCACCCCGAACACCGGGTGGTTCGCATGCGCCCGGGGTTCATCTTCCGCCGGGAGACCGCCAGCCAGCAGCGGCGTCTGTTCGCCGGCCCGCTGCTGCCGAACCGATTGCTGCGGCCCGGCTTTCCGCCGATCCTGCCGATTCCGCGCGGCCTGCGCTTCCAGGCGGTGCACAGCGCCGACATCGGCCGTGCCTACACACTCGCGATCACGACCGACGCCCGCGGGCCGTTCAACATCGCCGCCGAGCCGGTGATCGACGGCGCCCGGTTGGCCGAAGTGTTCGAAGCTCGCGTGGTGACCGTGCCGCCCGCGCTCGTCCGCGCCGCCCTCGCCGTGGGATGGCATGCGCGCACCTTGCCCGCGGCGCCGGACCTCTTCGACGCGGTGATGCGTCTGCCCATCCTGGACACCGGCCGCGCGCGGGCCGAACTGGGTTGGACACCGCAGTTCACCGCGGTCGACGCCCTCCGGGAACTGCTCTCCGGCATGCGGGCGGGAGCGGGAGAAGACTCCCCGCCGCTGGCTCGCGACGCGGGCGGCCCTTGGCGATGGCGGGAGTTCGCCTCCGGGGTGGGGGGTCGTGAGCTAGGGGTCGGCTAGTTCTTCGGCCGACTCGTGGCCCGCGGCGGCGACGCGGCGTAGGAATTCCGCGATGAGTTCGAGTTCGGCGTCGCTGTAACCGGCGCAGAGATCGTCCATGCGTCCGTTCATTCCGGCGAACAACCCGTAAAGCTCCTGGTTACGCTCGCGCAGCGGGACTATGGTGACCGCGCGCCGGTCGCCCGCGGCCGGGTCTCGCTCGCGCGCGATCCAGCCGCCGCGCTCCAATCTGTCCAGGATGCCGGTCAGCGTGGCCGGATGCAGGGCGGCGCGGCGGGCCAGCGCGCTCGGGGTCAGCGGGCCGTGCCGATTGATCAGATCCAGGCAGGTCCAGTCGGCGTCCCGCAGTTCCACCTTGCCGCCGAAGCGGCGGTTCAGCACGGCGAGTTGACCGTTCAGCTCGCGCAGCGCGTCTTTGACCGCGGTGGACAGCCGGCGATGCTGCCGCTCGGCCGATTTGCCGGTAGCTGCGCCCACGTTGTGATCCCTCCCGCCTTTGTATGAGTTTCATATCATACGTCGCCCGATTCCCGGGCTTCCCGGACGCGCCGCCGGGGCCGATCATCCCGTCGTGCCATAGCCCGGAGATCTCGGCTCATGGATCAGCGGCGAGCGAAGAAGGACAGTCAGCCGGTCAAGACCTCCGGAGCGGCGCGCATCCAGGTGTTACGAAAGTCATATGAAACGACCTTCAAACTATGTAATATGAGTTTCGTAATATCTGGATCAAGAAGGAGTTGTCATGTACCTGGTCACCGGCGCGACAGGAACCGTCGGCCGCCCACTCGTGCACGCATTGGTCGCCGAGGGGCGGCCCGTCCGAGCGCTGTCCCGCCGATCCGGCGACGGGCTCCCCGACAGCGTGGAGGTGGTGGCGCCCGAGCAGGCCGAGGTCGCCATGACGGGAGTGGAATGCCTGTTCGTCCACCCGCGAGCCGCCAAGGACAACGTCGGCGAACTGCTCGACCTCGCGGCTGCCCGCGGTGTCGAACGGGTGGTCGTCATGTCGGCGATCAATGCCGACGACGAATTCGCGCAGCAACCCTCGCGCTGCAACGGCGACCGCAACACCGAGGTCGAACGCGCCGTGATCGCCAGCGGACTGCCGTGGGTGAGCATCCGCCCGAGTTCGTTCGCCATGAACAGTCTCGCGATGTGGCGCGACCAGATCGCCCGGGGCGACGTCGTCTACGGCCCCTACGCGTCCTTCGCCGAAGCGGTCATCCACGAACGCGACGTCGCGGAGGTCCTCGCGCACGCCATGTCGGATGCGACCTTGCTCGGCCGACGTATTCCGATCACAGGTCCGGAGGCGGTGTCCCTGGAGCGCATGGTCGCGGCGATCGGCGAGACGCTCGGCAGACCCTTGCGCTACCAGGAGATTCCGGCCCCCACCGCCGCTCGCGGAATGATCGAGCACGGTCTCGGCGAAGGGTTCGCGCACGCTCTCCTGGAACGCTACGCCCGCGAACTGGAACGGACGCCCGTGGTCACCGGCGAGGTGGCCGCGATCCTCGGGCGTCCGCCGCGCCCCTACCCGGCCTGGGTCACCGATCACCGGGCGGCATGGTCATGACCTGGTCCCCCGTTCGCTCCGGCGACAATGCCCACCGCGCGATCCGGCACCTCGGGTCCCTGATCGAATTCGATGCCACGGCCGAACAAACCGGCGGTGCCCTCGCCGTCACCAGGCACACCTGCCGTCTCGGGACTGCCGCTCCATTGCACCGCCACGAAAACGAAGACGAGGTCTTCGTCGTCCTGAACGGCGAACTGTCCGTCCATATCGCCGGGCGCTGGTTCCGCCTTCCGGCCGGCACCACCTTGTTCGCTCCTCGCGGAGTACCGCACGCCTATCGCGTGGAGTCGCAGGTATGCCAGTTCCTCACGGTGATCACCCCCGGCGGATTCGAGCGATGGTTCACCGCCACCGGCACACCGGCCGAAACGCTCACCCTGCCTCCGGCGCCGCCCGGGCCGCCCGACTTCGCGCTGCTCGTCACCGCGGCTGCCCGGCACGGTGTCGACATTCTCGGCCCCACCCCGCATTGACGAACCCGAAGGAATTCCCATGCGTCTCATAATTTTTGGAGCAAACGGCCCCACCGGTCGCCTGCTCACCTCGCACGCTCTGACCGCAGGCCACGACGTGGTCGCCGTCACCCGCAGGCCGGCGGAATTCCCGCTGGCGCACGATCGATTGACCACGCTCGAGGGCGACGTCTTCTCCCTTCCCTCGGTGGAGGCGGCGGTCGCGGGCGGCGACGCGGTGTTGTCCACCTTGGGCGTCCCCTACAGCAAGCACCCGATCACGACGTACTCGGCCGGCACGGCCAATATCGTGGCCGCGATGCGCCGGTACGACATACGCCGTCTCGCGGTCGTGTCGTCGAGTGCCGTGGACCCCCGGCCGTACGCGGACGCGGGCTTCCTGTTCAACCGAGTCCTTCAGCCGTACCTCACCCGAGTGATGGGTAAAACGTTGTACGACGACATGCGCGCTATGGAATCACTGCTCACCACGACCGAACTCGACTGGACGATAGTGCGCCCCAGCGGCCTCTACACCTCCTCCACGGTCACCGATTACACCGTGGTCGAAGGCCGTTTCACCTCCCGCGCGGACCTGGCCGCCTGCCTGCTACGACTCGCCGAGGACGGCGGCCACATACGCCAGACCGTCAGCGTCGTCACGACGTCGGACAACCCCGGTCTGCTCGAACTGATCCGCACCGAGGCGCTCGGCAAGCACTGAGCACGAGGCCGGGCGCGGGGGCAGTTCGCCCGGGAACGGCCGATCATCATCCGGAGCGCGATCGGGTCACCAGGTCGGAACGTGCCAGAGTGAGCCCATGACAACCCGCGCCCAGCTACGCAAGACCGCGCTCTCGCTGCCCGAGGCCGTCGAACAGCGAACCAGCCCCGGCGTCGTCTCGTTCGCCGTGCGCGACAGGCAGTTCGCGGCGCTGGAGGACCGGCACGTGCGGCTGTACCTGTCCGACGCGGACGCGCGGGAGGTACTCGCGGCGCATCCCGGTGCGGAGCGGCTGACGCGCGGCGCGACGTCGATCGGCGTCGGTATCCCGCTCTCCGACATCAACGGCCAGCAGCTCAACCACTGGGTGCGCCGCGCCTGGCTTTCGCGCGCGCCGAAACGGCTCGCGGCACCGATGATCGCGGCGGAAACCGCGGACGTCGCAGTGGGCGACTTGCCCGCGGCCATCGGGAATCCCGCGCGGCGGGCGCTGGCGGCCGTCGGCATCACCACTCTCGCGCAGGTCGCCGAATGCACCGAGGCGCGACTGCTCGCGATGCACGGCGTCGGCCCGAAAGCCGTTCGCATCCTGCGCGAAACACTGCGGACGAGCGGACGTTCACTCGCCGAGTGACCACTATCCGCGAACTCCGGCCAGTACTTCCTCGATGCGGGCCCGCAGCGACCGGCCTGCCGCGAGCAAAGGTTCGGTCGAACGGAGGGTGCGACTGAGGACGAAAGCGCCCTCCAGAGCGGCGAGGACGGCGAGGATGAGTTCGCGGGCCCGCGCAGCGGGCAGGCCGCGGCGGACGAAATAGCCGGTACCCTCTTCGATCCAGGCCGTGATGACCTCGGCCGCGACTTCGCGCAGCACGGGTTCGCTGTCGGCGACCTCACCCGCGACGGTGCCCACCGGGCACATGTTGAGCCAGCCGGTCTGTTCGATCTGCTCGGCGGCGGCCGCGAACGCGGCGGGGACCGCTTCGCGCAGGTCGTCGTGCGGATCGAGGAGCAGGGGCAGCAACTGGATGTAGGCGGCTCCGGATGTGCGCAGCGCCGCGGCGGCGATCTGCGGTTTGCCTTCGGGGAAGTGGTGGTAGAGCGAGCCCATCGGCGCGCGGGCGGCCACGGTGATCTGCTTCACGCTCGTTCCCGCGTAGCCCTGCGTGCGCATCAATTCGGCCATCGCGGTGACGAGACGTTCCCGGGTGCTGGTTGACATTCTCTCGGTCACCATCCCAGACTAGAGCAAATACTCTAGAGCGATCGCTCGAATGGAGGCGGACATGCCTGTAGTCGAACTCCCCGCGGGCCGGGTGCACTACGCCGAGCGCGGCGAAGGACCCCCGGTCGTCCTGTTGCACGGCCTGCTGATGAACCACACGCAATGGAACGAGGTACTCGACGCCCTTCCCGCCGGCTTCCGGTACCTGCTGCCGGACCTGCCGCTCGGCGCACATCCCCTACCGCTGCGCCCCGGCGTCGACTTGAGCATGCGCGGCCTGAATCAGCTGGTCGCGGACTTCCTGACCGCACTGGACCTGCGCGAGGTGACACTGGTGCACAGCGATTGGGGCGGCGCGCTGTTCCTCACCGCCTACGGACTGGACGAACGCGTCGGCAGGCTGATCGTGCTGCCGTGCGAGGCGTTCGACAATTTCCCGCCCGGCCTGCCGGGCAAGATGGCCACCGTCGCCACCTATCTCCCCGGCGGAATCTCGCTGGCGCTGCGGCAGTTACGCGTTCGGTGGCTGCGCCGCTCGCCGCTGCTGTTCGGCTGGATGGCGCGGCGCCCGCTGCCCGACGCGCTGGTGCACGGCTGGACCGAGCCGGGACTGCGGGATGCCCGTATCCGGCGGGACCTGCTCGCCTACACCAAGTCCGGCTTCCGCAAGCCGGAACTGATCGCGAACACCGAGGCGCTGCGCGAGTTCCAGGGTGACGCGCTGATCCTGTGGTCGTCGGCGGGCAAGGTGATGCCGCGTGAGCACGGCCGCAGGCTCGCCGAACTGATTCCCAGGGCCCGGCTGGTCGAAATCGATGACGCCTACGTTCTTTCCATGCTCGACCAGCCCGCCGCGGTCGCCGAGGCGATGTCGGCGTTCCTGCTCGAGCACCACCCCACGCCGGAGCCGCACACGCGCTGAATCCGCGGAGCTCACGCCCGCACGGTCGCCAGTTCCGGCTGGGCCGCCACGGGCTGCTGAGGTTCGGACGGTTCGGACGGTTCGTCGGTCGCACGCCGCCGCGTCCGGTGATATGTCCACTGCAACAGGCCGACTCCGATGAGTCCGGCCGCGGCGGTCCCGATCCCGATCTCGCTGCCGGGTGCGCGCCAGTCCACCAGCAGGTCCGCCTTGTCGGTGCCCGCCGGGATGTCCACGGCGAGGAAGACGCCGCCGATCGTGCCTGCCGCCAGCTCGCGGCCGTTCAGCGTCACCCGGTGCCCGGGCCAGGCGAGCCGGGCGAACACGACGCGCCCGCCGCTGGACGAGCTGACCACGGCGCGGGTGGTGATGTCGTCGAGCGAACTCCTCGATTCGGCGGTCACTCCAACGGTGTGCGCGATCGCCCCGTCGCGGGTGGACACGAGCCCATCTGCGCGTTCCAGCACCCAGATGTGGCGCTCGTGTCCCGGATAGTCCGCCCACCGCCAGCCCCCGGGCGCGGGACGGTCGCGGGCATCCGGGTACTGGGTGCGATGCAGGACCACCCGGTCGACCTTCATCAGGTCGACGATCCGCGCGCCGGTGACGGGTTCGGTCGCGAAAGCGCGGCGGTACGCGTCGGGGCAGGTGCTGCCGTCCCATGCCATGCACAGCATGCCGGCGAAGGCGGCGTGCCCGATCGGCGTATAGGCGTTGACGTAGTCGAGGCCGAGCGCCTTGGCGTAGTTGCCGATGGCCAGCGATCCGTACGCGCCCGCGATGTTGCGGTCCTCGGGGCGCACGGCGGCGCGGTCGGCCAATTGCAGGGTCAGGCCGTCGAAATCGGGGAAGGCCGCGCGCATCGCCGAGCGCCGCTCCGGGAACTCGTAGGACATCGGCGTCATGGGCGCCCCGGCCACCTGGGCATACGCGATGGGGAACATGGCCAGGACGGCCATCGCGCACGCGGCGACGGCGCCCCGGTGGCGGGCCAGCCATACGGCGGCGGCGCCGAGCGCGCCCACCGCGAGCGCTCCCGCCACATGCCGCAACACCAGCTCGGGGGCGGCCGAGACCGACCGTACGAACAACAGCCCAATCAGCACGGCGGCGGCCGTGGCGCGGCGGCGCGAGGCGGCGAACACGCCGTAGCGGCTCAGCGCGACGCAGACCAGCACGAGCAGCACGATGGCGAGCATCGGCAACACCCGCGCGGGCCAGCGCAGCGGACCGATGGCCCCGGGCCCGGCCGTCCACATCAGCACCGTCACCGCGAAGAAGATCAGGCCGCTGAATTCGCGCGCGGCGGTGCGCGCGGCGCGCCAGTCGACGAACGCGAGCGCCGGGATGAGGAACCAGGCGATGTAGACCATCGGCAGCGGCTGGACGTGCCCCCACCAGGCGGTGAACGCGGGGGTCGTGCTCGGCAGGCTCGCGTTCAGCGACTCCGACCACGGCACCGTCAGGAACGGGTCGTTGTGGATCTGCACGCTGCCGCGCCAGGTCACCTGCGAGGACAGGATGCCGGACAGATTCGCGATCGCCGCGGTGAGCGCCGCGCACCCCGCCGCGAGGCACAGCCGTACCGCCGGCGCCCATCGGCGCTGGTACACGACCTCGCCGGCCGCGACGGCGAGGATGATCAGCGCCGACTGCACGGCGGGGAAGGCGTACTGGACCGTGAGCGTCAGATACAGGAAGACGAAGACCGGCAGCGGTCCGCTGCGGCCGCGGGCGTACTGCACCGCCGACGCCCAGGCGTGCACCATCCACGCGGTCGCCACGTGCGGTGTGAACCAGCTGGCCTGGTCGAAGAACAGGAACCAGCCGCTGAGCGGGAACGCGATACCCGCGACCGCCGCCCACCGGGGACGAGCGCCGTAGGCCAGGCAGATGCGGAACACGCCGAGCGCGGCGATGATCGAGAAGACGAGCTTGACCGCCGTCGCGTAGACGGACAGATCGTCCATCGACGGCGCCAGGAGATAGACGAGCAGCTGCGGCGGATTGAACAGCGCCGCCTCTTCCAGCGTGTAGTTGCCCGCCATCCATTCGTGCGGCACCAGCGCCGGGAACCGGCCGTCGCGCAACAACTCTCCGAGCATCACCCACATCGGGGCGTACTGCGCCTCGGTGTCGTCGGTGTAGTAGTGCCTGGCGTCGGCCAACAGCACCGACACGAATCCGGCGATGACTCCGAGGATGGTCGCCGCGCCCCAGATGTAACGCTCTTTTCGGGGTCCGGATACCGCGGCTGTACTCACAAGGCGCGGAGTGTAGCGGCAACGAGTGAACATGTCATGGCCGGTTCGCGCGCTATGTCGGAATTCTCGTCGGGCGCCGCACTCCGCACCGACGGTTCACGCTTGCTCCGGCACGCCCAGCACTCCCCGGCCGATCACACCGGCGATCACCTCGGTCGAGTACGCCATGAGCTGCCCGGCCTGGGCATCGCGCAGATGACGCTGGATCGGCGACCGCTTGAGATACCCCGACGCGCCGCCGATCCGGACGCCGAGCTGCGCCACCTCGACCGCCACCTTGTTCGCCAGATACTTCGCCCGGGAGAGATTGTCGAAGAACAGCGCGATCCCGTTGTCGGCCTGCCACAGCGCCTGCTCGTAGAGCGTGTGCGCCGCCGCGAGCCTGGTCTGGGCATCCGCGACCTCGTACTGCACCCATTGCTGGTGCGCCAAGGGCTTGCCGAGAATCTCCCTCGCCCGTGCGTGCTCCACCAGCGCGTCCAGCGCCGCGTCGGCGATCCCGAGCGAGATCGCGGGCAGACCGGCCGGGATCACCGCGAAATCGCCCGGACGCGGCGCGCGACCGCGGTATTCGGCGCGCAGCACGGTGTCGTCGAACGCCAGCAGCTGACTGCGCGTCGCGCGCAGGCCGAGCGTGTCCCAGATCGGAATGATCGACACCGTGTCGTCGGGTACCACGCCGAAGAAGGCGGGCTCGCCCGCCACGAGCGCGTTGACCAGCAGATAGTCGGCGATCTCGCTACCGGACACGAACCGCTTCGCGCCGCTGAGCGACCAACCGCCCTCGATCGGCGCGGCGACCTGCTGCGGCTGCAGGAAGCGGTTGCCGCTGGCCGGTTCGGACAGCGCGTTCGCGAAGCGCCTGCCCGCGCGGAATTCGTCCGCGAAGAACGATCCCGATGTCTCGGCGGTGAATTCCGCCAGCGCCACACCGGCCCCGGCGTGCATCGTCCAGATCGTCGCGGTGGACGGATCGGCCTTGGCGAGGATGCGGACCAGGCGCCCGAGTCCCAGGTAGCTCAGGCCCGTGCCGCCGACGGGCTCCGGCAGGACCGCCTGGTTCACCCCCGCGCCGTGCAACGCGTCCAGATGCTCGACGGCGAGTTCGGCGCGCTCGTCGTACTCGGCTGCCACGGCGGCGAATCCGGCCGCCAGGTCGGCTACCCGGTCGAGCAGTTCCCGCTCGCTGTCGCGGACCGGAAGAAAGAAATGCGCGTTCGTCACGAAATACTTTCTGGTCGGGGCGAATCGGCGGTGCGACCGCCGGATGGATTTTGCGTTCCGAGAGTACGCAGTGCCCGCGGCGACTTGCCTTGACATCGACGAGAAGGTTTAGCGTGGCGGTGACACCGAGGAGGACGGATGCGCATCGGCGAATTGGCGCAACGGGCCGGCACCAGCGCCCGCGCACTGCGGTACTACGAGGAGCACGGCTTGGTGCGGCCGCACCGGAGAGCCAACGGGTATCGCTCCTACGACGACGCGGAAGTGGCGATCGTGGCGCAGATCCGCGAACTGCTCGACGCGGGCTTCGACCTCGACGACATCCGCCCGTTCGTCAGCTGTCTGCGGGCGGGCAACGGCTCCGGTGACGTCTGCCCCGACTCGGTGTCCACGTTGCGGCGCAAGCTGGCCGAGGTCGATTCCTATCTGGCACGGCTGGAGGACGTCCGCCGTCATCTGAGCGACCGCCTCGCGGCGGCCTGCGAGTTCGACCGGATCGAGGAGACGCGGTGAGATTCGCGGTCAGCTACAGCACCCCGTTCTTCGGCGTCGACCCGGAACGGCTGATCGGCTATGCCCAGCACGCGGAGCGCTGCGGATTCGAGGCGATCTACCTGCCCGAGCACATCGCGTTGTACCCGGGCGCCGCGGTCGGGCCGACGGAGATCACGCCGTCGCTCCCGTTCGCCGACCCGCTCGACGCGCTGAGTTTCGTGGCCGCCGCGACCGACCGGATCCTGCTCGGCACCGCGGTACTGCTGCTGCCCTATCACCATCCGGTGGTGCTGGCCAAACGCCTGGCGACCATCGATGTGCTGTCCAAGGGCCGGATGCGCCTGCTCACGGTCGGTTTGGGCACCCTGCCCGGTGAGGCGCGCGCCGTCGGCGTCGATTTCGCCACTCGCGGCCGCCGCGCCGACGAGGCCATCGATGTGCTGCGACTGTTGTGGTCCGGCGACGCCGAAGGCGTGAGCTTCGACGGGGAGTTCTTCGCATTCGAGAACCTGTGCAGCTATCCGAAACCGTTTCGGGGCGAACCGTTGCCGATCCATGTCGGCGGATCGAGCCGCGCCGCCGCGCGCCGCGCCGGGTCCCGCGGCGACGGCTTCTTCCCGGGCGGGATGCTCGGGCCGACCGAACGCGCCACCCAGCTGGAGATCGCCCGCGCCGCGGCAGGTGCGGCGGGCCGGGGCATCGAGACGTTCGACTACACGCGCTGGGGATCGATCGACATGCCGGTCGAGCGAGCCGAAGGATTGGCCGACCAGGGTGTCACGCGTGTCGTGGTGAGCGCGAGCACGGGCGACCCGGAGCGCGCCCGCGACGAGCTGTCCGCCTTCGCCGACCGCTTCGATCTTGCGAACGCACGAAACCGGCTTCCGCGCGGGCATCGGCGCGGAATGCCTCCTCAGACGGTGTGACCCGCAACCAGATCCGCGACCGAGTGATAGTGCAGGGTCTGCGCGGGATGCCGCAGCACGGCGGCGTCCTCGGGCTCCAGCAGCAATCCGACGTGATCGCCGAAGTCGTACCGCTCGCGGATGCGGGCGCTGAACCAGCTGGGCACCGTGCTGAGCACCGGGATGCCCCCGGGGCCGGCGTGCCAGTCGCAGTGCACGAACTTGTCGATGTCGTCGCCGGTCTCACCGCCGAAAAGCCGGGCCAGCGAGAGCTGTTCGCTGCTGAGCACATGCACCGCGAGCCGATCGGCGCGCTGCGCGACCCGGTAGGTGTGGTTCTTCTTGGACAGGCCGATCAAGAACCGGCGCGGCTCGATGCTGACCTGGGTCGCGAAGCCGACCAGACATCCGGCGCGCCGTCCCTCCGCCTGCACGGTGACCAGCAGCACGGGATAGTCCGCCGCCGCGACCACCGCGTCGAACACTGCGGTCCGGTCTTCGGTAGCCATCGGTCCTCCCAGCGTGATGCGACGTCTTCCCCGGATGCCCGCGCGACCGTCGCGCAAACATGCCGGGACGAGCAGCGCTCACCCTACAACCGCGGCGGCAGGTCGTCTCAGACGCCGACGACGGCAGGGGTGGGCACCCGTGCGACGGCCGTGTAGATCAGCTCATTCCGATCCACATCTCGTGGATGATAGTCCACCACAACGACTTCCGCGCCGACACTGAAAACGCATAGTGGCGGTCGCCACATTGCGAGCGGCGGCCCCGCGCCCCCGGCCGCACCGGGGGCGCGCGACCCCCGCTAGTCCGCCGGTTCCAGGTACACGGGCAGCCTGCCGTGCCCGTTGGAGATGAAGCTGGACACGGTGCCGAGCTCGGCCGGATCGGCTGCCAGGCGCATGTCCGGGAAGCGCCGGAAAAGGGCGGGCAGGGCGATCTCCGCTTCCAACCGGGCCAGCGGCGCGCCCAGGCAGTGATGCGCCCCGTAACCGAAAGCCAGATGTTCCTTGTTCGCCCGGAGCACGTCGAACTCGTCGGCGGTGGCGCCGTGCAGTTTCGGATCGCGGTTGGCCGCGGCGTAGGAGGCGAGAATCGGCTCGCCCTTGGCGATGCGCAGACCGTCGATTTCGATGTCGTCGGCGGCGAAGCGCAGCGGCAGGTGGGCCACCGGCGCCTCGAAGCGCAACGCCTCCTCGATCAGATCGGTCCAGGTCGCGCGGCCCTCGGTCACCTCGGCACGCTGGCGCGGATGGGTCAGCAGCGCGAAGACGGCTTGGTCCAGCAGATTCACCGTGGTCTCGTGCCCGGCGCTGATCACGAGCAACAGCGTATCGATCAGCTCCTGCTCGGTGAGCTGCGAACCGTCCTCCTCGTCGCGGTGCGAGATGAGCAGGCTGGTCATGTCGTCACCGGGACTCTCGCGTCGATGGGCGACGAGTTCACCGAGAATCCGGTACATCTCCAGGTAATTCGCCTGCGACTCCTCGGGCCCGAGCGAAGTATCGAAGATGCCGTCGACGCATTTGCGAAGCCCGGCGTGCAAGGATTCCGGAACGCCCATCAGCGCGCTGATGACCTGGATCGGCAGCGGATAGGCGAAACCTTCCCTGAGGTCCACCGCCTCTCCCCGCGGTGTCGCCGCCAGTTCGGCGAGCAGGTCCGCGGCGATCTGCTCGATCATCGGGCGCATCGCCTGGGTGCGGCGGTGGGTGAACGCGGGTGCCACCAGCTTGCGCAACCTGCGATGGTCCGCGCCGTACGCGGTGAACATGTTGTTCACCGCGACCCACAGGAACAGCGGCCAGTCCTGGGGAATCTCTCCGTTGACGAACGCGGGCCAGTGCTGCTTGGCGTCCTTCGAGACCCGGGCATCGGCCAGTAACCGCTTGAGCACGTCGGCGTCGGTGACCGACCACGCCGGTACGCCGCCGGGCAGCTCGACTCGGGCCACCGGCCCGCGCGCACGGAGGCGCGCGGACTCACCCTGGATGTCGGCGCCCGTCGGGTCGAGGACTAGGGGCTGGGTGTCCATCAGGGACTCCTTAGAAGACGGTCAGCGGAGGGGATTTCGGGAAGACGACAGGCAGGGACACCAGCGCGCGGTGGAACGGGCCGGGCCGCCAGCTCAATTGGCCGGGTTCCACGGCCAAGCGCAGCTCGGGCAACGCGTCCAGGATCTGATCGATCGCGTCCTGGACCACCAGGTACGCGGCGGATCGGGCGGGGCAGGCGTGCGGCCCCACGCTCCATGCCAGATGCGCGCGGCTGTCGGTGCGTTGACCGACCCCGATCGCGGGATCGTTGTTGCACCCGGCCATGCTGATCACGACCGGCTGATGCGCGGGCAGCCACACGTCATCGATGAGGATCGGCTGCCTCGGATAGCTGACGCAATAGTTCGCCATCGGCGGGTCGTTGAACAACACCTCGTCGAGTGCGTCGCGGGTCGAAAGGCTCCCGCCCAGGAAATCTCCCGCGAAGCGTTCGTCGGTGAGCATCAGCAGCAGCGTGTTGACGATCAGGTTCTGCATCGGTTCGATGCCCGCGCCGTAGAGCGTGACCAGCTGGTGGATCATCTCGACGTCGTCCAGGCCGGCCGCGTGGTTCAACAGCCGTGAGGTGATGTCGTCGCCGGGGTCCTTGCGCTTCATCTGCACCAGTTCGAACAGCGCGTCGGTGAGCATCGCGTTGCCCTTGTCGGCGTTGACGCCCTCGAAGATGGCGGCCATGCCGGTCGCGACCTGCTGCCCGATGTCCGCTGGGCAGCCGATCATGGCGTTGAGCACCGCGAAACTGAGCGGGAACGCGTACTGGCTGATCAGATCCGCCGCTCCGTCCTGGCAGAACGCGTTGATCAGCGGAATCGCGATCTGCTCGATGGTGCCGTGCAGCGCGTGCAGATCGACCCCGATGATGCTCGCGACGTTGGCCTGCCGGTAGCGCAGATGCTCCAGGCCCGAGCTGCGCAGCGCGTTCGGCCGCCATTCCAGCATCGGCAGGACCGGGCACTCGCCCGGGATGTCCTTCTGCCAGGTGCGGGGATCGGCCGGGAAATGATCCGGGTCGTTGAGGATGCGCAGGGCGGTGTGGTAGCCGATCACCAAGGTGGCGGGCACATTCGGCGACAGCTCGACCGGAACGAGCGGACCGTACTTGCGGCGCATCTCACGGTAGGCCCTGTGCGGATCCTCCGCGTATTCCTGCGAATACAACGGGTAGCGAGGACCGCCGGTGTCGATGGGCGACCCGTGCGGCACGGGGCACCCGCTCACAGCGGCGGACGGTGGGAAGTGTGGCGTGGTCAAAAGACGAAACTCCAGAGGAACGAATATTCGACGAACGCATCGCCAGGCGGGTGCGCCCGGCGACGGCGCAGGCCGACGTGCTGCGTGTGATTCGGTGACAGGCCGGCGCACACCCTCATCAGCTGTGTGCGCGACGACCTCTGCGCGGCGACCTCCTTCGGAATCGGCATGGGCGTCGGCGATTCGCCGGACGCAGCCCGGCTACGACGCCGAACTCGTCTCCGGCTGGTTCGAGAAGACCGGCAGGGGCGGGGACTCCGGGAAACGGACCGGCAGGGCGGTCAGCGACCGATGGAACGGGCCCGGCCGCCACGTCAGCTCCTCGGCGGGGACGGCCAACCGCATCTCGGGCAACGCGTCGAGCAGCTGGTCGATGGCGTCCTGGGCGATCAGATAGGCCACGGATCGGGCCGGACAAGTGTGCGGCCCGACACTCCAGGCGAGATGAGCCCGGTTGTCGGTGTACTGCCCCGTGTTGATCGCCGGATCGTTGTTGCATCCGGCCATGCTGATGACCACCGGCTGGTGCGCCGGTAGCCAGATGCCATCGATGAGGATCGGCTGACGCGGGAAGGTGACACAGTAATTCGACAGCGGCGGATCGGTGAACAGCACCTCGTCCAGCGCGTCCCGGGTCGACAGGCTGCCACCGATGATGCCGCCCGCGAAGCGCTGGTCGGTGAGCATCAGCCGCAGGGTGTTGATGATCAGGTTCTGCTGCGGCTCGATGCCCGCGCCGTACAGCATCAGCACCTGCTGCACCATCTCCGTGTCGTCGAAATCGACCGGGTGGCTCAAGATGCGGGAGACGATGTCGTCGCCGGGCTGGGACCGTTTGAGCGCCACCAGGTCGGCCATCGCGTCGTTGAACATCGCGTTGCCCCGTTCGGCCTCGACGCCTTCGAACATCGCCGCGAGACCCATCGCAGCCCGCTGGCCGATTTCCGGCGGGCACCCGAGCATGGCATTGATCACCGCGAACGCAAGGGGGAAGGCGTATTGCGCGATCAGGTCGGCCGAGCCGTCGCCGCAGAAGGTGTTGATCAGCGGAACGGCGATCCGCTCCACCGTGTCGCGCAGCGCGAACTGGTCGATCTCCTCGATGCCCGCCACGGTGGCCTGCCGGTATCTGGCGTGCTCCAGTCCGGAATTGCGGATCGCGGCCGGACGCCACTCGAGCAGGGGCAGCACCGGGCAGTCGCTGGGCACGGTCTGCTGCCAAGTCCGCGAATCGGCCGGGAAGTGGTCGGGATCGTTCAGGATGCGCAGCGCCGTGTGATATCCGATCACGAGCGTCGCGGGCACACCGGGGGACAGCTCCACCGGAACGAGCGAACCGTACCGGCGGCGCATCTCCCGATAGGCGCGATGGGGGTCCGCCGCGAAATCCTCCGAGTACAGCGCGACCCGTGGGCCGTCGGCGCCGACCGGTGAACCGTGCCGGACCGGGCAGCCGCTGGATGAGGACGATGCCGGGGACTGTGGGTGGGTCAAAACGTGACTCCAAAGTCGGAACGTTCGACGAGCAGGGCGGGCACACGACACGCCCGCCGGATCTCGGGGGCCGAATCGCCGTGCGATCATAACGAATTCGACACTACGCCGAAATACACTGCGGCAGAGCATATCTCGTGTATCTGGTTGGCGCGACGGGCGAGTCGCGCGCACATCGCCCACGGCACAGCACCTCTGCCCGCGTATCCCGAGGGGATACGCGGGTCGCGGAGTACGGACACGAGGAAGGTCGCCCCCGGATGCCCACAAGTGTGATCGAGGTGTCGGGCGGAACTACTCCGCCGCCTCCAGGAACACCGGCAGCTCGGAGTGACCGTTGGAGATGAAACTTAGTACGGTCCCCAGCTCGGACGGATCGACCGCCAGGCGCATGGCCGGGAAGCGCCGGAAGATGGCCGGAAGGGCGATCTCGGCTTCCAACCGGGCCAGCGGCGCACCCAGGCAGTGATGCGCTCCGTAACCGAAGGCCAGATGATCCTTGACCGACCGGCGCACGTCGAACTCGTCCGCGTTCGGGCCGTGCACCTTCGGATCGCGGTTGGCCGCCACGTAGGAGGCCAGGATCGCCTCCCCCTTGGGGATGCGGGCGCCCGCGATATCGATGTCCTCGACGGCGTAGCGCAGCGGCAGGTGCGCCACCGGCGCCTCGAAGCGCAGCGACTCCTCCACCACGTCCGACCAGGCGAGCCGGCCCGCCACCACGTCGGCACGCTGGTCCGCGCGGGTGAGCAACGCGAAGATGGCCTGATCGAGCAGGTTCACCGTCGTCTCGTGCCCGGCGTTGATCACCAGCATCAGGGTGTCGACGAGTTCCTTCTCGGTCAGCTGCGAGCCGTCCTCCTCGTCCCGGCTGGCGATCAGCACGCTCGTGATGTCGTCGCCGGGCGTCTCCCGCCGGTAGGCCACGAGTTCGCTGATGAGCCGGTACATCTCCAGGTAGTTGGCCTGCGCCTCCTCCGGCCCGAACGAGGTGTCGAAGAATCCGTCGACACATTTCCGCACACCGGGGCCCAAGTGCTCGGGCACACCCATCAGCTCGGTGATGACCTGGATCGGCACCGGATAGGCGTAGCCCTCGCGCAGGTCGACAGCCGTGCCCCGCGGGGTCGCCGCGAGCTGGTCGAGCAGCTCGGCGGTGATCGCTTCGATGCGCGGTCGAAGCGCCACCGTGCGGCGATGCGTGAACGCCGGGGCGACCAGCTTGCGCAGCCGCCGATGTTCGGCGCCGTAGGCGGTGAACATATTGTCGACCGCCACCCACGGGTGCAGCGGCCACTCCTCGGTGATCTCGCCGTTCATGAACGCCGCCCAGTGCTGCCGAGGATCCTTCGACACCCGGGGATCGGCCAACAAGCTCTTGAGCACGACGGCATCGGTGATCGACCACGCGGGCACCCCGCCGGGCAACTCCACCAGGGCCACCGGCCCACGCTCGCGCAGCCGCGCGGCCTCGCCTTGGATATCGGAACCGGTCAGATCCAAGACAATCGGCTCTTGCGACATCGGACGCTTCTCCTTACACCATGTTCAACGGAGGGGACTCGGGGAAGACGACCGGCAAGGCCGCCAACGCCCGGTGGAATGGGCCGGGCCGCCAGACCACTTCGTCCGCGGGAATGGCCAGTCGCATCTCTGGGAGCGCGTCGAGGAGCTGATCGATGGCTTCTTGGACGACCACCGACGCCACGGACTTCGCCGGACAGGCGTGCGGCCCGACGGCCCACGCCAGATGCGAGCGGTTGCCCGTGCGTTCACCGCCGCGGATCGCCGGGTCGTTGTTGCAGGCGGCGAGGCTGACCAGCACCGGCTGGTGCGCGGGCAACCAGGTGTTGTCGATCAGGATGGGCTGGCGCGGGTAGGTGATGCAGAAGTTCGCCATCGGCGGGTCGTTGAACAGCACCTCGTCCAGCGCGTCGCGCGTCGACAGGCTGCCGCCGAGGATGTCACCGCCGAAACGGTCGTCGGTGAGCATCAGCAGCAGCGTGTTGGTGATCAGGTTCTGCTGCGGCTCGATCCCGGCCCCGTAGAGACTGATCAGGTTCGACAGCATCTCTTCGTCGTTCAGGTTGGCCGAATGGTGCGCCAACCGGGACGTGACGTCCTCGCCCGGCTCCGCGCGGCGCTGCTGGATCAGCTCCATCAGCGCGGCCGAGAGCATCTCCATGCCCCTGGCCGCCTCGACGGTGTCGAAGAGCATGGCCATGCCGGTCGCCACCCGCTGACCGAGTTCGGTGGAGCAGCCGACGATCCGGTTGAGCACCTCGAAGACGAGCGGGAACGCGTACTGCGTCACCAGGTCGGCGGAGCCCTCCGTGCAGAAGCTGTTGATCAGCGGAACGGCGATGCGCTCGACCATCGAGTGCACCTCGTGCAGGTCGATGGCGTCGATGCTCGCGGTATAGGCGCCCCGATAGCGTGCGTGCGCCGCGCCGCTGTTGCGCAGCGCGTTCGGGTACCACTCCATCATCGGACGGATGGGCGAGTCCTCGGGAATGTTCTTCTGCCAGATGCGCGGATCGGCGGGGAAGTGCTCGGGATCGTTGAGGATCCGCACGGCCTCCTGGTAACCGATCACCAGCGTGGCGGGGACTCCGGGAGACAGTTCGATCGGGACCAGTGAACCGTGGCGCCTGCGCATATTGCGGTAGATCCCGTGCGGATCGGCCGCGAATTCCTCCGAGTAGAGAGGAATCCTGGGACCGTCGGTATCGATCGGCGATCCGTGTGCGACCGGGCAGGCGCCGCTGGCTAGGTTCTCGGGGTAGGTCGAGGACTGTGGCGTTGTCAAATGCGAGACTCCAAACGGTGGAACAAGAATTCGACCAGCGTGATCAGCGAACGAAGGCAGGTGCCTCGGTCACGCGCGTCCAGTGACGTCAGCGGTGTGCCGGGTTCCAGGTCGAGGGCGTCGCGCACCTCCTCGAGCGGATAGGGCCGCGCGCCTTCGAACTGGTTGACCGCCACCGAATACGGGACGCCGCGTTCCTCGAGCACCGACAGGACCTCGTCGGACTTCTCGATACGGCGGGTGTCGACCAGCACCAGCGCCCCGAGCGCACCCCGGGCCAGCTCCTCCCACAGGGGGACGAAACGCTGCTGGCCCGGCGTGCCGAACAGGTAGAGCGCCAGTTTCGGACTGAGCGTGATGCGGCCGAAGTCCATCGCGACCGTGGTCTGCGACTTGCCGGGCAGCCCGGCCATGTCGTCGACGCCGACGCTGGCTTCGGTGATGGTCTCCTCGGTGCGCAGCGGCTTGATCTCCGAGACGCTGCTCACGAACGTGGTCTTGCCGACACCGAAGTTGCCGGCCACCAGCGGTTTCACCGAGCGGGTCACGGTCTCCGGCACGTAGTCGACAGCGCGATCAGACGGCGAGAGCACGGAGCCCATTGAGTACCTCCTCCAGCAGAGCGATCTCCGGCAGGGACTCGGCCGGGGTGGGGGTGACCAGGTGCCCGCCGTCCATGAGATCGGACGCGACGATCTTCACGACGGACGGCGGCAGATCGAGGTACGCCGCGATCTCCGCGATCGACAGCGCACCTCGACGGCTGCACAGGGCCATGACCCGGCGCGCGTCGGGCGACGCGCCGGGAAGTGGATCTTTGGCGGTCAGGACCAAAGTGACCAGGTCCAGCTCGCGAGTGGGACGCGTACGCCCCCCGGTGCGCACATAGGCCCGGACCAGATCCGGGTCGCGCCGCGGCTTGCTCATGACGGGACCTCGCGCCAGCTCGGCTCTGTGCTGCCCAGCGGCGCAGTACCTTTGACTCGCTCGCCGCGTTCGATCATGGCATTTCGCTGCCGTCTACGCGCCTGCGCGGCTGGCTGCCCAGCTCGCGACCGACCCGGCCGGCCAGCTCGTTCATCCGGTGCGCGACCAACCCCACGTCGATGTCGTTGGTGGTCGCGACGCCGAGTAACGCGCCCTCCCCCGCCGCGGTGATCAGGATCATCCCCTGGTCGTACTCGGTCATGTTCTGCCGCACGCCATTGGCGGAGTCGCCACAGAACTCACCGAGCGCCTTGCCCAGCGAGCGCAGGCCGGAGGCCGCGGCGGCGAAGCGTTCGGCCTCGTCGCGGGCGATCCCCGTGGAGTGCGCGATCCGCAGGCCGTCGTCGGACAGCAACACCGCGAACCGCACACCCGTGATGCTGAGATCTTCGAGTAGCCAGCCCAGTTTGTTGCTGCTGTCGGTCACGGGTGTGGCCATCAGGATGTCATCCCTTCCGTGTCATCAGTTGCGGCAGCGCGGCCGCTCTTGGAGCCGGTATGCCAAGCTGCGGCGACCTCGGGACGAGCGAGGCCCGGTTCGGTGCGCGGCCCGACCGGCGCGAGCGCGACCGTTCGGCGTCGCCGCTTGGGTAACCCGCCGCTGGTGATCTCGCTCACCGTCAGCGACAGCTCGTCCTCGCCGGGCTGCTCGCTCGGCGCGTCCTGCGCGGGAACCGCGACCGGCTCCGGTTTTGCCTCGGTCACGGGCGCGACCTCCTGGACGTTCTGCGGGGTGACCAGCAGCGACTCCGGGATGTAGACCATCGCGCGCATGCCGCCGTAGACGTTCGGGCCGTCGATGTAGACGGTGAAACCGTAGCGTCGAGCCAGCGCGGCGATACCCGGGAAGCCGACCTTCGGCGACGGGCCCAGCTGGTGGATGTCGACCGGGCGCTCGTGCGCGAGCACCTGGCGGGCCTCCTCCATCTGCTCGGCGTTCATCCGCACGCCCGCGTCATCGATGATGACGGTGACGCCGTGATGACCCTCTTGGAAGTTGACGTCCACATAGGAAGTCGGCGGGGAGTACCGCAACGCGTTGTCCAGCAAGGTCGCCAGCGTGTGCACGAGCGGTTCCACCGCGCGGCTGATCACGACGCGGTCGAGCTGGTTGGGCCGCACCCGCAGGTACTCCCGGACGCGGCCGATGGCGCCGCCGACCACGTCGGTCAGCGTCTGCGCGGGCCAGCGACGGCCGGGCAGACCACCGCAGACGATCACGTAGGACTGCGCCTGACGGATCATCTGCTGCACGGTGTGGTCGATCCGGGTGAGGGTCTCGTACACCGCGTCGTCGCGATGCTCGCGCAGCGCGGCGCTCACCACCTGGCTGACGTCCGCGCCGAGGCTGACCACGGAGGTGCCGAACGAGCGGACCGCGGCGCTGGTCGCCTGGCGCGACGCGGAGGAGACCTCGTTGCGCGCGGCCTCCTCGGCGGCCTTGATCGCCTGCTGGGCTTCGTTGTTGGTCAGGTCCCTGGTCTCCGAGCGCATCAGGCTCAGATCGTCGGCGTACCGCTCGGAGATCCACCGCAGGATCTGCGCGAGCCGTGAATTCTCCATGCCGGCCTGTACTTCGACCGGGGGAACCTGCGACTCGAACCGGCGGATCGATTCGGCCACCGCGGGTAACGTGGTGGCGGCGAACCGCTCGAGCGTGTCCTCTGTCGCGCGCTGTTCCCTGGTCAGAGCCTCGAGCTTGGCCCGCTGAGCCCTGGCATACTGCACTGCGTACAACGCCCCCGCTACGGCGATCACCAAAGCGGCGGCGAGGATCCATGAAAGCACCACGGCGATATCTTGATTCATCAGTTCTTTCGTCGTTGACTGGTCTCGAGGAATCGGCCCACTGCCATCCTGCTTCGCTCGCCTTCCCTCGCCTGCCGACCATGAACGGACCGGTCGGTGGGGTCCGCGTCGGAGTACCGGAACCCCGCGGCGACACCGGCGCTCACCGAGAGCGCCTACCGCACAGTGCCCGCAGGACAGGCGATTACATGTAATCGCCGACCGCTCGGATCGTGTCCGAACGGTAACCAGAACCCGACCAAACGCACATTAGCAGCATTCCAACGAAGTCTCTGCCGATCCCACCGACACTTTCCGGTTTCCCGGAAGTGGGACGATGCGCGCCGGGGATCGCGACATAGCTACGCAATAATGTTGGGCTGCTATGCAAACCGCGGGACCACGCTCGAATTCGTTTACGTGAACTTTCGCTCCCTCGGCGTCGAGCGCCCGCCGCCCTCACCACGGGGCGGACCACCGGTACCGGATACCATGCGCCCATGGCAAAGCTGAAGGTCTCGGTCGATGTCCCGATCTCGCCCGAGGAGGCCTGGACGCACACCTCCGACCTCGCCGAACTCGACAAATGGCTGACCATGCACGAAGCGTGGCGCGGCGAGGTACCCGCCGAACTGACCGTCGGCACGCAACTGGTCGGCATCGCCTCGGTGAAGGGCCTGCGCAACCGGGTCACCTGGACGGTGCGCGCCGCCGAACCGCCGCGCCGCCTGCAATTGACCGGCGCGGGCAAAGGCGGCACCAAACTGGGCCTGCAACTGCTGGTCGCCCCGAAGGGCTCGGGTTCGGAGGTCACCGTCGACATCGAACTCGGCGGCACGCCGCTGTTCGGTCCGATCGGCTCCGGCGTCGCCCGTGCGGTCAAGGGAGATATCCAACGCTCCCTCGACCGCTTCATCGCTCTCTACGGCTGAACCCGGCGATCACCCGCCGAGGGCGTCGAAGATCTCTTCGGCCCGGTCGCGGGTGCGATACATGTCCCATGCGGTCTCGGCCAGCTCGTCCGGGTCCAGCGTGTGGCCTTCCGCGCTGCCGAAGCGCGCCGGGTCGGCGGTGACCATGGCGTGGATGTCGCCGCGCTCGACGAGGCCGCCGATGGTGAGGGTGCCCGCGTAGAGGTCGCGCTCCCCCAGCGCCGCGTGGAGAGTGAGCGCGTAGTTGCGCAGCGCGGCGGCCGCGAGAGCGAGATGGCCGAGCATCGGCATCGGCCGGACGCTGGACAGGCCACCCGCGAAGAGCAACGCGCCCTCCCCGCGCTCGAGCATGCCGGGCAACACCTCACTCACCACGTCGACCGCGGGCCAGACCCACTCGAACGCGGTTTTCGCCGTAGCGGAATCGATGTCGGTGATCGGCACCGGCTGCTGCGTCGGACCCGGCCCGTAGTAGACCATGCCGATCGGCCCCTGCCCGCGGATGTCGCCGAGTACCGCGGCGAGCCGCGACCGGTCGGTCACGTCGGCGACATGGGCGGTGGCGTCGACGCCCTGCCCCGCCAGGTCCGCCAGGTACGCGGCGTGCCGCTCGGCGCTGCGCGAGATCAGCGCGACGCGAAATCCCGCTCGGCCGAAACGCCGGGCCATCGACATTCCGAGACCAGGGCCGACGCCGACGATCAGTGCTGTTCCAGGGTGTGACATGCACGCTCCTTCAATCTGAGGCCCCCCTCGACTTTCTACCGTAGCACTAATTCGAGGTGGCCCTCAGGTTTTGTAGAATGACCGGGTGACAAAACCGCTGCGCCGAGACGCCGCCCGCAACCGGGAGAAGTTGTTGCAGTCGGCGGCCGAGGTGTTCACCGAGCAGGGGCTGGAAGGTTCCTTGGAGGAGATCGCGCGGCGGGCTGGTGTCAGCATCGGGACCCTGTACAACCATTTCCCGACCCGCGACACCCTCATCGACGCCCTGCTGCCCGCGCGGCTGGCGGCGGTGGACGAGATCGCCGCCCGCGCGGCGGCCGAGCCGGACGCCTGGACGGCGTTCACCGGCTTCGTGGAAGACCTGCTCGGCAGGCTGACCGCCGATCGCGGGCTGCTCGAGGCGTTCACCGGGGACCATCCGGCGGCGGCGCAGCTGGCGCAGGCATGCCGGCGCGGTATGTCGCACCTGTCCGAAGTGCTCGCCCGCGTCCGGGAGGCAGGCGTGCTGCGCGCCGACGCGACCGACGAGGACGTCGTCGACTTGGTGTGGGCGCTGTCGCTGCTCGGGGAGGCCACCGGTTCGCCGTCGTGGCGGCGCGCCTCGCAGATCGTGTTCGACGGCCTTCGAAATCGGGACGGGCCGGTTCCGGCCATGCCCGCCTAGACGAAACGCGGGCACGTGCCGCTACCGGACGGCGTGCGGTTCGCGGCGAGGCGATCAGGAGACGACCGGCCCGCCCGTCCGGCGGTGTCCCGAGATCACCTGGTGGACAGGCGATCTCGGGACGGAGCGATTACGCGTGGATCACCGTGGCCGCGTCGGCGACCTCCGGGTTCTTCGGCTTCGTGCGCGGCAGGAAGAACGCCGGGACCAAGGTCAGCACGATCAGTACCAGCGCCACCACATAGGTGTGACTGAAGGCTTGCGCGGCCTGCTGTAGTCCGGTTTCCACGGCTCCCGGCGGAAGCTGCTCGGCGATGCGGGGATCGAAGTTGGCCGCGATCGCGGGACGAGCCAGCGGCTCGTTGTTCAGCAGATTGGTCAGCACCACCGACATCGTCGCCGTGCCGATCGAACCCGCGGTCTGGTTGACGATGTTCATCAGCGTCGACCCGCGAGCCACCTGCTGATGGGTCAGGGTCTGGATCGCGGCGGTCATGATCGGCATCATGGTGCAGCCCATGCCGAGACCCATCACGACCAGCGCGCCGATCATGGGGAGGTACGAGCTGTCCGCGTCGAGCTGGACGAAGTAGGCCGTGCCGATCGAGATCAGCGCGATACCGACGAGCACGATCTTGCCCGGGCCGATCTTGTCCACGAAACGGCCCGCGATCGGCATGCTCAGCATCGCGCCGAAGCCCTGCGGCGCGATCAGCAGACCGGCTTGCAACGCCGACTCGCCCCGCACCTGTTGCAGATAGGTCGGCAGCAGCAGACCCGCCCCGAAGAAAGCGACGGCGAACAGCACCATGGTGAGCACCGCGAAGGTGAGCGCGCGGTTGCGGAACAGGTGCAGGTCGATCAGCGGGTGCTCGGTGCGCAGCGCGTGGAACACGAACGCCACCATCAGCAGCGTGCCGACGGCGGCCGGGATCAGCACCTTCGCCGCGATCACCGTCTCCTCTTCCGGGATGGACGAGACGCCGAACAGGAACAGCGCCAGACCGGGCGAGGCCAGCAGCATGCCGATGAAGTCGAACGACTCCGACGGCTCCGGCTTGTCGCCGGGCAACACGACGACCGCGAGCGCCAAGGCGACCACGCCGATCGGCAGGTTGATCAGGAAGATCCAGTGCCAGCTGAAGTTCTCGATCAGCCAGCCGCCCAGGATCGGGCCGCCGATCGGACCGAGCAGCATCGGCACGCCGAGCACCGCCATGACCCGGCCCACTCGCTGCGGACCGGCGGCGTGGGTCATGATCGTCATGCCCAGCGGCATCAGCATGCCGCCGCCGAGACCCTGGATCACCCGGAAGGCGATCAGCGACTCGATGTTCCATGCCGTGCTGCACAGCAGCGAGCCGAGCACGAAGAAGGTGAGGGCCATGATGTACAGCCGCTTGGTGCCGAAGCGGTCGGCCGCCCACCCGGTCAGCGGGATCACGGTGGCCAGCGCGAGGGTGTACCCGGTCATCGTCCACGCCGCGATGGCGTAGCTCGTGCCGAATTCGTTCTGGAAGGTCGGGATCGCGACGCTGACGACGGTGATGTCGAGAATCGACATGATCGCGCCGAGCACGACCACGCCCGCGACCTTGAAGACGGCCGCGTCCAGTTTGTCGGCCGTCGGGTCGGGCCCAGCCGCCTGGGTATCCGGAGGTTGTGTCACCGCTTAAGGGTGGCACCTCCGTGTCCGTAGCACCAGTCATCGGCGGTTCCTGGTGCCGGGAATTCCGCGAGCGCGGCGAGCGCGGCCCGCGTCGCGGCATCGCTCGCGGGCAGCAAAGGCAACCGCACCGCGGCGCTCGGGATGCGGCCCTGCGCGGCGAGCACCGCTTTGATCACCGTGGGATTGGGTTCGGCGAACAGCGCCGCCGACAGCGCCGCGAGCCGGTGTCCGACTGATCGCGCCGCGGCGACCGAACCGTCGCGCCACGCGGTGACCAGCGCCGCGTACGCCGAGGTGCGCACGGCGGCCGAGGCCGCGATCGCGCCGGACGCGCCGAGGGCCAGCAGCGGCGCGGCGAACCGGTCGTCACCGGCCAGCACGGCGAAGTCGGCCGGACGCGCGCTCATCAGCTCGATGGTGGCGTCGTCTATGGCGCCGACCGCGTGCTTCAGGCCGATGACACCGGGCAGGTCCGCCAGCGCGAGCAGCGTGCCGGCGCCGAGGGACAGCCCGGTTCGGTAGGGGACGTGGTACACGATCAGCGGCACCGGGGCCACCGCGGCGAGTGCGCGGAAGTGCGCGAGCACACCCGCCTCGGTGGGGCGTGTGTAGTACGGGACCACGGTGAGCGCGGCGGTGCAGCGCCGGTCGAGACCGGCCAGTGCCGCCACCGATGTCGCGGTGGAATTCGTGCCCACGCCGACGATCAACGGCGCTTCGCGTTCCCGGCAGACGCGCGCGCAGACGGCGACCACCTGCGCCCGCTCCGCGTCCGTCAGGGTCGCGGGCTCCCCGGTGGTGCCCAGTGCGACGAGGCCGGTCGCGCCGTCTTCGAGCACCTCGTAGGCAAGCCGCTCGAGCGCGTCGGCGGCGAGCGTGCCGTCGGCCGCGAACGGGGTGATCAGGGGGACGAAGAGACCTTCGAGCGTCATGACGACCAGCCTGGCCGCTCCGAATCGTCAGAACCAGTTCACGTTTCTGTCGCAGACCATAAGCTCTGCTTATGCTCGATGTCCGCAAGCTGCGGTTGCTACGGGAACTCGCGTATCGCGAAACCATCGCCGCGGTCGCCGAGGCCCTCGCGTACACGCCCTCGGCGGTCTCGCAGCAACTCGCCGCGCTGGAACGCGAGGCGGGTGTGCCGCTACTGACCCGAACCGGCCGCCGGGTGACGCTCACGCCTGCGGCCACGGCCCTGGTCCAGCACACCGAGCGCATACTCGCGGTGCTCGAGCAGGCCACCGCCGAACTGGCCACCACCCGCGCCCAATTGACCGGCACGCTGCGCATCGGGGCCTTCCCCACCGCGGTGCGGACCATCCTTTCCCCGGCGCTCGTCGCGCTGAGCAGCGCGCATCCCCGGCTGGAACTGCGTGTGACCGAACTGGACCCGGCGCTGGCGCCCGACGCGCTGCGCGCCGAGGCGCTGGATGTCGCGCTGATCCAGGAGTACGACTACGTGCCGGTCCCCGCCGATCCCGCGTTGCACAGTGAGCCGCTGTTCGAGGAGATCGTCTATGTCGCCGCCCGCGCCGCCGGCCCGCTCACCGCGCACCGCGAAAGCCCGTGGATCGCAGGCACTCCCGGCACGCTGTGCCACACGATGACCGTGCGCGCCTGCGAGGCCGCCGGATTCACGCCCCGGATCCGCCATCACGCCGACGACTTCGGCACGGTCCTCGCGCTCGTCGACGCCGATCAGGGCGTCGCCTTGGTTCCCGAATTCGGGACCCGGGAATGTCCCGCCGGTGTCACGCTCGGCCCCCTGCCGATGCGTCGACGGACGCACCTCGCCTATCGCCGCGGCACCGGGAACCACCCTGTGGTGCGCGCGGCACGGTCGGCGCTGCGTGCGTCGGCGGAACGTTCACCCGGCCGCTGAAGCCTCAGCGCAGCCGATATCTGCTGGTGGGCACGACATCCAGGTTCCGGTCGCCACCGAAGGTCGCGACACTGGTCATCAGCCGGTCGACCCGGCGCGCCAGTTCCGCGCCGTCGCCGCCGCTGCCGTAGAAGGCGTGCGGGTCGGTGAGCGCCTCGATCGGGAACAGTTCCTCGACAATGCCCGCGATGTCCGGCGCACCGGCCGTGGCGGGCGCGGTCACGAGATTCTGCACATAGCCGAAGGTCGCCTGGGTCTCGATGGCGATCGCGGTGTGGTGGGTGCGCCAGCGGTCCAGCCATTCGGCGTGGGGCAGCTCGTCCGGCTTGCGCAGGAACGCGATGTTCGACAGGCCCGGAGCACGCTCGAGCACGGCGGTGACCGGCGGCGGAATCGGCGTCACCTCCTCGACGTGCCAGCCGGCCACCCGCTCGGCCACGGCGCCCAGCGCTCGCTCGGCCGCCTCCGGCCGCGGCGGCGCGTCCCACCAGACGCTGACGACGGCCTGCACCGGCGCCTCGAACGTCGTGATGCGCAACATCGCCGTCTCGACCGCCGCGTCCGAGACGTTCGCCTGCGCCGCGACGGCTCCCGTCAGACGCTGCGCGAAATCCGCGGTGAGCAACTCGCGCACGCCCCACAGCGCGTAGATCGTCTTCATCGGCGGACCACTTTCTAGAACACGTTTCATTCGCGTTCCGAGCCTAGCCCACCGGCGCGGTTGGCCGCCACGGCTCGGGGTATCCGACCGGCAGTCTTCCGAAGGGGTGATCCGTGCGCACGATATCGACCGACATCCCGGCCAGGCTGGACCGGCTGCCCTGGTCACGATGGCATTGGATGATCGTGATCGGCCTCGGGTCCGTCTGGATCCTCGACGGGCTCGAAGTCACCGTGGTCGGCAGCGTGGCCGCCCGGCTGTCGGAACCGGGCAGCGGCCTGAACATCACGGCGGCACAGGTTTCCGGCGTCGCCGCGGCCATGTACGTCGCGGGCGCGGGCTCCGGCGCACTCTTCTTCGGTTGGCTGACCGACAGATTCGGCCGTAAGAAGCTCTTCCTGATCACTCTCGCGGTGTACCTGTTCGCCACCGCGATGACCGCGCTGTCGTTCTCGATGTGGTGGTTCGTCCTGTTCCGGTTCCTCACCGGATTCGGCATCGGCGGCGAGTACGCGGCGATCAACTCCGCCATCGACGAGCTGATTCCGAAGCAGTATCGCGGCCGCATCGACATCGTCATCAACGGCACCTACTGGCTGGGCGCCGTCGGCGGTGCGCTGCTGTCCATCGTCGCGCTCGACACCGACCTGTTCGCGCCGGATGTGGGCTGGCGCTTGACCTTCGCGCTCGGCGCCGTGTTCGGCCTGGTCATCCTGTTGGTGCGCAAGAACGTCCCGGAGAGTCCGCGCTGGCAGTTCATCCACGGTCACGAGGACGACGCGGAGCGCACCGTCACCGCGATCGAGGGGCGCGTCCGCGCCGACACGGGCGCCGAGCTCTCGGACGTCTCCGATCAGCGGATCCGGATCCGGCAGCGGCGCAGCATCTCCTTCCGCGAGATCGCGGCGGTGCTGGTGCGGCGCTATCCCCGGCGCGGCGTGCTCGGGTTGTCGCTGTTCGTCGGCCAGGCATTCCTGTACAACGCCATCACGTTCAACTACGCGCTCATCCTGTCCAAATCCTTCGGCATCGCCGACGATCGGGTCGGCTACTACTTCGCGGTGCTGTGTTTCGGCAACTTCCTCGGTCCGCTGCTGCTCGGCAAATTGTTCGACACCATCGGGCGCAAGCCGATGATCGCGGGCAGCTACCTCGGTTCGGCGGTGCTGTTGCTGGCCACCGCATGGCTTTTCGCGGGCGGCCACCTGACCGCGACGACCCTCACCGCCTGCTGGACCGCCGTGCTGTTCGTCGCGTCGTGCGGCGCGAGCGCGGCCTACTTGACCGTCAGCGAGATCTTCCCGATGGAGACCCGCGCCATGGCCATCGCGTTCTTCTACGCGATCGGCACCGTCGCGGGTGGTGTCGCGGGACCGCTGGTGTTCGCCGAGCTGTCCGCCGACGGCGACCCCGGGAAGACCGCCTTGGCGTTCACCATCGGCGCGCTCGCCATGTTCGCGGCGGGCTTGGTCGAACTGGCCTACGGGGTGCGGGCCGAGGGCCGGTCATTGGAGGAACTGGCCGAACCGCTCAGCGCGACGCCCGAAGCCGGTGTCGTCGACGCCGGTCAGCGGCCCAGCGGATAGGGACGGCACTGCGCCGTGTCGGCGGCGGTGGCGCGGCCGCAGCCGTAGACCATCACGGGTTCGGCGTTCGTCGAGGGATCCCAGATCTGCTCGACGCTGAGCATGCCCACCCATTTGTCGTGCGCCACCCGGCCCGCGTGGGCGCCTTGACTGACCGAGAAGTCCAGTACGCCACTGCTGGACTCGATCACCGGCTGCCGGGGCAGATCACGCAGTGCCGCCCAGACCGCGGCGGCGCTGATCGGGATCGGCTCGGTCCAGACGCCGGAGACGGCCGGGGCCAGCGCCTGCACGGCGCGCACGAACAAGCCGACCGCGTCGTAGGTCAACGCGACCCGCTCCCCCAGCGGATGCAACTGGACGCGCTCGCCCAGCGGTTTGTCCGCTTCGGCGCAGGCGTTCCAGCTCGGGATGTCCGGATCGACCGTGGTGGCGAGATTGTAGAACTCGACCCGGCTGCGGAAGCCCTGCCCTTTGTTACGGCAGGTCACCAGGCTCGCCTTGGCGACGTAGACCAGCGGGCGCGCGCTGTTGGCCGCCCGGCGCCGGTCCACGCTGGCCATGAACCGGTTGACCGAATCGTCCGCGATCAGCATCACCCGCTGGTCGCCGCACGCTTTGTTGAGGCTTTGCAGGAAGTCGGGGAATTCCGAGTCCCGCCCGGCGAAGAACAGCACCTCGTCGCAGGCGTCGGTGTTGTCCGGCCCGGTGAAGGCATCGCGCTCGTCCCAGGAGCCGTCCCAGATCGCCCGTCCGTCTTCGCCGAGAACGTGCAGGTCCTCGGCCATGTTCTCGGTGTAGAGATCGGTCGGGTCGGGCCGGTGGTAGATCCGCACACCCCGCCCGGCCGAACCTGGGAGGGAATTCAGGTACTGCCGGACCATGTCGGCGATGGCGCGGTTCGGCGGGGCGATCTGGAAGTACAGCGGGGACGAGCGCACCATTTCGTCGGCCGACAGGCTGGGCGCCACCATCGGGATGCCCAGCCCGGTCAGTGAGTCGATCATGCTCAGCGTCGCGGTCCGGCTCTGGTCGAGTCCGATCGCCCCGACGATGCTCGGTTCGGCGCGGATCAGCGGCCGCAGCAGATCGACGACCTCCGGACCCTGCAGGTTGGCCGGACCGGTGTTGGCGAGCAGCAACCGGATCAGCGGGACCGTGTCGGGCGTGACGGCCTCGGACAACGCGACCGATTCGAGCGCGTTGTACTGTGCCAGCGCCAAGCCCTCGATGTCCTCGCTCTGCGCCGGGTAGTCGCCGGGCACGCCGGTGAGCTGGCCGAAATAGACCAGGGTGAACAGCGGTCGCGCCGGTTGCGCGGCGGCCAGCTGTTCGGCCAGCAGATTCTGCTTGTACACCCGCCGCTGCACCTCCACCAGGCGGCGGCTGCCCGGCTCGTCGCTCGCGAAGAGGAAGCCGTTGCCGCCGGTAGCGGGATCTTCCGGGTCGTAGGCGCTGAAACCGATGCAGTTGCCGTCCGGACCGGGGATGACGCGCACCCACGCGAGATCCGCCCCGGCGGCGCAGGCCGGGTCGCCCGCCTGCCACGGGCGCCAGATCGCGAACCCGGTCGCGGCCACAGCCAGCACGATCACGAGGAGCACCGCCCCGGCCGACACCGCCCGCCGGGCCCACCACGGCGGCGCGGGCGGCAGGATGCGGCGGAACGGGTCCGGGTCGTCGTCGTGCGGGCCGGTCGCCGGTACCGAGAACCACAACTGCCAGGCCCGGGGTTGCTGGCGCTGCCGCTCGACGGGCAAGTCGTCCACCCATGTCTCGTGGAGCCTGCGCACCCGGTACGCCGGTCGCGCGGTGACATCGGCCGGCGGCATCCGGGTGCCGGCCACCACCAGCAGCGGATCGTCCTTGCCGGTCTCGTTGCGGACGTCGTTGATCAGATCCAGCAGCCGGGGACCGGCATCCCCGTCGAGCGCGCGCAGGACCACCACCGGATAGGTGGTGCGCCGTACCGCGTCGATGCGCCACCAGCGACGCCGGTAGGCCACCCGCAGATCTTCGAGGAAGGCGTGCACCAGGAGCTTGGCCAGATGCTCGGCATGCTCGTGGCGGCGCGCGCCCTCGGTCAGCCGGTGTGCGAATCCGACGAACTGGCTGGACTGCTCCGGGGCCAGGTACTGCTGGCGCATGAACCACCGGAACTCGCGGCCCACGCCGGGTATCCGACCGCCGGTGCGCGCCCGGAACACCGCCGGTGGCAACACGATGCGTAACAAGGCCAGCAGGAATCGCTGGAGCAGGCCCACCGTGGCCTGCGATTCGCCGAGCAGTTCCTCGCCCCAGCGGCCGAAGTCCTTGCGCAACATCGACGTCAGCTCGTCGAGCTCGTTGTCCGAGGTGAGTTTGCGCGCCATCAACCACTCCGCCAGCCGGTAGCGCCGGAACCGCACCGGGCGCAATCGGCCGTAGCGGTCGGCGGACAGCCCTTTGCACAGGTTGTAGAGCAGTTGGCGCAAGGCGGTCAGGCCCGGCGTGTTGTCCTCGACCAGCGAGCTGCCGTCGGGCAAGGGATCCAGTGCGTCCACGTCCACGGACACGTGCACGACCCCGCCGAGTGCCGCGCCGAACATGTCCAGGCACGCGCCGACATTGGTCGAATCACCGCACAGACCCACCAGCGGGAGCATCCGCTCCCCGCGCCGTGGCCGCAGTACCAGCCAGCGCAGCAGATCTTCGAGCACATCGACTCCCCGAAAGGAGACAGCTCTGGTGCCGGACATGACGCCCCCGTGTCCTCCGCCGAATGTGACCACCCATTGAAGCAGACTCCGATCTTGCCCGGCGACAAGGCTATTGGTCGCGGACTAATAGCCGGTGCTGCCGGGGGCACGCAGGCGCATCACGGGGTCGGCATGTGGAAGCCGCGCGAATTCACCCGAACAGCACGGCAGTTCGGAGTGACGTCGCTTTTCGACGAGCGACACAGCGCGGAATGAGTCTTGCACTCCGGACGACACATTCGCGCATTTTCCTGTCGCGAACGGACATACGGGCAGCACGCCGATGAACGTCAACGGCGCGAATTCCGCGCGAAACGTGAGCGTCGAACGTCGTTCACCGGACGACGTTCGACGCCCACCTTCCGCACGTCGCGGTGGGTCGGTGGGACCGCGAACGGCCGGTCAGTTGTGTCGCGGGTTCGCGGTGGGGGTGGGCTGCCGGGTGGTCCGGCGATGGGCCATGACTTCGGCCCACCAGCCACTCAACGGGCTGGGATCGGGCCAGATGATCCGATCTCTTTCTTCGTCGTCCACGACGGGCGCTTCGGGCTTCTCGATCACGATGACATTCCTCTGCGCTGGTGCGCGTAGTCGCGCACATGCTTGCGGAGAGCCCTCGTGTTCGAGCGGCGCCGGTAGTTCACGACAGAGCGCTTCGAATCGGCTGAACATCGAGCAGCGCGGGTTCCTCGCCCCATTTTTATCGGATGACCGCGCTGTCGATCCGATACCTCCAACGTTTACCACAGCTCACCTGTAACAAACCGCTCTTTTCGGTTCACAATGTGGTTACCAAGCGGTCGCTTGCCCAAATAGTCGGCCGCTGAGCTGTAGAAATACCGGATCACGTGCCTTTATTGCACGAAACCGAAAAAGAACGGCGTCCGCGCGCCGCACGGCTCGCGGCGGCGAGTCGCGATCCCCTCGGCCCCACCGCCGCCGAAGCGCCCGCGACTCGACATCCGTCGGCGGCGGGCCCACCGGGCGCCACTCGGCGCGGCAGCGGGCCCGCGAGAACTCACGAGAATTCCTCGCCCGCAACCGGTACGACAATGCGTTGCCCGCGACGCGAAGACGCGCGTGGGCTGCGTCGGCAGATGCGCCCGGCATGATTCGGCTCGAGCCGCCAGGGTACCCGCTCAGCATGGTTCGCCGAACCGAAGCTGTCGGCACGCACGACCGAGTCACCCGGGCGCCGAGGCCCACCACCGGGTCGGTGCCCGATGTTCGCCGAGGATCTTCGACGCGGGCGGCCACGGCCGGGGAAACCAGGTGATCCCGATGGCCGACCTCCGGCGGATCATTCGAAAGCACGGGCCCTTCGCCTCGGTCTGCTTCGACAGTTCCTACGACACCGAGGACGCGGCGCGACGATGCGAGCTGCAATGGCGCTCGATCGACGCCGAACTCGACCGCAGCGGGGCCCGGCCACGGATCCGGCGCCTGCTGGCCCAGGCGATCGAACTGCATCCACCGCCGCACGGGCGGTGCGGCCGGATGCTCATCGCCGACGAGACCGAGGTCCTCGCCGACGAACGCCTGCCGAGACCGCCGGACACCGAAACCGTCCGGGTCTCACCGCTGCCGTACCTGCTGCCGCTGATCGCCCTGCAGGACGAGCAGATACCGCATGTCGTGGCGCTCGTGGACCGGGTGGGCTCGGAACTCTATTCGCTCGACCGGCACGGTGCCGAAGCAGAGGAGTCCCTTCGGAGCGCGGGCCCCCTGATGCCCGACACCCAGCGGGACGACTGGTCCCATCGCACGATCCGGCAGCGCACCACCGACACCACGCGACGGAACATCCGCGAATTCGCGCGAGAACTCGACCGGCTCGCCGACACCGTGCACGCGGAACTCGTCGTGCTCGCCGGAGAGGCCCGATCCCGTGCCGAACTGCGGGCGGAATTCGACGCGAAAGGCCGGGATGTCGTCGAGGCGGAATCCGGGACACTGTCGCCGGGTTCGGATCCGAAGGCGCTCGACGCGGAGGTCCGCGAGATCCTGCACCGCGTGGTCGCGCGGCGGCGCCGCGAGGTGCTGGACCGCTTCGCCGCCGAGATCGGGCGGCCGGACGGCCTGGCGGTGACCGGACTCGCCGCCACCACGACCGCGTTGCGCGCCGCGACAGTGGAACGTCTACTGCTCGACCGCGCCGCCTTGGGCGACCGTCTGGTCTTGGCCGGCACCGCCGCGAACCCGCTGGTCGGGCCGGCCGCGAACAGCTCGGCCGGGGAGATGCGCCGCGCCGACGAAGCGCTGCCGGTGGCCGCCTTGGCGATCGGGGCTCAGATCACCCTGGCCGACGCCGTCGCGGGCCTGCACGACGGTGTCGGCGCTCTGCTGCGCCGCCGCTAGACAGGCCCGCATTCTCACGACTTCGCGACGCGCTCGTGCACCGTCAGCAACATGTGGTCGAAAGCGGTCTGCACCGTGGGCGGAGCCGGTGGCAAGCGGTCGATTTCGGCGATGAGCTGGACGGCCAGGTCGCGCAGCTTCACATTGGTCTCCTGCGAACGCCATTGCAGGACGTGGAAGGCTTGGTCGGCGTTGATCCGGTAGATCCGCATCAGCACGCCTTTGGCCTGCTCGATCACCGCGCGCGCCTCGAAGAGCTTGGGCAGCGTGCCGTCGAGCAGGTCTTGGCGTTCCTCGGCGATGGTGGCCGTCAGGTCGACGTAGTAGCCCGCGGTGCCGACGACCGTGCCGCTGTTGTCGGTCATCGTGTCGCCCAGCACGATGACGTGGTGCGGGACTCCGGCGGTGTCGATGATGCGATGACGGCTGCAGAACGGCTCGGCGTTGCGAACCGCCTTCTCGATCGCCTCGGCGACGTGATCGCGGTCCTCGGGGTGTTGGTGCGCGAGCAGCAACTCCGTCGTCGGCCGCACCGTGTCGGGCGCGTAGCCGTGCATCGCGGCGACCTCGTCCGACCACTCCCACCGCTGATCGGCGAACCAGAAACGGAAGCTTCCCGTGGTCTGGGGTTTCCCCGCGCCGACCACCCTGGCTACGGCCCCCTCGGCCGTGTCCACGATTCGGTCGCCCGATTCGTCCATCGCGTCAGTATGCTCCTACCTGCCGTTTCTCACCGTTGATCACGCGGATCGAAGCAACATCGGACCCGCTGGTCGCCCAGCTCATCCTATTACCGCGGCGGCCGTCCCCGGTCGGCGCCGAGGACGCTCGGCGCCCGCGCCGACCGTCGATCGAACCCGCCACGCCGGTGTCACGACGCCGGACAGAGGTCGTCCGCGTCCAGCTCGCTGATGGCCGCCGCGGCGCGGGCCGCCGCTCCCCGGGTGTGCCACCACTGCCACCGATCCGTATCCAGTTCACGGGCTCGCGCGAGCAGCCAGGGCCAGTCCTCCAGGTCCGGCCGGCGATCGAGGGTGAGCGCCAGGCCGGCGGCGGCCAGTGCGCGCCCGGTCGCCCGCTGCTCGCCGAACGGGCGGTCGGCCGGGATGAGGATGGCCGGTTTGCCCGCGGCGGCGATGTCTGCGACCGCGCTCTGACCGGCGTGCGAGACGATCACGTCGGCTTCGCACAGCTGCGGCCACGGATCGTCCACCCAGTCACCCGAACCGAGACTGCGCCACCGGTATCGGCCGTGCCGTGCGGCGCAGGCGCGGACCATCGCCGCGGTGGACCCGGGTCCGCCCGCTCCGCCGAGCACCAGGACCACCGGGCGCTCGTCCCGCCGCTCCGTCCGGATGTGCGCACGCCCGGCGAAGCGGGTGATACCGCCGACGAAGTGGGTCTTCTCCGCGTACGGGTGCAGCCACAACGGGTCGTAGAGTCCACGCGGCCACGCCGCGATCAACCGGTCGGCGACCCGGTGGAGCAGTTGGTGCGCCGGATCCGTCCGGGTACCCGGCAGCACCATCGTCACGACCGGCACGCCGTGCAGCCGGGCCAGCAGTGCGATCTCCACGGAGCCGTCGACCACCATGGCCTCCGGACGCGCACGGGCGATCCAGGCGGCGACCGCCGCCATCCGAGCCGCGAGCCCGCGGTCATGGCGTGGGGCCCAGTGCAACGTTCCGTTCGCGGTGGGATCGTCGCAGGTCGCGGCGCGATCAGCGGCACGAAGGTGCACCGTGTCGTCGAAAGCCTCGTGCTCGGCCAGCGACAGCGACGACAGTGCGACGACGGGCGCGGCGATGTGCGCGCGAACGCACAGCGCTCGAAGCAGATGCCCGGAGCCGCGGTGATGGATGTAGTAGCCGATCACGCGGGCTCCGGATGAGCCCCGGTCCGGCGATCGCCTGCGGCCGGATCCGGCTCACGAGTGGTGCGTCGGCTCCGGCGTCCCGCCGCGGCACGGATCGGCCCGCCGAGTTCGTGACCGGCATTCCGGATATCGACAGGTCGGACAACCACGGCATCGGACCTTCCACGACGAGGGACGACGTGGCAGTGCTACCCGGGTTATCGCTCAGCAAACATACAGCAATCAGAGCGAGCGCTGAGCCGATTCCGGTCAATTGACCAGTTCGGCGGCGACTCGCACCGGGCTGTCGCGCGTAGGCCAACCGGGAACCGCGTCTCGATCCCGAGAGTCGTAGCGCGTGAGAAGTTCGCGGAAAGGTCAGCACCGACCCGGCCGATGCATCAGAGACGGTCCGCAGCGGTCGACTCGTGCGCCGGATCCCGTCGCACACTGAGCCTGTTGTAGCAATCTCCCCGCTGACCGCAGCGCAGCAGTGGGTGCCATGTCGGGGACAGATAGGCTTGACGATGTGCCGGGGCAGGTGGAGTCTGCCCCGGCACACCCGCGCGAAGCGTTATTCAGCGTGCGCCAAGGCCACTCGCTGCCTCTCGGTGTCGATCTCGAGGATGCGCACCGTGAGCGTGGCGCCGATCTGCGGCTCGGTGGACCACTCGGTTTTGTGCAGCAACCCGTGTACGCCGGGAGCCACTTCAAGGAACGCGCCGAACGGCACGATCTCTACGACGGTGGCCTCGAGCACTCCGCCTCGAGCATGTGCGGCGACGAAGCCAGGCCATCCACTCGAGTGTGGTGTTTCCGCGGGGGACATGTAATCACCTCCTTCCGATGTCCCTGAAGAATCTGGGATTTCGTGAAGAAGGCGGGCGGGCCCCTGGCCCGCCGGATGATCACCGCGCGGCCGGGTAACCGTTCTGTGTGCGGCGCGTCGCCGACCCGGCAGTCATGACGACGACCATAGCCCAGCGCGTCGAGCACAGCAAGATCGCCACGCACACACCGTGCGAGCAGGCGGCCGACACGGTGCGCGGGCCAAAACGCGAGAGCGAGAATGCGATTCAGCGCTCGCGTTCGGACCAGAACGCACAGTGGTGCCGGAGAGCGAAGTCGTCGGTCACGAAGCTTCCGGTCGCCCGCATGGTCAGCGCGGGCCCGTCGGAGTTACGTCCGGTCGATTCCGGCCAGGCGGGCCAATGCGGCGAGCCGGGACCGTTCGGATCGCCGGTGTGCGCGAAAGTGGTCCACCACCGCTGCATCTGTGCGGCGAATGCCGCGGATGCGCCGGTCCACGGAATCGGAACGCGCATGAGGCTGGTGAACAGATAGGGAAGCTCGGCGGAGTGGAAGGCGCCCGGCAGGACCGGATTGTGCGCACCGAACGGCGCTTGGTCGAACTCGTACTGCCACAGCGGGTGCCCGGTATCGCGGGCGGCGCGGCTGGTGAACAGTGCGGGACAGGCGAACAGACCGTCGGTGATCACCGCCGTCTGGGCTGCGGCCGGGGACGGATACCGATCGATCGGGTACGCGGCCAGCACACGGTCGGCGAAGCCGCCGAACGACTGGCGGACGTAACGCTCATAGCTCGCCGCATCGGGAAGATGACCGCGCGCGTAGTCGGATTCGGCTACGAACAGCGCTCCTTCCGCACTGTTGCTTCCGACGATGATCGGTGTCTTGCGGGTGTCCCCCGCCAGTGCGGTGTCGAGCGTGCGGGTGACGACGACGCCGTCGATACTCGGCACCCAGACCGGGGTCGGCCCGTCGAACTGGACGGACGGCGAATCCAGGAGCTTCGCGACGGGCAGCGCGCGAAGGCAGCTCAATCGTGTCGCGGGATCGGCGCATCCGAGGCTTTCCGAATAGTGCTGCGAGCGCGCGAAAGCGTTGTCGCGAGTGCCGGGCACCAGAGGTGATTGTGCGCAGGAGCCGCTTTGGATGATCGCTTTGGCGTACAGGCCGTCGGAGCCGGGTGCGGCGAAATGCGTGCACACGCTGCCACCGCCGGCCGACTCACCGAAGATCGTGACGTTGCCCGGATCGCCGCCGAAGACGTGCGCGTTGTCCCGGACCCACCGCAGGGCGGCCTGCTGGTCCTGGATGCCGACCGTTCCGGTGGCGCCGCCGGACTCGGCCGCCAGTTCGGGCAGCGACAGGAAGCCGAGAGGGCCCAAGCGGTAATTGGGCACGGCCACGATGACGTCACCGTCGGCGACCATCCGGGTGGGCGCGGCGTATTGACTGTTGGATCCGGTGACGTAGCCGCCGCCGTGGAAGAACACCATCACCGGCAGCGGGCGGCCGCGGGCCCCCTCGGGCGTGTACACGTCGATGGTCAGGCAGTCTTCGCTGGTGGGCCCGGTGGTCGGCAGACCGGGCAGATATCCGTTCTGCGGACACTGCGGCCCGTGTTCCCGGGCGGGCCGCACGCCGGACCACGACGGCGCCGGACGTGGCGGCCCGAATCGCGCATCGCCACCGGTGGGTGCGGCGAACGGGATGCCCAGGTATTCGATGATTCCGTCGACGGCGCGGCCGGAGATCTGCCCGCCGGTCACCGCCACGTCCGACGGCGCCGACGCGACCGCGGGCGACGACGGGAACCACAAGCCGGTGGCCGCCGCCAGAGATACCGCGATGCGCGCGATCGAGCGAAACATGGCTGCCCAAACCTCCGATGCGGTCGCTACGGTCGACGGCGAGAAGGCTTCCGGCCTTGCCGCCGTGGTAGCCCGCGGCATCGATCGGCTCGGGCGTGGGGCGCTCCTGAGGAGATCCGGAAGCCGCACACGAAACGAGCCCGATCACCGCTCGAACCCTCACCCGGCGCGGCACCCGCGGCGCTTGTCGGAAAATCCGGTCGAACATGCCCCCTGCAGGGCTCTGACCCACCAATGGCCGCCGTAACCCGCCCTCATCGCCCGACCCGCCCAGCGGCGCCGCGAGCGGCCCCGAACTGGAACGATGGCGTCCCGGACAGATGCTACAGCGACACCGGCACGTCCGAGCACAAGGCGCTCGGCTCGCGCACAGCGGCAACACGGCTCCGCCGCCGTAACCCGGGGACGACCCGGTCGAGGGAGGTCACCGCATACGCCGGACGCCTGCGCGTTCGCGCGGCAACACCCAGGCGTCGGCGGCCGACCTGGCGCGACTCAGCTCTCGGTGAGTTGCGCCAGTTCCTCGGCGAGGATCTTGACGGTGTCGCGGATCTGGTCCTCGGTATGGCAGGCGGTGACGAAGAACCGCAGGCGCGCAAGGTTTTCCGGCACCGCCGGGTACAGGATCGGGTTGACGTTGATGCCGCGGCGCAGCAGCGCGTTCGACAGTTTCAACGTCTTCAGCGAGTCGCCCACGATGCACGGGACGATCGGCGTGTCGTGGCTGTCGCCGGTGTCGATGCCGGCCTCCCTGGCCAATCGCAGGAAAAGCCGTGAGTTGTGGCGTAAGCGCTCCAGCGGCTCACCGTCCGACCGCAACTGCCGGATCGCCGCGGCCGAGGCGGCCGCGTTCATCGGCGTCATGCCGACGCTGTAGACGAATCCGGGAGTCGTGTACTTCAAGAACCGGATCAGTTCCGCGCTGCCCGCCACATACCCACCGCAACCGGCGAGCGCCTTCGACACCGTCCCCGACCACAACTCGACGTCGCCGCGATCGACGCCGAAGTATTCGCCGATGCCGCCGCCGCCCGCGCCGAGCACGCCGACGCTGTGCGCCTCATCGATCATCAACAGCGCCTTGTGCTTCTTCTTCACCGCGATGATGGCGGGCAGATCGGGGATGTCGCCGTCCTGGCTGTACACCCCCTCGATGAGGATCAGCACCCGCCGGTACTGATGACGGATCTCGGTGAGCAGTTCGTCGAGGGCGGCGTGGTCGTTGTGCGGGAACGGACGGCGGGTCGCGCCGGACAGTTTGCAGCCCTGCATGATGCTGTCGTGCGCGAGGCTGTCGTGGATCACCAGGTCCTCCGGCCCGACCAGGTGCCCGATGATCGTGACGTTCGTGGAGTGCCCGCCGACCAGTGCGATGGCGTCCTCGGTGCCGAGCAGGGCCGCGAGTTCGCTCTCCAGTTCGCGATGCACCGGCTTCTCACCGGAGAGGATCCGGCTGGCCGAGCACGAGCTGCCGTAGCGCGCCACCGCGTCCTGGACCGCGGCGATGACGGCGGGATGGCCGGACAGGCCCAGGTAGTTGAAGCTGGAGAAGTTCACCACCGAGGCGCCGTCGACGACGGAGGTGTCCCGCGTGATCCCGTCGTTGATCAGGAAGTAGGGATTGAACACCCCGAGCGTCTCGACGCCGGAGAGCCGGTCGGCGATGGCCCGAACCTCCGCGAAATCGGAGATGCGGTATTCCGGCTCGACAACGGCGGGGCCGGGTGCGCCGATTCCGATCGCCGAGTGAAGGGCGACCTCGTCGGGCACAGACCCACCGAGCTGGGTGGTGACGTACGCGGTGACGTCGCCGAGCGTCGTCGCGGGCGTGATCCGGCCCGGGTCGACGGTCAATCCGGGCAGCGTGCGAACGAGCGCGGCGATCAGGTCGGTCAGCATGAGCGAGTCGAAACCCAATTCGTCGCCCAAGGTTTGGGCTTCGCGCAGCCGATCGACGGGGAATCCGCTCAGTCGCGCCGCTTCCGCGCGAACCACACCGGCGACCGCCGCGGGGGCCATCGGTTCGCGGGCCTCCGCCGCCTGCCCCGCCACGCGCTGCGCGAGGAGATCCTGCGGCGAGACCGTGGTGCCGCCTGCGAGCTGCGGCACGTGGCCGGTAGGTGAGGCGCCGACGAGACCGGCCAGCACGGCGTTCTGCTCACGGAAAAGTGCGATCAATTGGTCCATGGAGGTTTCCTCGGTGTGCGCGGAAGGCGTTCGGGTCGTGGACGGTTCGACCCAGAACCGCTGGTCGGTGGAGAACTCGTATCCGGGCAGCCTGCGGCGGACGCGCTGCGCCGGTTCGTAGAGCCGGTCCCAGTCGGGGCCGACTCCGTCGCGATACAGCGCGGCGATGGTGTCGGCGAGTTCGCCGCCCGTCGCGCCGGGGCCCGGGCTGGGTGTCAGGCAACGGGCGGCCAGATCGGGGCGGGCCCGGCCGACCAGCGCGGTGAGCACACGGCGTGGCCCGATCTCGACGACGTGGCTGGGCTCGGCGGCGAACGCGGCCTGCACGGCGTCGCCGAAGCGCACGGTGGCGCGCACGTGTTCGGTCCAGTACGCCGCGTCCATCGCCTCGTCTTCGCCGAGCAGCCGCCCGTGCACGGTCGAGTAGAGCGGTACGGCGGGCCGGCGGTAGACGCACTCGCGGGCGACGGCCCGGAACTGCTCGAGCATGGGTTCCATCAGCGGACTGTGGAATGCGTGCGAGACGTTCAGCGCCTTGGTCCGCACCCCACGACTCGCGAGCACGTCCCGGATGCGGCTGATCGCCGCTGCCGCGCCGGACAGCACGATCTCGCTCGGGCCGTTGACGGCGGCGAGCGCGACCTGCGGCTGGTCGGCGAGCAGTCCGGCGACGTCGGCGGGGTCTGCCTGCACGGCGAGCATCGCTCCGCCGTCCGGCAATCGCTGCATCAGCCGTCCGCGCGCGACGACGAGCCGGCACGCGTCGTCCAGATCGAACACTCCGGCCACCGCGGCGGCCGTGAGTTCGCCGATGCTGTGCCCGATCACCCAGGCGGGGCGCACCCCGGCGTCGGCGAGCGACTTGGCCAGCGCGTACTCCATCGCGAAGATCGACGGTTGCGCGAGTTCGGTGCGGTCGATCTCGGTGCGCTCGTCGCACATCAGCGCGCGCACGGAGCGACCGAGCTGGGCCGTCATGGCCTGGTCGACCTCTGCCAGCGCGTCCCGGAACAACGTGCTCGCCGCGTCCAGCGCGCGTGCCATTCCGGCGAACTGCGCGCCCTGCCCGGTGAACATCCAGCCGACGCCGATCGGTCCCGCGATCCCGGTTTCCGCGCCGTCGCGCAGCCGCGCGATCGCGGCGTCGCGATCGGCCGCCACGACGGCGAGCCGGGCACGCCCGGACGACTTGACCTGGTTGCTCGTCCAGCACAGTTGCGCGAATCGGTCCTGCGGGGTGGCGGCCAGCACGTCGGCGAGGCGGTGCGCGTTGCGCCGCAATCCTTCCGCGTCGTTCGCCGACAGCGTGAGCACTCCGCCACCGGATGCGGCGGGCGGCTCGGCGACGGGAGCGCTGCCCAGCACGATATGGGCGTTCGTGCCGCCGATGCCGAAGCTGCTGACTCCCCCGTAGCCGGGACCCTCCAGCGGCATCGGTTCGGTGAGCAGGCGCAAACCCTGCTGGGCCATGCGCAGTCGCGGGTTCTCCTGCTCGGCGAACCTCGACGGCGGGACGACTCCGTGCCGCAAGCTCAGGGCGACCTTGATCAGGCCCGCGACGCCCGCGGCGCCCTCGGTGTGGCCGAGATTGCCTTTGATCGAACCGATCGCGCAGGGCCGCCGCCGATCTCGCCCGTGCAGCCGCCCCAGCGCGTTGACCTCGATCATGTCGCCGAGCACGGTCCCGGTGCCGTGCGCCTCGAGGAAGTCCACCTCGTCGGGCCGCACCCCGGCGCGCTCGCACGCCTGGCCGATCACCTGCTGCTGCGCCCACCGGTTCGGTGCCGTGATGCCGTTGCTGCGCCCGTCCGAATTCACCGCGCTGCCCTTGATCACCGCGTAGATCGGCAACCCCGCCGCCTCCGCGTCGGCCAGCCGCCGCAGCACCAGCATCGCGACACCCTCGCCGCGCACGATCCCGTCGGCGTTGCCGCTGAACGGCTTGCACCGCGCGTCCGGCGCGGAAAGTCCGGCCTGGGTGTAGAAGACTCCGACGGCGGGGGTGAGCACGAGGTTGACGCCACCGGCGATCGCCTGATCGCATTCCCCGGAAGCCAGTGCCCCGCAGGCGAGGTGGATCGCGACCAATGACGACGAGCAGGCCGTGTCGACCGCGACACTCGGTCCTCTGAGGTCGAATTGGTAGGACAGCCGGTTGGCGGTCATGAAGTATCCGTTGCCGGAGCCGTGCTGCGGCGTGATGGCGGCATAGTCGCTCATCTGCAGGTTGGCCCATTCGTTCGCCATCACGCCGACGTAGACGCCCGTGCGGGAACCGGCTTGGGCGCGCGGATCCAGCGTGGCGTCCTCGAAGGCCCGCCAGGTGGCCTGCAGCAGCAACCGCTGCTGCGGATCCATCGTTTCGGCTTCGCGTGGGGCGATGCCGAAGAACTCGGCGTCGAAGGCGTCGGCGTCGTCGAGGAAACCTCCGCTGCGGGTGTTGATCGTGCCGGGCGCACCGGCCGGGTCGTGGAAATCAGCGGCGTTCCAGCGGCTCGCCGGAACGTCGGAGATCGCGTCTCGTCCGTCGATCAGCAGCCGCCACAGCGCGGCCGGATCGGGTGCTTGCGGGAACCGGCAGTCGAGGCCGACGAGAGCGATGTCGGTCATGCGGCGAGGGCGTGTTCGGCGGCGATGTACGCGGCGATGTCGGCGATGGTCGGGTAGTCGAACACCAGGACCGGGTCGACCTCGAGCGACCAGCGGTCCTCGATCTCGCCGCACAGGTTCACCGCGGACACGGAGTCCAGGCCCAGCTCGGCGAGCGGGACGACCGGGTCCACGTGCGAGGGTGCGCGTTCGGTGTAGTCTGCCACGCGCTCGATGAGCCACTCCTGGATCGCGGTCGGGCGAACAACGGTCGTGCTGAACATGTTTCGGCTCCTGGGCAGGTATGCGGTCAGACGGTCAGAGATCGGCTCAGCGCCGGTTCGAGATCCTCGTGCAGGACACCCTCGACGCGATGGGCCAGCAACGACTCCCGCATCGCGGCCCGCTGGACCTTCCCGCTGGTGGTGCGCTGTACGGATCGGGGCTCCACGAGCACGACGTTCGGCGCCCCGATGTCGAACCCGCGGGCCACGGCGATCTTGATCGCCGAGGTCAGCTCGGCGAGGGTGGTGTCGCCCTGCCGGGCTGTCTTGACGCCCTGCAGCACGACGAGACGTTCCCGGCCGCCCGCGTCGACGGAGACGGCGACACCGGCGGCCCCGAGCGCCGGATGCAGGCCGCGCACCAGTTCCTCGATGTCCTGCGGATAGAGGTTGCGGCCGTGGACGATCAGGAGGTCCTTGCGGCGCCCGGTGACGTACAGCTCGGCCTCGTGCAGTAGACCGAGGTCACCGGTTCGCAGGAATGGTCCCTGCGCGCCGAGGTAGGCGCCGAACGTCTCGCGCGACTCGTCGGGGCGGTTCCAGTAACCCGCGGCGACGCTCGCGCCGCCGATCCAGATCTCTCCCACCTCGCCCGGCGCCGCTTCCGCCCCGGTATCCGGGTCGACGATGCGGACATCCAGGCCGAGGGCCGCCTGTCCGCACCCGACGAGCGGGGATCTACCGCCCACATCGAGATAGACCGGCGCCGCTTCGCGGGGTCCGACGCTTGCCAGCAGCGTCGTCTCGGCCAAGCCGTAGGCGGGAAGGATCGACGCCGGACGCAGGCCCGCGGGCGCGAAACGCTCCACCACGGCCGCGATGGTCCGTTCGCGCACCGGCTCGGCGCCGCTCAGAGCGATCCGGAGCGAGGACAGATCGAGTTCGGCCAGCTGTTCGTCGGTCACGCGGCGGGCGATCAAGTCGTAGGCGAAATTCGGCGCGGCGGTATAGGTGGCGCCGTACTCGCTGATGGCCCGCAGCCAGCGTACCGGATGCTTCAGAAAGGTCGTCGGGGCCATGAACACCAAGCTCGCCCCGACGTACAGCGACCCGAGCAGCATGCCGATCAGGCCCATGTCGTGGAAGTGCGGAATCCAGCTGACACCGACGGCGGCGTCGTCCAACCCGATCGAGACGATGGCGGCTTCGTTGTGCATGAGGTTGCCGTGCGTGACGACGACGCCTTTGGGGTCGCCGGTCGACCCCGACGTGTACTGGAGGAAGGCGACCGTCGAGGAACCGATGCGGGGCATCCGCCACTGGTCCGGATCACCCAGCGGACGGTCGGTGGCGGCGACCGCCACGCTGGTCGCGTGCGCGACGAGCGGCTGGACGTCGCTGGTCGTGAGCACCAACCGAGCGCCGGAATCGGTGACGATCCCCGCCACCCGGCGGGCGCCGCGCTCGTCGTGCGGCAGGGGCGCGGGCACGGCGATCACCCCCGCGTACAGGCAGCCGAGGAACGTTCGCAGGAAAGCCAGTCCGTCGTGGTAGAGCAGCACGACCGGCCGCGTAGATTCCGGACGCCCGGCCAGCCAGGCGGCGACGGCCCTGGCGTCGCGGTCGAGATCGAGGTAGGTGGCGACCTCTTCGGTCAGCTCACGCCCGGTCTCGTGCAGGTAGGTGAACGACCTGGTCGCCCCGTATTCGAAAATTTGCTGCCTGGCGTGGTGAACGAAGCTGGGCTGCATCTCGTAGTTCCTCGGTAGGGCTCGGCATCGGTGTCGGCTACTACTCTCCGACGCCTGTATCCGCAGGGCCAGGGACCTCAGGGAGCATCCAGCAAACCCCGGGGGTGGGCCGTTCCCACCCTGGGGGTGGGTGGCCGCCCGTCCGCCGCCATCCGATAGCTGCGCATCGTGCACGCCGCCATCAGCGCATCGATCGAGCCGTCTAGTTGCTTAGCGCAAGCAATTACTTTATAGTTGCGTAGCGCAAGCAACTTATTTCGCCTGGAGTGGACATGACAGTCTCACCCGATACCGCTCAAAGCCTGATCAAAGAGCTCTATCTGATGGGCCGGGCGATCCGCACCGTGCTCGCCCACCCGGAGGAAGGGCAACTGCTCCCGGGTGGCATCGGCGTGCTCGGCACGCTCGAATCCAAGGGGCCGTGCAGGCAGGTGGACCTGGCCGTGGACCTGTGCATCAGTCCGAGCGCCTTGAGCAGGCACGTCACCGAACTCGTCGCCGCGGGCCACATCAGCAGGCACGCCGATCCCGCCGACGGCCGGGCCACCCTCCTCCGGGTGACCCACGAAGGCCGCGATCTGCTGCACCGCGTACGGGGGTCGCGAGCGCGGGGCCTGCAGAACGTCCTCGCCGACTGGAGCCAAGCCGACGCCGACCAGGCCTGCGCCGCCGTGCAGAAACTCCGCAACGCACTGACCACGCACGCGCAGAGCGCCGCGCACCAGCCGGTTCCGAAAGAGAGTCAGGAAGCAGATGTCTAGTTCAGTCGAGCCGGTGACGCGACGCGACCCGTCCGCGATGACCCACCGCGAAGTGCTGGAAGCGATGACCGGGCTGCTCGCGGCGTTGTTCACGGCGCTGTTGAGCACCACGATCGTCGCCACCGCGCTGCCCACCATCATCGGCGATCTCCAGGGCTCGCAGACCGCCTACGCCTGGGTCATCACCTCGGCGCTGCTGGCCAACGCGGCCTCCACGCCGATCTGGGGCAAGGCGGCCGACCTGTTCAACAAGAAGACGCTGGTCCAGTCGGCCATCGTCGTCTTCGTCGTCGGCTCCGTCATCGCCGGGTTCACGAGCAACGTCCCCCTGCTGCTGGTCGCCCGCGTCATCCAGGGCATCGGCATGGGCGGGCTGACCGCGCTCGTCGTCGCGATCATCGGCTCCATCGTCGCGCCGCGCGAACGCGGGCGCTACTCCGGCTACATGGGCGCCGTGATGGCTGTGTCGATGTCCGGCGGTCCGGTCCTGGGCGGTGTCATCGTCGACAGCGCGCTGGGCTGGCGCTGGTGCTTCTTCGTGTGCGTGCCGCTGGCGGTGATCGCGCTGGCGCTGCTGCAGCGGACGCTGCGGCTGCCCACCGATCGCAAGGACGGCGTGTCGATCGACTGGCTCGGCGCGGCTCTGCTGACCGGCGGCGTGTCGGTGCTGCTCATCTGGGTGTCGTTCGCCGGGAAAGCCGGTTACTACGACTGGGTCTCGCGGGAATCGGCGATCTACGTCGCTTCCGGCGTACTGCTGCTGATCGCGACCGTGTGGGTGGAATCCCGCGCCGAGTCGCCGATCATCCCGCTGCCGATCGTCACCGAACGCACTACGGGCCTGGCGATCGTCGCCTCCGTCGCGGTCGGCGTCGGCATGTTCGGCGCCACCACCTTCCTGGGCCAGTACTTCCAGACCGCGCGCGGCTACTCGCCGACCGCGGCGGGCGTGCTGACCATTCCGCTCGTCGCGGGCATGCTGATCGCCTCGGTGGGCTCCGGGCAGCTGATCACCCGGCGCGGCAAGTGGAAGGGTTTCGTGGTCTCCGGAGCGGCGCTGCTGGTCGCCGGATTCGCGCTGCTCTCGACGATCGACCACGCGACGAGCCTGTGGCTGGTCGGCGTCTACATCACCGTCGTCGGCCTCGGCGTCGGCATGATGATGCAGAACCTCGTCCTGGCCGTGCAGAACACGGTGAGCGTGCACGACATCGGCGCCGCGTCGAGCAGTGTCGCCTTCTTCCGCACCTTCGGCGGCGCCATCGGGGTCTCGGTGCTGGGGTCGGTGCTGGCCACCCGGGTCGGCGAGCTGTCCGCGGCGGGATTCGCCAGAATCGGCATCCGCACCGAGTCCGCCGGCGGCAGCAATCTCGACCTGGACGCCCTGCCCGGGCCCATCGCGACCATCGTGCGCGCCTCCTACGGTGACGCGACCGGGCGGATCTTCCTCATCGCCGCGGTAGCGACAGCCGTGGCCCTCGTCGCGGCGGCATTGCTGCCGAACCGGCCGCTGCGCCACACGATCGACATCGACCCCGCCGTCGACCCGATGCGGCAGGACGCTCACAAAGAACCGGCTCTCCTCGACTGAGCCACCGATCCACCCGCAGGGCTCCGAAGCCATCGGGGCTCTGCGGCATTTTCGGTGCGGGGCGTCTGCTGTGGGGTTGCGGCGCGCACCAGGACGCGATCAGTACGGTGGCCGCTCGGCGGAGCGCAACTCCAAAGTCGTCGCCGAGGTCAGGGCGACGGCCAGGCAGCGCAACTCGCCGGGAATCAACACCGATCGGATCGCGCCCTGGAAGCACTCCAGTACCGCGCCGTCGGACCACCGCACGTCGTAGCGGTACCAGCACCGGCCTGCGCCGCCGGCGCGCTGGACGTCGCGTTCGACCCGGACGGCCAGTTCGGTGAGCGCGGCGCGGACCTGACTCGGCGCGCCGGTGCTGGCGATCTTCCACCACGGCCGATTGAAGTATCCTGGCTCGGAGATCTCGACCAGGTATAGCAACGGCATCCCCACGTCGTCGGAGGCGGTCATACCGCTCAGACTGCCCCAAAACGGACTGGACGGATGGTTGAAACGCCGGAAGTGCGCAAAGGCGATACCGACTTCCCGGCGCTGACCGAGTCTCACGATCGCAGGCGGTCCAGCAGCCAGCGCGGACCGGCCACCTCCGCCTCGAGCATCGCCACGCGGTCACGCAGTCCCCGGTCCGCCGTCACCACGGTGATCGAACGGCGGCCGTCCTCCGCGCGAGCCGCGGCCACCACGTCGACGATCGCGTCATCGCCCGACCCGTCCGCCCGCACCACGCGGACGCTGCCGACGTCCGGGTCCGCCGCGTCGACCGCGGCCCTCGCCGCTCCCTCGAGTACCACGACCACCTCGGCCGGTCCGGCCAGATGCTCCCGCAGCCCCGGCATCCGGGCGAGCAAGCGCCGAGCGGCGCCGGATCGATCACGCCACCACCCGTCGGGCCGCGAACCGACGACGTTCGCCGCGTCCACCACGATCAGCTGAACGCGGTCCGCTGTCACCTCTCACTCCCCTCCCACGGTGAGCACCGCGGCGGCCGAGGCGTCTTCCGCCGCGGGCCGTGCGGCCCGCACAGCGGCGAGCGCGTTCAGCCTGCCGTACCCGTATTTGTCGCTGCGCCCGTCCGCGCCGTAGCCGCCGCCCTGCGGGTCGATCTTGTCGCAGGCGCCTTTCAGCAGCTCCTTCACCGCATCCGAGCCGAGATCCGGACGCACCGACAGCATCAGCGCCACCACGCCGGCGGCGCCGGGGCACGCGCTGGAGGTGCCGCCGAAATCGTTGGTGTAGTCGCCCGCCCCATCCCCCGACGCCGCAGTGCCGGGGTTGTATCCGGCCGCTCCACGCCGGTCCACGGTCCAGATCCCGGGCGTCAGCGCGTCGGGATGACCGAAGGGGCGATGCCCGAAATCGCTGCTGGGGAACGCGCACCACACCGCCTTGCCGAAATCGCTGTAGACACTGCGCTTGCCGGTGTCGTTGCAGGCCGCGACCGCGATCACCTTCGCGAAACTGGCGTAGCCGTCGTTGTCGACGGATTCGTTGCCGTTGCCCGCCGCGAACAGCACCACGCAGCCCTTCCCGTCACGTCCGGTGGTGACGGCGTACTCGATCGCCAACCGGGTGCTCGCAGGCAGCGCCACCACGCGGTCGTGCGCCGGATCGTTCGGCTGGAACCACCTGCCGTCGGCAGGTCCCCAACTGCACGAGATCACGTCGGCGCCGTGATCGGCGGCCCATTGGAACGCGTCCGCCTCCGCCTGTGATCCGAGCCCGGAGACGAGCCGGATCGGCATCAGCGCTGCCTCAGGCGCCACTCCGGATGCTCCGGCGGCGCCGTTGGCGCAGGCCACGCCCGCGCAGGCGGTGCCGTGGTTGTCACCGTTGTCGGGGCCGGTGCCGAAGGTGTCCTTGGGGCGCGGATCGCTGGTCTTCGCCGTGACATCCCGAGGCGCGACGATCTTTCCCCCACCGGCGAACTCGGGATGATCGATGTCTACGCCGTCATCGATGACGGCGATCGTCACGCCGGCGCCGCGGGTGATCGCGTGGGCGGCCTCCACTGCCGCATGCGCGTCGACGGTGACACCGCCGATCGTGGTCTTCCGCAGATGCCATTGCTGGGGGAAGATCGCCTTTCGGGCACGGCGCCGGATCAACTCCGGATGGCAGTACTCGACGTCGGCGCGGCCCAGCAGCGACTCGGCGATGTCGAAGACCTGCTGACCGGTCCCCTCGGGCGCGGCCGTGAAATAGGCATTGGTCGCATACGAAACCGTCTGCTTCACAGTCAGGCCCGCCGCGTCCAGGACGGCGCGGCAATGCTCGGAATCGACGCTGTCGACGAACTTCACGAAGATGTTCTCCGTATAGAGCACCGGTTCGCCCGTGGCAGGGTCCACCAGGACGTGTCCGGCGAACCGCACCTCCGCGGCGGCCTCGAGCACCGGCTTGCGCTGCTCCACCGACCGTGAGCCGGGAGGCAGCCGATAGACCTCGACCCCTGCCTCCGGGTAGGTCTGCACCAGCGTCGCGTCCTCGAGTTCACCGCTGAGCGGCGTGCGCACCGAACCCGACTGCCGCCGGATCCCGCGACCACTGTGCGTGCGCACCACGATCAGATCGGGACTCTGCTCGAGCTCGAAGCCGGGATCTTCCTTCGTACCGAAATTCGCGGTGGGCATCATGATCTCCTTCGCGGTGGGGACCCGAGCACCAACTATGAGCCCAACAGATGCCATCACGAAAATCGCGAGTAGCGCGGTACTCGCACACAGCGCACGCGCACCCGCCCCGGATCGTCGCGCCTACCGCACCGGACGACGAAGGGGCCCGTTGTGAACGGGCCCCACGAGTGACCGGCCGACCGGGGATGCTCGCCGCGAATCCCGATCGGATCTCTGGCGAGACCCGGCGGCCGGATGCGAACGACCGGCGCGCGGACGGGCCGCGCGAACGGTCAGCGGAAGGCCCGCCGGTAGGCCTGGGGCGTCACGCCCACGGTCTTGCGAAAGACCTTCCGGAACGCGGCCACCGAAGCGAACCCCGTTCGATCGGTGATGCACTCCATCGTTAGGATGGTCGTCTCCAGCAACTCCTGCGCCTTTCGCACCCTGGCGGTCTGGAGCCACTCGTTCGGCGTCATCCGGACCTGCTCGTGGAAGCGCCGGATCAGCGTGCGTTTGCTGACTCCGGCTCGGTCCGCGAGGTCCAGCACGGTGATCTTCTCACCGAGCATCGTGTCCGCCCATTCCAGGATGGGATTGATCGACTTGCTGTCCGCCTCGGAGCGCGGGCGTTCCGCGATGAACTGTGCCTGCCCTCCGTCGCGGGTCAGCGGCATCACCGAGAGCCGGGCGGTGGCCGCCGCCACCGCGGCCCCGTAATCCCGCCGCACCATGTGCAGGCACAGATCCAGCCCGGCCGCCGCGCCGGCCGAAGTCAGGATGCACCCGCTGTCCACATACAGCACGGTGGGATCCACCCGCACCCGCGGATAGCTCCGCGACAACTCGGCGGCAGCCATCCAATGCGTCGTCGCCCGTCTTCCGTCGAGCAGCCCCACCGAAGCGAGAGTGAACGCGCCCAGGCAAATCGATGCCACTCTCGCCCCACGCTCGTGGGCACGAACCAATGCCCTTCGCAAGCGATCCGACGGCCGGGATCGATAACTCATCGATCCCGGCACGATGATCGTTCCGGCCTCCTCGAGATAGTCGATGTCGCGCAGACACGAGATCCCGAAGAACTTCGACGGAACATCGGAGCTCACGCCGCACACCTCGACTTCGTACGCCGGAGTTCCGTCCTCCTGCTCGGCCCGGCCGAAGATCTCGATGGGAACCGAGAGATCGAACGGGATCACGTCGTCGACGGCCAATACAGCTACTGAACTCATGTCGCCGACCTAGTCGACCTGCTGATCCGCTTCCGGCCCGACGACCACCAACCCGGCGCGAATCAAGCGCTTCAGTGCCCGCCCCTGCAGCACCGACAGCTGTGGCGCCAGCTCCGACCAGCGCGCGGGACCGCGGTTCAGCGCCTCCCACAGCGCTTCGCCCCCGTCCCGCTCCAGGCACCGCACCTCGATGCCGGGATCGGCCGCGGAATAGATCCGGTGGCAGGGCACCGGATCGGCCAGCGGCGACGGCGCGGCGTCGCTGTTGGCGATGGGGTCGCGCCAATACATCGCCAGCCCTTCGCGTGCCGCCTGCGGAATCTCGAACGGCGGCGACATGCCCTTGAAACCCGGGATGTCCGCGCCCAGACCCGCGCGGATCCGGGCATCCGGAGACAGCGCCACGACGTCGTCCGCGGCCAACTCGACCGCGTCGGCCGCGGTGAAGGCCCGGAGGTAGGGCCCTTCCGTGGCGAGGTCACGCGGGTCGCGCGTCCCCTTCGTCATGATGTTCAGCAGGTCGGGCACCAGTGCGGTGTTCAGCAGCGCCTGGAATGTCCCCTCGGTGGCGTTGTCGACCCCGACTCGCCGCCCCTGCGCGCTCCAGTACGGACTCTCCGGATGCGACCGCGAGATCTCGTGATACCACTGGTCGATGCTCAGGGCCCACGTCTCGGCCATCCCGCGCCACTCGACGTCGTAGTCACGCCAGAGGTCTTCCTTGGCCTGCTCGTCCAGCTCCTTGTCGAAGGTCTTGCGCAGAACCAGGGCGGCCGCCCACGCTTGCGTGACGGCGAACGACATCCCCGAGGAGAACAGCGGATCCACGAAGTACGACGCGTCCCCGACCGCCATCCAGCGATCGGAGTACGAACCGAAACATTCGCTGATGCGGGAGTAATTGGTGGCCGTCAGCATCTCGGCGCGAATCGGTTCGGCGTCCGCGACCAGGTCCCGCAGTACCGGAATCGATTTGATCGTCTTGAGGAAGATGTCCGGATCACGCAGGTCCACCCGGGCGATCGACTCCGGATTGGTCACGATGCCGATCGACCACACGTTCTCCCGGACGCCGTCGACCAGGCGAGGCGTCGGGATGTACCACACCCATCCGTGTTCGAAGGCCACGGCGTAGATCGGGGACAGGTCGTCGGCGCGGAACACGTTCCAGTCACCGTCCGCCCGCTGGGCGGGCACGCAGTTGCGGTAATGCGACCAGACGGCCACATTGCGGTACTCCGACAGCCATTGCTTGTCGCGCTGGGAACCGCGGGCCGCCACCTGATTCGCCCGGCCGGACGCGTCGACGAAATAGCCTGCCTTGATCTCGGTTCCGTCTTCCAGCACGATCGTGGCATCCGCTTCGCCGGGGTGGAACCCTACGATCCGGACGCCCTGGAAGACGTGCGCGCCGGAGGATTCGGCGTGCTCCAGCAGCACGGTGTCGAATTCGGCGCGATTCACATGCACCGACCAGCGGTACACGCCGTCGACCAGGTAGTCCGAATGCTCGAAGAAGCCCACGAACGGCCGATCGGTGTCCCACTGATAGATTCCGCCGAATTTCTGGATCCAGCACTCACTCGCGAGCACCTTTTCCAGGGCGCCGCTCGCTTGCAGGACGGGAACGAGCGGGTGCGCGCCGGATTCGCCGATGTGTTCGCGCGGGAACACCTCGCGGTCGAAGACCGCCACCCGCAGATCGGTCTCGCGGCAGAGCATGGCGGCGAGGGTCGACCCTGCGGGACCACCGCCCATGATGACGACGTCGTACTCGCTCGCTGGTCTTGCGTTCGATGTAGCCATTGACAGTCCTCTCTAATGGCTGATAACTCAGATGATCTGGATGCGCTGCAGATGCCTGGACACCGATTCGGTGAACGCGTTCCTGCCGTGCAGCAGCGCGTGGTTCTCGGCCACGACGATGTCGCCGGTTCGCCATTCGTGGGCGTAGCAGTAGCGCGGGTCGTGCAACCGCTCACGCAAGTCCTCCAGCACACGCACCCCGTCCTCGGCGGAAATACCGTCGACGGTCAGGAACAGTGGATTGGCGTAGCGTGCGGGATCCAACGGCTCGGCGTATCGGATCGTCGTCTCGCCAGTGGCCGGATGGGTTGCCAGCAGCGGCCATTCGGCGAGACCGCCGTAATGCGCGAGCTTGTCGGTCCGGTAGGTGATCGTGGTCCGCGCCCACAGCTGCTTCAGGTCTTCGGGCGCTTCCCGATAGACCTGGACGCTGTCGCAGAACACGGTCTCACCGCCGGCGCCCTCGCCCTGTACGCACTGGAAGAGGAAGAACCGCGGCACCTGCTCGGCGAACGCGCCGTCCCAGTGGAAGGGGACATCGCCTCTGTCGAACAGGTAGTTCTCTGCGGTATCCCGCACCACCAGGTCGAGAATCGAGCCGAAGTTCCACTGCAGGATCTCCCCGGCCGCACGGCAGTAGTTCTCCAGTTCCGCCTTGCCGAGCAGGCCGAAACCACGCAGTACCACCACCTTCGCGCCGAGCGTCAGCGCGAGCAGTTCCTCGATCGGCACCTCCGCGAGCGTCTGCCCCTCCGCCGGGGAGGTCACCACGCGGCCGAACGGGCGGAGTTGCTGTCCTGCCAGCAGTGCTTCGTTCAAACTTTTCGTCATGCGCTTCCTCACGCTCGATGGAATTCGGTCCCCGGCGTCCCGCCGAGCACGAAATGACTGGGGCGACTGTTGCGCCAGACCAGGCGAGCGCCCCGTTCCTCGGCCTGCATCCGCTTGACCAGCGTGTAGCTGGTTCCGTCGTCGAGCACCACGCCGTGCCACGGCGTCAGCCAGCTGTCCTGCGTCCGCAGGAGGTGGAACCCGATCTTCTCGGAGTGATTGGTCTGCGGATGGATCGACAGCCGCACCGCGTCGGGGAAGGTCTCCCCCATCAGGCGGCTCCACGCCTGACTGCGCTGCACCACTTCGTAAGCCGTCTCCTTCGATCGGTTCCGCCGCTGGGTGGCGGACAGCTCGGGCATCAGCACCGCGTTGTCCTCGACCATGAAGCGATGGATTCCGTTGAACATCCGCCGGGCGGCGGGGTCGGTCCGGACCGCCTCGCGCAGCACGTCGATGCCGTCGGAGAACTCGTCCAGCAGGCGCCGCCTGCGTTCGTCCCATCCCATGTCCGGCATGGCGTCACGCAACCCGTACAGGCCGATGGAACCGCCGCCGGTCGACCGGATCACGCGACGGAGCTCGTCGCCGTAGTGGTCGACGTGAATATCCGGAATGCCCAGCGTGTCACTGAAGACATGACCGTCGGAGCAGATCGTCACGATGGCGCCCGGCCGGTACACGGCGGAGATCTGGTCGCAGAACCCTTGCAGGGACTCGATCGCCAGCACCTCGGCCATGTCCGGCAGATGCCCCAGCGTCTTGCGGCGGTTGCGCGACTTCGCCGGGAAGGCGGGGATGATGAAGTGAACCGGCAAGCCGAGTTCGATGTAGCGGATCACCTTGGTCAGATGCGGTGCGAAACACTCCGCACAGGGGGCCACGTCGCACACCGCCCCCGGCTCGGCACTTCGCCGGCGCGCGAAGACCATGCCCAGTATCCGGGTGGCGACCGACCCGACGTCCTCGGGTCTGGCCTGGGCGTCCGCTCGGCCGAGCTCGCCGACGCGCTCGGACCCATTGTCGACAGTCGTACTCATTACTACCTTCCTGACACCCGACAAAATGAGCGCACACAACCGAACCGCACGGCGAATTTCCGCCATTCGCGGATCGAGCCGTCGGTGAGCTGTCTGCGGTCAGAAAACGTCAGAGTAAATACGAAAGTAGGAACCGGAATCCAGCGGAAACCCAAAATCGGCGAGCCCCGATGCTCAGAGCCAAATCCGAGTCGCGCAGTTCATCGGTCGAACACACCCCCCACGTCTATAACCCGGTTCCGTGGTTAGAACACTCTCAGGATACCGCCGCCCGGACCGGTAGGCAACCAAGTAGATTTCCCACGGACAGGAAAAGAATTCGGAGGCCCATGGCGCAGCCATGAGCCTCCGAAGAGGTATCGACGCTGTCGTCGAGCGTCGTTCGGCCTCTAATTGACCACCCGCTCCGCGACGACCGGGCGTTGTTTCGGCCGAGCGAAACGGCGCATCGCAGGAGATTCCACGAAGGTGAACAAAAGCCATGCGGCGAGAATATTGAGGCAGAACAAGAGGACGATCAGCAGCACGGCGACCGGAGCGCTGAACGTGGCGGCCCCCATCAGGCGACGGGCATAGAACACCGTCACACCCTGACAGATGTAGAAGGCGAAGGAGATCTCACCGAGCCAGACCGCGAGCCGGCTGGACAGGAACCGCGAGCTCTCCTCCAGGTCGGACTTGGCCGCGGAGCCGATCAGCAACGCCAACGGCACAGCCGTCGCCAGAACGAAACCGATGTAGAACGGCGTGTACATGGCCACCAGATAGCCCACGCCCACCCCGGCCACCGCCGCCCAGAGCGGAATCCGTATCCATCGCCCTTCCATCACGATGCGCGCCACGAACACGCCGAGGAAGAATTCGAACAGTCGCGACGGCGGAAAGAGATAACCGAACCACAATTGCAGCACGGGTATGGGCGTGAGTTCCGATTTCTCGGAGCTCGGGACGACGAATACCGTCAGCAGGACGATCAGGCACATCCCGGCCACCATGGCGGCGGCGCCGTACCACAGATATTTGACGTCGATGCGCAGCACCGCCGGTATCAGGAAAGGGAACAGAACATAGAACAGGAGCTCACAGGACAATGTCCACGACGGTGTGTTGACACCCGCGTTGATATAATTTTGCGGGAACCAGGCGTGGACCAGAAAGATATTCGGCAGCCAAGCCTTCCAGGACGTTATAGCCGCCGCGAAGAGCACCATCGACGCCACCCAGAGCGTCAGGTGATTGGGGAATATCTTGACCATACGCCGCCGGATGAACTGCAATTTGCTCTGCCCCGGCTTCCACGACCAGGTGAGCACGAAGCCGCTCAAGATGAAGAAGAACGACACACCCAGGAAGCCCGCCTTGCCGACGACCACCGCCGCGTTGTACGCGAGATCCGGGTCGGCGAAGAGGTTGACCGGCTTGTAGGGAGGGATCGGCGAATTGGGCAGCATCACATGGAAGATGAAGACCGAGAACGCGGCGAAGAAGCGCAGTCCGGTCAAGGACGGCAGCCGTTTGCGATTGTCGACTTGCAGCACGGTTCAGCCCAACCCTACGACGAACGGGAACTCCGGTCTGCCGCCGAGCACGAACGCGCCCGTCGACTGGATCACCTGGTCGTGCGCGATGATGTGGCGAACCATCGTGTTCGTGTCGCGCAGCCAGATGTCGAGCGGGTTCGGGCGGTAGATCGAATCGGTGCCCACCAGCTCGCACAGGCGAGAGAGGATCCGCTGGGCGGCGCGGAAGGAATTGGTCCTGGCCAACGCGGTCGCTATCCGCAGGTCCGGCGGCAGGTCCACGAAACGGTTGCCGTCCAACGCGTTCCACAGTTCCTCGACCGTCTTGACGACAGCACCCCGCGCGACGATGTACTCCATCTCGCACTCGCCGAGCAGATACTGCGCGCGGTAATTGTCCGCCCACTTCTGCCCCGTCGCGGTCACTATCTTTCCCTCCGCGAGTCCGCGCACGTAGTCCAGCGCCGCGCGAGCCGTTCCGAGGGGTACGCCCGGCATGATCCGCGCCAGCGCCTCCGGCTCGGCCAGCTTCCCGCTACAGCTCTTGCGCTCCCCGAACGTGAAGGAGTGGCGCTCGGGGACGAACAGATCCTCGACCGCGTAATCGTTGCTCCCGCTGCCGCGCAGGCCCGTGGTGTCCCAGGTGTCGAACACGGCGACCTGATCGCGGCGCATGTAGAACAGCCGGACGACCGGCTTGCCGTCCGCGGTCTCCTCCATCCGGCCGTCCTTTGTCACGAAAGCGCCGCCGATGACCAGGTCCGCGTGCGTGATCGCGCTGCCGAACTTCCACCGTCCCGTCAGCCGGTAACCATCGGCGACCCGCTCGGCGCGACCGGCCGGGAAGATCAGTCCCGCGGTGATCAGGTCCTGTGTCGGCATCAGTTCCGCGATGGCCTGTTCGTCGAGATAACCGGCGTAGATGCCGGTGGCGGCGCCGATCATGGCGCACCAGCCGGTCGCCGCGTCGCCGTAGGACAGCGCCTCCACGATCTCCAGTTGCTCGAGCGAGGTCAAGCCGGGACCGCCGATCTCGGCGCTGAAACACATGCGGTAGACACCCATTTCGCGCAACCGCTCGACGATGTCGACCGGGAGCCTGCGCTCGGCATCGATCTCGCTGCGGCGCGCGGCCAGATCGGGAGTCAGCGATCGGACCGCCGTCAGCAGGGAGGTCGCCGATATTGTCGCTGCAGTCATTTCTCGACTCCTAAGCTAAAGAGGGTGTGTGCGGTTCCGGTCGCTCACGCATGAGCAACTCGATCGCCGATGTGGTCTGCTCGGGTCCCAGAGCCGAGTAGCCGCCGTCCACGGTCCACTCGGCGCCGGTCACGAAACTCGCCTTGGGCGAGGTGAGAAAAGCGACCACCTCGCCGATCTCGCGGGCGTCGGCCGCCCTGCCCAGCATGTGGAACCGGGCGGCCACCGCATCGGTGCGAGCCCGGTCTCCTCCGGTGATCTCGTTCATCACGCGGGACCAGGTCCAGCCCGGCGACACACTGTTCACCCGGATGCCGTCACCGGCGTACTCCAGTGCGAGACTGCGAGTCAGCTGGAGCATTCCCGCCTTGCTGACCGGGTACTGGATCCGGCCGGCCTGAGCGACGCGTCCGCTGGGAGACGCGAAGTTGACGATCGACCCCGCGCTGTCGCGAAGCCGGGGGCGCGCCTGCTCGCACAACATCGCCGCGCCGACGACATTGGTGTTCAGCACGTCGAGCCACTGCGCCCGCGCGTCCTCGCCGGGCCCGTCGTCGCCGTAGACGCAGGCGATGTTGACCAGCACGTCGATCCGTCCGTGCCGGTCGGCCGCCGCGGCGACGAACGACCCGATCGACGCGTCGCTGCGCACATCGAGGGGCACGAAGACGGCTCGATCGCCGATCGCGGCGGCCGTCTGCTTCCCCCCGTCCGTATCTATGTCTCCCAGTACGACATTCGCGCCATATTCGGCGAAGACACCGGCTACTTCAGCTCCGATGATGGTTGCCGCACCGGTTACGAGTACCGTCTTACCTTCGAACAACGTCGACTCCCCTCGGCTGGGCCCTCCGACCGGCACAAGCCATAGAACGAAGTATTCCGAACGAAAACAGCGACCAGCCAGTCCGATTCGCGACAGAGATGCACCTCTTTGCGCCAGCCCGCGCCCCGGCCGGGACAGGCGTGTCGTAGCTCACTCCGCACTCTCATCCGCCGGGCGGGTGCGCTATCGTCTCGGTGCAGGTAGTCCATGTTTCGGGGGGTTCCGCGCCGCGGTCGATGCGCTACGGAGACACCCCGTGCGAGCATCGAATCCGATCCCGCGATGTCGCAATGCGAACGGAGTCGAGACGTTGCCGAGCCATCAAATGATCTTTCTGTTGCTGGACCTCGTCTTGATCGTGGGCGCGGCGCGTCTGCTGGGTTGGCTCGCCGAGCGGCTGGGCCAGCCCGCGGTGATCGGCGAGATCGTGGCGGGCATTCTCGCGGGTCCGACGATTCTCGGGGCGCAATTGTCGGAGGCGGTCTTCCCGCACGACATCCGTTCGTATCTCACCGCCTTCGCGAACGTCGGCGTGATGATCTTCATGTTCTCCGCCGGCCTGGAGATGGATCTGCGGTCGATCGCCGGACGTGGGCGGTCGGTCACGGCGATCGCGCTGTCGGCCTATCTCGCGCCCTTCGCGTTCGGCTCCGCCATCGCGATCTGGGCGCTGGCCCGCCACGACGGCGGCAACGGGGTGACCTTCGCGCTGTTCATCGGTTGCGCGCTGGCCGTCACGGCGTTCCCCGTGCTGGCCCGGATCCTGCACGACCGCAAGCTGCTCGGCACGCGTCTCGGCCAGACCGCCATGACCTGCGCCGCGGTGGACGACGTCCTGGCCTGGTGCGGGCTGGCGGTGGTCATCGCCATCGCCCGGCCGGGCACGGATCACCACTGGCGGTTGTTGTTGTGCGTTCCGCTGGTCATGGTGCTGTGGTGGGCGGTGCGTCCAGCCCTCGACCGCCTCTCCCGCACCGGATCGGAGCAGAATTCGGGCAACATGGTCTTCCTCGGCGTCGCGGGCGCGCTGCTGCTGGGAGCCACCACCGAATGGCTCGGACTGCACCTGATCTTCGGCGCGTTCCTGTTCGGTGTAGTCTTCCCCCGGCGGCTGCGCGCGGCCGTCGACAGCGGCGCCCAGTTGCTGAGCAGCATCTTCCTGCCCGCGTTCTTCGTGGTGGCCGGCCTCCAGGTCGACCTCGGCGCCCTCGATCGCGCCGCGATCGGCGAATTCGCCGCGATCATGTGCGCCGCACTCGCGGGCAAGCTCGGCGGCACCTACCTGGCGGCTCGCCTCGGCCGGACCGAGCGAGCGGAGTCCGCGGCCCTAGCGGCGCTGATGAACACCCGCGGGCTGACCGAGCTGGTGATCCTGAACATCGGCTTGACGATCGGCGTCCTCGAACAGCGGCTGTACTCCCTGCTGGTGATGATGGCGCTGGTCACCACCGCGATGACCGCGCCCTTGCTGAAACTGTTCGGCGCCACCCCGGCCGCGTACCGCGGCGACCCGCCACCGGAGAAGGACGGGCGACGCACCGATCCCACCGTGCAGACCGGGGCCACCGCCGCATGAGGCAGCCGCGGAGACTCCGGGTTGCGCTCGCGGGGGTGCGTCGCCGGTGACGCGCCGGGCCGACCGAGCCGATGTGCCAGCCGCTTTCGTCGATGTCGACGAAACGTTGGTGCGCTGCGTGAGCTTCCTGTCGCTGTTCGTCTTCGACGCGCGACGACGTGGGCGCGGTCCCGAAGCCGACACCGTGGTCGGCGAGTTCCGCGCACTTCGTGCCGCGGGGATGAGCCGCGGCGAATCCCATCGCTGGTTCTATCGGCACTGGGCCGGCCGCGACGTCGCCGACGTGCGCCGCGTCGGTGACGACTGGTTCACTTCGTGTGCCGCGGATCCGGCCTTCTTCAATACCGCCGTACGTCGGCGGCTGGCGGAGCTGTCCCGGGCCGGGACGCGCATCGTGCTGGTCTCGGGCTCGTTCACCCCGGCGCTGCGTCCGATCGCCGACGCGGTCGGCGCCACCGAAATCTTGTGCACGACCATGGAGACGACGGCCGGGAAGTACACCGGGAACGTACTCGCGACGATGGTGGGCAGCGACAAATCCGCGGCCTTGCTGCGGTATGCCGAGCGGACCGCCATCGATCTCGGCTCCTGCGCCGCATTCGGCGATCACCATTCCGACATCGCGATGTTCGATCTGGTCGGCCATCCGGTGGTCGTCGGGAACGCCGATCCGCGACTGAACGACTATCCCGCGCAACGGCTGCCCGGCTGAGTCCGGCGCCGGTCAGTTTCCGACGGCGAACATGCGCCGGTACTGACCGGGGCTGACGCCCAGATGCCGCTTGAACACCGCCCGGGTGTTGGCGGGATTGCCCAGACCCACCCGGTAGCCGATCTGATCGATCGACAGTTCGGTCGTCTCCAGCAGTTCGCGCGCCTGATTCAGGCGCGCACTGGTGATCCACACGTGCGTGGAGGTTCCGGTCTCCTCCCGGAATCGCCGCACGAAGCTGCGCCGCGAGAGATTCGACCGCTTGGCGAGGTCTTCGAGCGAATGCCGGTGCTCGAGGTTCGCGAGGATCCACGCCCGCGTCTCGGCCAGCACACCGGAGGAGGTCTGCGTCGGGAACTGCCGGGTGTACTGGGCCTGACCGCCTTCGCGAACCGGTGGCGCCACCAGGTCGCGGGCGCGCTCGTTCGCGGCCGCCGCGCCGATGTCCTTGCGCACCACGTGCAGGCACAGGTCGATCCCGCTGGTGACACCCGCGGAAGTCATCACGTCACCGTCGTCCACGAACAAGCGGTCCGGGTGGACCTCGACGTCGGGGTACCGGCTCTGCAACAACGAGGTGGCCCGCCAATGCGTCGTCGCGGGCCGGTTGGACAGCAGTCCCGCGGCGGCGAGAGCGAAAGCACCGGTACAGATCGACAGCATGCGCGCACCCCTCCCGTGGGCCTCGCGAAGCGCTCCCAGCACCCGCTCCGGCGGCGGCGTCTCGTAGGACGCGTAACCGGGTACCACCACCGTGTCGGCGTGCCGCAAAGCTTCCAGCCCCGCCACCGCCACGCAAGACAGCCCGGGAACCGCGGTCGGCACCGCCGGGGATACCGCGCAGACCTCGAGCTGATAGTGCGGATCGGAACCGAACACGTCGATCGGAATCGCCGCGTCCAGAACGACTACTTCATCGGGAATGACGACCGCGACCCGGCGCGCTCCCCCATCCGGTTGCATGGCCCGATCGTAGCGGTGAAAGGCACTCGGGCTACTACCCGGGCCTTCCGGCGCGCACATAGCCTCGCTTGAGCACCTGAGCCGACAAGCCGAAAGAAGGGGTTTGATGTCCGATTTGGCGGACTTCTCCACCAGCAACGGAGGTTTCCGGAGCGTGGTCGTGACGGCTGTCGAGATGTCGACGGCGGTCGGCTCCGACACCGAGGCGACCTGGAAGGGGCTGCTCGCCGGGGAAACCGGTATCGCCAAGGTGCAAGACCCGGATTTCGAGCGCTTCCAGGTTCCCGTCGACATCGGCGGCCAGTTCAAGCTCGATCCCACCGATGAACTCAGTCGCGTCCAGAAGCGTCGCATGTCCTATGTCCAGCAGGTGGCCTATGTCATGGGCAACCGGATCTGGGACACGGCGGGACGACCGGAAGTGGACCTCGATCGCCTCGGTGTCTGCATCGGCACCGGCCTCGGCGGCGCCGACACGATCATCGAGTCCAACGACTTGATGCGGGAAGCGGGCTACCGCAAGGTGTCGCCCTTCGCGGTCCCCATGGCCATGCCGAACGGCGCCGCCGCCGTGGTCGGACTGGAACTCGGCGCGCGAGCCAGCGTGATCACGCCCGTCTCCGCCTGTGCGTCGGGATGCGAGGCGCTGGTGCACGCGTGGCGTTCGATCATCCTGGGCGAAGCCGACATGGTCGTGGCAGGGGGTGTGGAGGGCCGTATCAACCCGCTCGCGGTGGCCGGTTTCTCGATGATGCGCGCGTTGAGCACACGGATCGACGAACCCGAACGCGCGTCACGTCCGTTCGACCGGGACCGCGACGGATTCGTCTTCGGCGAGGCCGCCGCGCTGTTCGTACTGGAGTCGGAAGACCACGCACGGGCGCGGGGAGCCAAGCCCCTGGCTCGCTTGATGGGCGCGGGCCTGACCGCCGACGGTTACCACATGGTGTTGCCGCACCCGGAGGGCGCGGGAAATATTCGCGCCATGCGACGGGCGATCGAAACGGCCGGGGTGAGCCCCACCGAGATCGATCACGTCAATGCCCACGCCACGGCCACCCCGTTCGGTGATCTCGCCGAAGCCAAGGGCATCCGGGCGGCGGTGGGCGACCACGCGTCGGTCTACGCGCCGAAATCCGCGTTGGGCCACTCGGTCGGCGCGGTCGGCGCGGTGGAAGCCGCCCTGACCGTGCTCAGTGTCCGCGACGGCGTGGTGCCGCCGACGCTGAACCTCGACAACCAAGACCCGGAGATCGAACTCGACATCGTGCACGGCAGCGCCCGCACCCAGAACATCAATTACGCGCTGAACAACTCCTACGGTTTCGGCGGCCACAACGCGGCCGTCGTGTTCGGCCGCTACTGAGCGAGCACCCGCCACGCGGTCACGCGTTCCGGGCTCGCCGACCAGAATCCTCTTCGCCCGGTGCGCCGGAGGCAGCGCCCCGGCGGTCTCGTTTCCCGCGGGCGATCTCCGTTGTCAGAGCGTCGAGCGGTTGAGCGAACTGGTGCAGCGGGGCGGCCAATGCGGTCAGCCAGGCCCGGGCGGCATCGACGCCCTCCGGGTCGAGGGTGTACAGCCGTCGAGTGCCCTCGGCGCGCACGCGCACCAGCCCGGCGTCCCGGAGCACCTTCAGGTGCTGGGAGACGCCGGGCTGCGAGATCGGCGTGTGCTGTTGCACGGCGGCGACCACCGCACCCGCGGGCTGCTCGTCGGCCGCCACCAATTCGAGGATGAATCGGCGAACCGGGTCGCCGAGTGCCTCGAAGATCTTCGCCGGGGACCGATCCATCAGTCCTCGGAGCCGTCCTCGGGCACGATCGTGTAGAAATCGACGGTCCGCAGCGCCGCGGCGTTCGCTTCCGCCGGGTCGTCCCCGTCCCTGGCGGCGGCCTCCGCCCAGCCGAGCGCCACCTCGCGGACGAACGCCACTCCCTCAGGCGTCGTCGGAAAGGCCAGCGCCTCCGCCGAGTCGACCGGAGCTCCGCTGGACAGATGCAGCCCCAAGCCCACGAGGGCGAGATCCCAGCCCACGCCCACGGCGCCCGGTCCGTACTGCGACCAGAACTCCGGATCGACCAGCGCCTCGTGCGTCAACTCCAACTCGGTGCCCGCGCCGGCGGGCGTGAGACGCACCGTCAGCCACGAGACCTGCGGGCCCATCTCCCAGGTCACGGCGAACCGCTCCGGCGCGTCGCACTGTTCCACCACGCCGCCCGCGTTGCCCTCGGTCTGATAGCGGCCGCCGACCCGCAGATCGCCGCTGATGGGCAGGAACCAGCGCGGGATCCGCTCGCTGTCGGTGAGCGCGTTCCACAGATCCGCCTGATCGGTCGGGTAGCTGCGCCGGGCGACGGCGATCCTGGTCGGTTTGCCGTCCCGGGAACCGGTGCGGACTTCACGGGTCACCAGCCCGGCGATGGCGGCGGGATCGGTGAGCAGCGGCATGACTTCCTCCTTGGATAAGTTTTGACTTATATTAACAGCCGGCGCGGTGATGGCAACCTCGGCTGCGTGACCCGGCCGCGAGAGGTGCGGTGCAGTGCGATCGCCGACCGGATCAGCCGTCCCGGGACAACCCCGCGATCGCGCGCAGCGCGGAAATCATCCCCGCGACCGGGATGCCGGGATCTATCGATCGGAACAGGCCCAGCCCGACGCCGAGTGCCAGCACGGCGACCGCCGCTTCGGCCTGCGGAATCCGGCCCTCGCGGTCGTCGGTCGTCGCCAGAGCCTCGCTGAGCATCCCGACGATGGTGTCGAGCCGGGTCGCGAGTTCGGCGCGCAGGTGATCGTCGCGCCGAGCATGGACGCTGAACTCCAACTCCAGCTGCGTCCAATCCGGATCGCCGACAACTCGCTGCGCCCATTCCGTCATCCGCTTCAGCCGCTGCGCGGCCATCGGTGCGGCGATGATCTCGGCGACCTCGGCCGCTCGCTCGCCGTGAATTTCGTCGAGCACGGCCAGACACAGGTCGTCTTTGGTGCGGAAGTTGGAATAAACCGCCCCTTTGGTGAAACCGGCGGCTTTCGCTACCTTCTCCAGAGTTGTCGCCTGATAGCCGTCTGCCAGGAAAAGCCGCTTCGCGGTCTGGATCAACACGGTGCGCGTGCGCGCCTGACTCTGCGCTCTGGTCGGCCGCGAACCCCCTGCTCCCCGAAGCCGCCGACACTCATCGCTATTCCCGGACAATCTCTACCCCTTACAGATACTCTCAGTATCCGATTCTAGATGCCATGGGTATCCCAATCGCAGGAAGGATCGCATCGTGAGGAGCCGAATACTCAGATTGGCCACAGCTTTGACGGGAACCCTCATCGTCGTCGGGGGCGGGGCGATCTCCGCCCCACACGCAGGGGCGGAACCGACCGCGGAAACCGTGGCCGGCGACGAGTTCTACATCCCGCCCGCGTCGGCGGGCGCGCCGGGCTCCATCATCCGGACCGAAGCGTCGCGGCTGGCGATTTCGGTCCCCGGACAGCCCGGACAGATCCCGGCGACGTCGACGCGCATCATGTACTCCAGCAGTGACACCCACGGCGCCCCGGCAGCGGTGGTGGGAACGTATCTGGAGCCGGCCCAGCCGTGGACCGGCCCCGGCGAGCGTCCGCTGATCGCCTACGCGGTCGGAACCAAGGGACAAGGCGATCAATGCGCGCCTTCGAAACTGCTGGCGCAATTCGTGCAATACCAGCCCCCCTTCGACGTGATCGTCGAATACGACGTGCTGGCGCTGTATACGCTGCTGGCTCGCGGCATGGCGGTGATGGTGACCGATTACCACGGTCTGGGAACACCCGCGGTGCACGACTATCTCAACCGGAAAGCTCAGGCGTACTCGCTCCTGGATGCCGCGCGCGCGGCGTTGCAATTGCCGGGTACCAGCCTCCATCCCGGCTCGCCGGTCATCCTGTACGGATACTCCCAGGGCGGTATGGCCTCGGCCGCCGCGGCCGAGCTGAAGCAGAGCTACGCCCCTGAATTGAACGTCCGGGGCGCCTATGTCGGCGGGCCGGTCGTGGACGACGAATACTTCATCGGGTTCAACGACGGACGGGCCGCGCTCGGCCCGGCCTTCGCGTGGATTCTCAACGGCATCGCCGCCAACTATCCCGAAACCCGCGCGGTGCTCGACGCCGAACTCAACGACACCGGCAAGGCGATTCTGCGGGAATCCCTGGAAAAGTGCGCCGTACCGATCGGACTGGCCCAGCAGTTCCCGAACACCTCGCAGTGGACCGTCAGCGGTCAACCGCTCACCGCGGTGATCGACCAGTCCCCCGCATTGAAGGCCGCGTTCGACGAGCAGCGCGTCGGGACGCTTACCCCGAGCATGCCCGTTCTCGTGTCCTCCAACCAGGGCGACGAGGGCGCGCCGTACGTGCCCGTCCGCGACATGGCCGCCCGGTGGTGCGGCGGTGGCGCGCCGGTGCAACTGAACGCGAATACCGAGTTGCCCAGCGTCATCACCGGTCTGCGTGTCACCCACGTGCTGGCGTTCTTCCCGTCGCTGGCAACCTCCCAGCAGTGGATGACCGAACGGCTCTCCGACCAGCCCGCTCCGTCCAACTGTGGGGCGCTGCCCTGATTTGCGAAAAGGCGGCCTACTCCGATACCGTCGGTATCTCGATCGGAGCCTCGGCGCACTGCCCTGGGCTGCCGCGCGGCATCGGCCCGTAGCGCCGTGATTTCCCTGCACCACCCCTCGGCCGCGGCTCGGTTCATACGACCGAGCCGCGGCCGACCGGCTGATTTGCACCACATTTGCCCCATCCCTGTTCCGCCGTTGGACAGCTACGTCGAATTCGGTACAGAAAGGTTCGAATGTCGGAGTTGGCTCATCCCCACCGGCCTGAGCCGCTCAGGTGCGCACACCGATGACGCTCGGAATTCTCGCGCGGACCCATCCGCGCCCGGCGCGGCGGCGTGGACCGGCGCAACCGCACATGCCGTTCCCGCGCCGCCGAGATGAGCGTCGCGCCTTCGTCGTCGGCATCGACCCTGCGCCGTCCCCGGACGGTGTCGAATCCCTTCACCGAGCGCACCACCCCGCATCCGTCGCGCGTGAGAACGCGACCGAAAAGCCGGACGCCGACCGGCCGCAAGGGCCTGTGCGCAGCGCCCACACCGCCCGGTCAGCCGCCGATTCGGACCGTTTTCTACCAGTCAGCGAACTTCCAGCTATTCTGGAACGGCGTGCACAGTGGATGCGTTGTCCGCAGTCAGAACTGTCGGTTGGATGTTTCCCTGATGGATCGGCGGGACGGCTATGACGATCTTCGAGCACACGAAAGCCCGAGACCCCAAGCGCTACTTGTGGATTCTCGGCTTGATCGCCCCGGGGTGCGCGGTGTTGCCCTCCCAGCTGGTGGTGCACACCGGACTGGAAGTCTTCTGGTGGATCGGCCCCATCATCGTGCTCGTGGTGATCCCGCTGCTGGACTGGGCCATCGGCGACGATGGCAGCAACCCGCGCGACGAGGACTACGAGGCACTGTCCAACGACCGCTACTACCGGTGGTGCACCTTTCTCTTCCTGCCGATTCAATTCATCGGCCTGCTCATCGCCGGATATCTGTGGGCCAGCCACGAGCTGACCCTGGCCGACAAACTCGGTTTGGCGGTGACCCTCGGCTTCGTCTCCGGTATCGGCATCAACGCCGCGCACGAACTCGGCCACCGCGCCGAACGACTCGAACGCTGGCTGGCCAAGATCGCGCTCGCGCAGTCGGGGTACGGGCATTTCTTCGTCGAGCACAATCGCGGCCACCATGTCCGCGTCGCCACCCCGGAAGACCCCGCCAGCGCACGCTACGGCGAATCGCTGTGGAAGTTCCTGCCGCGCACCATGGCGGGCGGTTTCCGCTCCGCCCTCGCCCTGGAACGTCAGCGCTTGGCCCGCAACGGCAAACGCTGGCTCAGCCCGGCCAACCATCTCCTGCAAGCCTGGGCGATGAGCGTGGCGTTGTTCACCACGATGATCGTGGCCTTCGGCCCCGTCGTCATCCCCTACCTCGCCATCCAAGCGCTCATCGGCGCGGGCCTGCTGGAGACCGTGAACTACGTCGAACACTACGGACTTCTGCGCGCCCGCCGACCCGACGGCCGTTACGCCCGCTGCTCGCCGCGCGACAGCTGGAACAGCGACCGACTGGTCACCAACATCTTCCTGTTCCACCTCCAGCGCCACAGCGACCATCACGCCAACCCCGGCCGCCGCTACCAGACCCTCCGCAGTTCAGCGCAGGCTCCCCAGCTGCCCGCGGGCTACGCCACCATGGTCGTGCTGGCCGCGATTCCCCCGTTGTGGCGCGCGGTCATGGACCACCGCGTCCTCGCCCACTACAACGGTGACATCACCCTCATCAACACCATGCCGCGCAAACGCCAGCTCATTCTTCCGATTCGGCATTCGCTCGGCGATGAGCAGCCGGCGCCGTCCGAGGGCGCCGACGATGAGCGGTTCTCGACCGGAGTGGATCGGTGACCGCGAGCTCGCGCATCGCCAGGTACTCGACAACCGGCCGGTTCAGGTAGCGCACTACCAGGCGGTAGCGCACCGCCCTGTAACTGATTTTTTGATCAGTTATGATTCCCGTACGGATCGAAATGCGGGAGAGGGTCGATGACAGCGGAACCGGTGGCGCGTACTCGGACCGATCGACGCCGGGAGCGCACCCGCAATGCGCTGCTGGCGGCCGCGCGGAAGTTCCTGGCGGAAGGCAGGCCGGCGGTGAGCATTCAGGAGATCACCGACGCCGCCGACGTGGGTTTCGGCTCGTTCTACAACCACTTCCAGACCAAAGAGCAGTTGTTCGACGAGGCGGTGCGCTCCGCTCTGGAGATCTACGCCCAGATGCGCGACGAGATCGTGCGGCTCTACGACGATCCGGCCGAGGTGTTCGCGGTCAGTTTCCGCATGACCGGGCGATTGCAGCGGCAGATCCCCGAAATGGTGCGGGTCATCTTGCGGTCGGGGATTCCGGTGCTCTCGCGCGACGACGGCTTGGCGCCGCGGGCGCGCCGCGACATCCGCGCCGCGCAGGAAGCGGGCCGGTTCGAGGAGATGGACGTGGAGATGGCGATGATGGCCGCGGGCGGCGCGCTGCTGGGTCTGTTGCAGATGCTCGACACCCGCCCCGACGCCGACGCCGGGGCGCTGTCGGACGAGATGACCTTCCACGTGCTGCGCATGTTCGGCGTGCCGAAACGAACGGCCCGGAAGCTGGTGTCCGGGCCGCTTCCGCCCCAGCCGCAGTTGTGAGCCGCGGGGCCGCGACCACTGGACGCCTGGTCCGCGGGTCCGATCACCGTCCGGCACCGTGGGGTGGCCCGGCGACCAGGTGATCCGGTCGCTGCCCGAACTCAACGGGTTCGCTCGCACTGCGCTTTCCTTCGTCACCGGCGCCGAACCGGTCGACCGGAGGCGTCCGGGGGCGCGCGGGGATGCCCAGTTGCCGGACGAGTTCGGCGACCAGGGGCGCGCCTTTCCCGGCCGCGGCGGCGCCGAAGACGAATCGGTCCGGGCGCAGCACGACGACACCGCCGGCGCGGAGCCCGGCCTTTCCGAACCATCGGGTCAGCGTTCCGGTGTGGTCTTCGACGTCGATGACGTCGTCGCGCCCCTCGCCCGGCTTACCCTGCGGGCGTCCACCCAGCGGGTACACGGTGACGAAAGCGACGTCGAGTTCGCGCAATATCGCCAGGTCATCGGCGCCGAAGGCCCGGCGGGGATCGACGCCGTGACCCAGTATCGCGAACCCGAGACCCAGCGCCTCGTCCAAGCGCCGATGGCGTCCGTTGTAGTCGCGCACCTCCGGCTGTGGGGTCAGGGTTCCCGCCACGGCGCGCAGCCCGCGGCGGGGCAAGCCGAGGTATGCGCCGCGACGAAAACGCGGTCTGGGCTTCATCTTCGCGCCGCGAATCCAGCCGCCGAGCCCGGGCGCGCGCAGCGCGGTGGTGAGCCCGATGTCCCGGGCCGCCGCGACCGCTTTGTTGTCGATGGAGACCATCTTCTTGTTCAGCACCGACAGATCGATCATCGCTTTGGCGTGCGGCCTGCGCTCGGACTCGTAGCTGTCCAGGATCTCCAGGGCCGCACCGTGTTCGATGATCGCGGTCAGCTTCCAGGACAGGTTGTCCGCGTCACGCACTCCGGAGTTCATGCCTTGACCGATGAACTGTGGCGTCATGTGCGCGGCATCGCCCGCGATGAGGATGCGGCCGTCCCGCCAGCGGTCGGCGACGACAGCGTTGAAGGTGTAGACGAGCTTGCGCAGCACCTCCACCTCGTCCGGGTCGACGAAGCGGGCGATATGGCGGCGCACGGTGTCGTCGGCCTCCATCTCCTCCTTCGTCTGCGTCCGCGTGAGCATGAACTCGAACCGGTGATGCCGGTCCGGCTGCGGGCAGGACACGATCGGCAGTCGCGGATCGCACACGAAGTCGAAATACGGCAGATGCCGGAAAGCGTCGACGCCGTCGCGAGCCTTCAGATCCACCACCAGCCACCGTTCCGGGAAACTGGTGCCGGACATACCGATGCCGAGCCCGGTGCGCACCACACTGCGGCCGCCGTCGCAGCCGACCAGGAACTTCGCGCGCACCCGCTCGGCGGTGCCCAGGTCGGTGTCGGCCGGGAATCTGCCGTATCCGGTGCCGCGGCACTCGGCATGCTCGACGCGCACGCGGTCGGCGTCCTGGTCGAAGCCGACGACCTCGCGCCCGCGCCGCACCGTGACGTGCGGGTAGCGGTCGAGGGCCCGTTCGAGGGTGTTCTCCAAGTACGGCTGGTACAGGAAATTCACCACCGGCCAGCCCAGCGGCCGATCCACCTGGTTGAACTGCGCCAGCACGGAGCCGTCCCCGCGCACCCACTGCACAGTCGAATCGACGTTCATGTCGGCCGCCAATTCGTCTGCCGCACCGGCGGTCTGGAAGATTCGCATGCCTTCGTCATCGGTGTAGACCGCACGGGCCGACCCGTAGTACTCCGGCTCACGTTCCAGCACCAGCACCCGCGCCCCGCGCCGCCCCAGCAGATTGGCCAAGGTCAAACCGGTCGGGCCGAGGCCGACCACGACGACGTCGACATCGAATGCGCTCATCGCGACAGTTCTCCCGTCAGTTCCGCGACAGTGGGCTCCGAGGTCCGCAGCGACCGCAGCGCTCGGCGGAACTGGGCGAACTTGTCGAGCACCGTCTCCCCTACCGTGGTGTGCCCCCAGACGCTGATGCCTCGATAGGTGCTCGGCTCCCAGGTCGATTCCAGCTCCGGACCGATCACCACCGGGTTCCACCCCACCTCCAGCTCGAACCCGGACGGCGTCACGCAATAGAACGACAACTCGCGATCGTTGGTGTGCTGACCGACCGACCACGCCATCCGGAAACCCAGATCGGTCACCCGCCCGAACGCGGCCAGCATGTCGTCCAGGCTCGCGGACTGAACGTTGATGTGCTGCACCCGCGTCGCGATCGGATCGATCTTCACCCCGCGCAGGTTCGCTATCGCGATCGAGTGATGGCGTTCGTTCACCCGCAAGAAGCGGATCTTCATCGTCAGCCCGGAAATGTTCTCGTCGATGTAATCGGTCAAACGAGCGTCGAAAACCGTGTTGTAGTAGCCGCGCATCGCTTCCGGTTCGCGCGAGAGTACGGCGACATGGCCCATCCCGGCTTCTCCCGTCACCCATCCGGAGCTGACCATCCGTAGCGGCTCGGGAGTGATCACCGGGGTGGTGAAGATCTCGGTGGCGATGCCCTTCGGGCCGGGAAAGCGCCACAGCCGCTCCACGCCGCGCGCTGCCGCCTGCTCGGCGGTGCCCTCCTCGATCGGCACCTCGCGGCTGCTGACCCGCGTGAGGATGCGGTCGAAGGTCTCGTGGTCGTCGACCTGCCAGCCGAGCGCGGTGACGTCCTCGGCCGCTCCGCGCTGGATCAGGAATCGGCAGGCCCGGTCGTCCAGGCGGAAACGCAGGGCGTCGGCGCCGAGTTCGTCGACGTGCAGCCCGATCGCGAGCGCGCCGAACCGGCGCCAGTCGGTCAGCCGCTGCGAACGCACCACGACATAACCCAGGTGCACCGCGCCGAATACCGACCCGTCGGCGTCCGGGGTGAACGAGTTCACGCCGCCGCCCCCAGGAACGCGCTCGCCAGTGCGTTGAACAGCTCCGCGCGTTCCCACTGCACCCAGTGGCCGGTCTCGGCCGCCAGGTACAGGTCGCAGTTCGGCATGGTCTCGGCGAGCATGCGCCCACCGGAAGGCCGGTTGACCTTGTCTTCGGCGCCCCAGATCACCAGCGTCCGATTGCGTACCCGGGACAACCGGGAGTCGCGGGTGAAATCCATCCGCCACAGGGTGCGCAACGCGGACGGACCAGAAGGGCGGCGCAACGGTGGGTCGGCCACCACCTCCGGATCGAGGCTGGCACGATAGCGGCCGTCGATGATCTCGTCGGTGACGGCGCCCGCGTCGTAGACCAGGTACTCCCGGACGAACTCGGCAAGCTTCGCCCGGCTCGGACCGTCGCCACCGTAGTAGGACAGCAGCGACTGCAAGCCCTTCGTCGGCAGCGCACGCGTGGTGCCCACACCGCCGGGGCCCATGAGGATCAGCTTGCCCACCTTCTCCGGCCGGTCCATCGCCAAGCGCAGCGCCGCCGCTCCCCCATAGGAGTTTCCGATCAGGTGAGCCGAGCCGATGTCGAGGGCGTCCAACAGCCCACCGACCGCCGCGGCCAGGTCTCCGAACGGGTCGGACTGGTCGATGCGCTTGGTGGAGCGCCCGTAGCCCGGCAGGTCGGACACGATCACCCGGAACCGCCGCGCCAACGGTTCGACGTTTCGGGAGTAGTTCGACAGGCCACTGGCGCCGGGCCCACCACCGTGCAGGAGCACCACGGCCGGACCGGCACCCGCCTCGCTGAAGAAGATCTCCCGATCGCCGACCCGGATCACCCGCCCGGTCTCGGCTGCGTTGTCGATGGTCACCGCTACCTCCAGATCACTGAACTGATGTAATCATCAGTTATGTGGAAAACCTCTGTCAAGCAGAAATGATGAAATCATCAGAATTGCTTGTGTGGCCCGACGCGGTACGCCAGAGTGAGGGTTCGGACCTTCCGGCGTTCTGCACGGCCGACGCGCCCGAAGAAAGGACTGCCTGCGATGAATCGCATCGATGTGCATCAGCACCTCATCCCACCGGCCTACGCCGAGACGCTGCGCGCCCACGGAATCACCGCCGCGGGCGGGCGTGAGCTGCCCGAATGGAGCCCCGAGGCGGCGCGCGCGCTGCTGACGCAGGCCGGGATCGCCTCGGCGGTGCTGTCGGTCTCGACTCCCGGCGCCACCTTCCTGCCCGATCCCACGGAGGCGGCCGGACTGGCCCGGTCACTCAACGACTACACCGCCGCGCTGGCAGGCGCCGAACCCGACCGCTTCGGCTTCTTCGCCACCCTCGCCATGCCCCACGTCGGCGCGGCCGCCGCCGAGGCGCGGCGCGCCCTCGACGACCTGCACGCCGACGGCGTCGTGCTGCTCGGCAACGCGGCGGGCACCTACCTGGGCGAAGAAGGACAGGACGAACTCTTCCGCGTCCTGGACGAACGCTCCGCCGTCGCGTTCGTCCATCCGGCCGATCTCCCCGCGCCCGCCGTGCCCGGCGTTCCGCCCTTCGCTGCGGATTTCCTGCTCGACACCACCCGGGCGGCGTTTTTGCTGGTGCGCAACGACATCCGCCGTCGTTACCCGCACATCCGCTTCATCCTCGGCCATGCGGGCGGGTTCGTCCCGTACGCCGCCCACCGCATGGCACTGGCGATCTTCAACGACACCGGGCGCAGTCCGCTGGACATCCTCGACGACTTCGCCGGGTTCTATTTCGACACAGCGCTCTCGGCGAGTGCGGCCACACTGCCGACTCTGCTCGCGTTCGCCCAACCCGGGCATGTGCTCTACGGCAGCGACTGGCCCTTCGCCCCCGAACCCGCGGTTCACTACTTCAACGCCGGGCTGGAAACCTTTCCCGATTGTGACGACACCATGCGGCGAAAGATCCAGCGCGACAATGCCTTGGCACTATTCCCCAGGTTCGGCGACGTTGCGCCCGCTCCGGAACCCCCGCTGCTCGCCAGGGCGCGCGCGAGCCTCCGGCGGCGAGTCTTCCGTAGCGTGACGCGGGCGATCGCCCGGCGGTGAACCCGGCTCGGTCCGTTGATGACGGCATCGGTGGCGCCGCGGGCCGCTGATGCTCACGAGTGCGAAGAAGTGAGCCAGCCGGGTGTCAACGGCGCAGTCGCTCGAATTCCGTGGCGCAATGTGCGGAGAACACCGTCACCTTGTCGCCATTGTCGCGGACGAGTTCCCGCAGCCGCTGCTGATTCTCGATCCGGGACTGCCGGTGCGTGTCCACATATCGCTGGAAGGCGCGCACTCCCAGGGGCGTCGAAGGCTTCTCGCGCATCTGGCCGTGGTGGGTGTAAGCGTCACCGGCGTGCAACAGCCAGCCGTCACCGGTGTCCACGGCGACGCCGACGTGACCGCGCGAGTGCCCGGTCAGCGGAACCATGAGTATCTCCGGTGACAGACCCCGCAGTGCGCGGACCGCCCGGAATCCGTACCATCGCTCCGCGCGGCTGTCGGACTCGTCGTAGACCGACCACTTGGGTCCGTGCTCGAAGTGCACGGATCGATAGCGGAACTTCTCCTGACGGCCGAACGGCTTCTCGACCATGTCCAGCTCCGCCCGATACACATGCACGGTGGCCTGAGGGAAATCGGCGAGCCCACCCGAGTGGTCGAGATCGAGGTGTGTCACGACGATGTCGCGGACATCGGCGCGGGAGAAGCCGAGCGCCTCGATCTGCCGGGCGATCGGCTGGTCGAGAACCGGGTCCGATTGCCGGATGAGCTGCCGCCCCACCCAGACCTCCGGCCGGACCACGGCCTGCTCGCCGTAACCGGTGTCCACCAGCGCCAACCCGGCCGAGTGCTCGATCAACAGGCAATGACACGCTCCGGCGGCCTTGCGCCATACGCCCGGCCTGCCGTCGAACAGCCGGCCGCCGAAAGGACGAGTCCCCCCGGCATCCAGATGATGGACACGCACCAGTCCGCTCCTATTCACGCCGTCCGGTCCGCCACCGGACAGGCTTACGCTACCGAACATGACCGATGTCGATGGCCGCGCGCGGCGATACGCGTCTCGATCGCGGTGAGCGCAACCGATGCCCACTGGTCATGTGCTCGGCTAACGTTCTCTCGTCGGACGCTGTTGTGAAGGAGTGGGCGTTGACCCTCGAGTCGACCATCGACATCGATACCTCGCCGCACCCGCTCGACGATCCGGTGGGAGGGTCGCTCTATGGCGAGCATCGCCGGTTCGCCGGGTGGGTGGGACGGATCTGCCGTTACGACCCGGAAGTCGCCGGGTTCGTCGGCCATCCACCGGTTCTCGGCCAACGGGACTGGGCCGATCTGGCCACCCTGCTCGGACCGGGTGGCAGCACCGCCCTGCGCGGTGACGGCCACGTGCCACCGGTCGGCTGGACGATCCTCCACGAATTGGACTCGGTGCAGATGGACGGCAGCGCGCTGCACGTCGCCGACGACCCCGAACTGGAAACTCTCACCGCGGCGGACGTGCCGGAAATTCTGAATCTGATCGCACGCACCGAACCGGGGCCGTACGCGCCGCGAACCATCGAAATGGGCACCTATCTGGGGCTGCGTGTACACGGCCGCCTGGTGGCGATGGCCGGGGAGCGCCTGCACCCGCCCGGCTGGACCGAGATCAGCGCCGTGTGCACCGACGCGCAGTTCCGTGGCCGCGGCTTCGCGACGCGCCTGATCCGCGCGATCGGCGCGGGCATCCGCGCCCGAGGTGAGATACCGTTTTTACATGCGCTCGCCCACAACACGACAGCCATCAGCCTGTACGAGTCGCTGGGTTTCACACTGCGAAAGCGTTCGAAGTTGACGATCGTGCAGGCGCCGTCCGCATCAGCGAGTGACCTCCGATGACGCGCACGGTAGTGGTCACCGGCGGCAGCCGGGGTATCGGGCGCCACGTCGTCCAGCGCTTCGCCGCGGCCGGTGACTTCGTCGTTTTCACCGGCCGGGATCACGACCAGGTCGAACGCACCGCCGACGAACTCGGTGCGACCGGAATCCGTTGTGACTCCGCCGATCCCGCCGACGTGCAGCGGCTGGCCGGTCAGCTCGGGCCGACGGTGGACGTGCTGGTCAACATGGCAGGCGCGAACACCGATCTCGGGCGGCCGACCGCCGAATCCCTCGATCAGATCGCGGCGCAGTGGCGGGCCAACCTCGACGCGAACCTGCTGAGCGCGGTGTTGACGACCACCGCGTTGCGGGATCGCCTGCCGAAGGGTGGAGCAGTCGTCAACATCGGTTCGATCGGCGCGGAATACGCCGCGAGTTCCTACGGCGCGGCCAAGGCGGCTTTGGCGGCGTGGTCGGCGGGATTGTCGGCCCAGCTGGCGCCACACGGCGTCACCGTCAACGTGGTGTCCCCGGGATATATCGCCGAGACCGACTTCTTCCGTGGCGAACTCACCGACGAACGCCGCGCGGCGTTGATCGCGGCGACCCACAACAAGAAGGCCGGTCTGCCCGAAGACGTCGCCGGACTCGTGGAATTCCTCGCCTCCCCCACTGCCCGCCACATCACCGGCCAAACGCTGCACATCAACGGCGGCGCACACACCACACGCTGATTCGCAAAGGGGCGCATGGTCGGCTCGACGTCCCGAGGCCGCGCCGGCTCACGCTCGGCACGGTCGCACATCACCATGGCATCTCGCCAATTCTTTCCGTGGTGCGTCTCGGGGCATGGCACCGGCTGCGGGTTGCTTCGACCGAACCGAATTGTGACATCGCCCACCTGGTCGCTGGGTCTAAAGCGGCTGCCGAACAGGGGTGACGCCGGTCGGCAGCGTCCGCACGGAGTTCGAGAAGCAACTCCGAAGGTGTCCGAATCCCGCGCATATTGCGGCCGGGCTTCAGCAGCAACACAGTTCACGGCACCGAATGCCCCGGCCGGTCGGCGCAGAACTACTCGTATGCCGGTTTCGAGTCAGCGCGGCCGTACGATCCCCGTGCCGACGTACCTCGCTGCGTCCAGGGCGACGCAGGCCCGAATTCTCGCGCTGCGAACGGCGGCCGGTATGCGTATGCTCCCCCACCGTTAGTCGAATTATGCTGCGGTCGAACAGATTTGGCATACCGGTCGGTACGACGGGCCTGGTTCGGCCGTGGCGCCACTTGCCGGCGGCGTAACAGGGGAGTTCAGCAGTGTCGAGGTCGCACCGGGCACATGGATCGGCAAGATTCACCACCCGCGCAGCAGGCCGACTATTCGCATCCTCCGCGCGTCGGCGGCCTTCCCTCCGTACCTTCCCGCGGTAGCCGGACCAGCTCTTTCCCGGACGGCCGGATCCGTTTGCGCCAGCGAAGCCGTACGGATCCCGTCGTCGCCCCTTTGCCTTCGCGTTCAGGAGCCTGCTCATGATTTCGTCTCTTTCGCACGAAGCGAGACAACCGTCTCGCCCGTCCACGCCGCATCGCTACGGTGCCCGGCGGTGAAGCTGTATTCGGACGAGTTCGCGGCCGACCCGCACACCACATACCAGCGCATGCGCGGCGAGCACGGTCCGCTGGTTCCGGTTGAGGTCGCGCCGGGAGTGCCGGCGACTCTCGTCATCGATTACCGCACCGCACTGGACATCCTCAGCGATTCCACCCGATTCTCCGCTGATCCGAGCCAGTGGGAGCAGAGTGTGCCGACAGAATGTCCGGTGCCGTTGGCGATGCGCTGGCGACCGGACGCGTCGCGGACCACGGGAGACGAGCATTCCCGCTACCGGACCGCCGTCACCGGCAGTCTCGACCGGATCGATCTGCACACGCTGCGCGACACGGTGGAACGCACCGCCGTGTCGTTGATCAACGGCTTCTGCGCGGCCGGTTCGGCGGACCTGCTCACCGAGTACGCGATCCCGCTCACCGTCGGCGTGCTCGAGGAAGTGCTGGGCCTTCCCCGCGAGGTCCGCGAGAACGCGTACGCGGCGATGATGAACCTGCGCGACGCCACCGACACAGACGCGGCGGAGGCGAGCAGGCGAACGCTCGAAGCGACGATGTTCGCGGTGATCTCGGCCAAAAAGGCAGCGCCCGCGAACGACGCGGCGTCCTGGCTGGTCCAGCATCCGGCTCGGCTCAGCGAAACCGAACTCGTGCACCAGCTGACCATGCTGTACACGACCGGCGCCGAACCGACCTGGAATCTGATCGCGGTCACCGTGCTTTCGCTGGCGACCGACGACCGGTTCGGCGGCGAACTGCTCGGCGGAGCGCTGTCCACCCGGGACGCGATCGACGAGGTGCTGTTCACCGACCCGCCGAAGGCGAATTCCTGCTTCCGGTATCCCACTCAGCCGCAGGTCGTCGGGGACGCGTGGCTGCCGCAGCACCAGCCGGTGCTGATCGGTCTGGCGGCGTGCAACAACGATCCCGCCGCTGCGGCGGGTGAACGCCAGGGCAATCGTTCACATCTCGCCTGGGGCGCCGGTCCGCACGCGTGCCCCGCCCAGTCGCTGGCCATGGTCATCGTCCAGGAAGCCCTCGACCAACTACTCGACGCCCTACCGGAGATCCGCCTGGCGATTCCTCCCGACGAAGTAACCTGGCTATCGGACCCCTTCCACCGCGCACCCGCGACGGTCCCGGTGACCTTTCCGCCATCCGCCCCCTCCCTGTCCCCTGATCGCACCTGGGCGACGAGCGTCCACGTCGGCTCGGGCGCGGGGCGCACCGAGCCGACGTGGTTCGCCGACGAGCGCGTGTCCGGTGCATCGGCTCCAAAAGATCGCCGGAGACCGGGAGTCTCGGATCACCGGGCGCTACCTACATCCGGACATCGCGTCTTACAGGCTGACGGCAACTGCTCCCGCAGCATTTACCGGCCCACGTGCCCCGACTCCCCGTGGTCCAACCTGCGCGGACTCGTAGCAACGGACGGTTCTGCTGAAATGGCGTTGTCAGGGCGGATGGGCTTCGCCCATCACAAATCGATGAGCGAGAAACTCTTCGTCAGTCCGCCCGCCCGGTCACTTGGGTATGACGATGGGGCATGACATGGCGCCCACGGCGCAAGCGAGCGACGTAATAAGGTTCTGCACCACAGCGGCGGAGCCAGTGCCGACCGAACTACTGCCCGTACCGGGAGTGTCTGCGGCGGCCGGGCCGGCGGCGGTGACAAGTCCCGTGGTGATGGCGATTGCGGCGACACTGACGCGCAGTGTCCGAGTTGGGAAGATCATGGCCGAATAATATTTTCCTGCAATTGCTTTCGGCTGCCCCCGAAAACAGTGGCTCGGTGACGTCAGTCCTTCCCCGCCTGACCCGGTTGGTCCGCACCGAACCACCCGACATCGACCTGCAGGGGCACGGCGAACTGCCGTCCCCACAACTGCTCGACGGTCCGGCCACCAGCGAATACGACCTGGCACCGGTGCGACCCCCCCAACCTCCGAACCGGGACCACAACGAGGACTTCACTACCTCGACTCGCCCAGCTCTGGCCGATCATCGTTCTCGCATCATCGTTCTCGAAAAATCGCGCACCGAGCAAGTTCTTTCTGCCCTGCCCCTCAACCATCCGACAACCAGACGGATCCGGTCGACCCGCCTTGGGCGGCGAACCTTCGCGCCGCTGCTCGAGAACATCGGCCTGGAGGCGCCCAGTCCCCCTCCCCGCAGCACCGGCACCACCCCTGGTCGAGGTGAAGGGAAAATGGGTGCGCAGGCCAGCCCCAAGACCGACAACGGCTGGCAGCGCATCCTGCCCGCCCACTCCGTCGAGGCCGCAACCGATAGAGCTGCTGTTCCCTGCCCACAACGGGTCGGTGCGCAACCCGACCAACTTCGGCCGGACGTGACGCCCCGCACGCGGGGACGACTTCGCCTGGATGACCCCGCGCACGTTCCGCAAAGGCTCGGCCACCGCGGTCGATCATTTCCTATGGCGACCCTGAAGACGCCGCCCGTCAGCGCTCGGCAACACCCACGGGTTCGGCAAGGCACACTACAGCGATGCACCGGAGACCGTTCCGGACAATCGAGATGCGCTCGAGCGGCAGGCCCGGGCTCCACCGGCCCGAAAACGTGAGATTTCGGTGAGAACCACTCGAATAGGAGCCGTCCCCGGAACGAGAAAACTCCTTCCGACCCAGGTCGGAAGGAGTTCGTCGTCGGGCTGACAGGATTTGAACCTGCGACCACTTGACCCCCAGTCAAGTGCGCTACCAAACTGCGCCACAGCCCGTTGCGTCCGCTGTGCGGGCGCTCGAAGAGATTACCGCACGAGGGCGGGGCGGTGCTAATCGCCTAGTCAGGGTTGGTTCGGGGTGTGTCGGGTGGGTGGTCGGACGATGGCTTCGCTGGCAGCGGTGGGCATTCAGGTCTTGCGTCCGTCGGGCGAAGGTGCCTCGATCCGAACGCCACCGAGTGGCTGTCGGTGGGGGTCGGTAGCGTCGGATGCTGTGGACACTGGGGAACACATCCAAGAGCTCGCGGACCGGATCGTGGCGCTGCGTGACGCCTACTACCAGGGCTCGCCGCTGGTCGCGGACGCCGAGTACGACGCGATCGAGGACGAGCTGCGTGGCCTGATCGAGGCGCACCCCGAGCTCGCGCCCGACCCGAACCCGCTGGAGCAGGTCGGCGCGCCCGCGGTGCTGCACGCCCCGGTCCGGCACTCGCGTCCGATGCTGTCGCTCGAGAAGGCGACCAAGCCGGAGCAGGTCGCGGCGTTCTTCGAACGCTTCCCCGGTCAGCCGGTGGTGGTGATGCCGAAGCTCGACGGCTTGTCGCTGGCCCTGGTCTTCGAGGACGGGCGGCTGGTGCGTGCGGTGACCCGGGGTGACGGCACCACCGGTGACGATGTGACCGTGCTGGTCCGCGCGTTGGTCGATGGCGTTCCCGAGCGGATCGACCTCGCGGGGCGGGTGGAGGTGCGTGGCGAGGCGGTGATGCTGCGTTCGACCTTCCTCGCCTACAACACCGCGCATCCGGACAAGCCGCTGATCAACCCGCGCAACGCCGCGGCGGGCACGCTGCGCGCGAAGGACCCGGCCACGGTCGCCGAGCGCCGCCTGCGGTTCTTCGGTTTCGACCTCGACACCTCCGTCGGCGGCGCCGCGGCCGACCTCGCCGAGGGGTTGCGGGCGGTGGGGGTCGCGGGTGCGGAGATGCGGTTGTGCGCCGACGCCGAACAGGCGCAGGCGGCGATCACCGCGATCGAGGCGGGTCGTAACGAGTTGGACTACGACCTCGACGGCGCGGTGCTGCGACTGGCCGACCGCGATGCCTACGCCGCGGCCGGAACCCGCTCGAACTCCCCTCGTGGCGCGCTGGCGTTCAAGTTCGCCGCCGAGGAGAAGACCACGTTGCTGGCCGATGTGGTCTGGGACGTCGGAAAGACCGGCAAGATCGTCCCGGTCGCGTGGCTGGAGCCGGTGTTCGTGGGCGGTACGACGGTCACGAAGGCGACGCTGGCCAACCAGGAGGTGATCCGCGCCCGCGACATCAAGGTCGGTGACACCGTGCTGGTGCGCCGCGCGGGCGACGTGATCCCGTTCGTGGCGGGCGTGCTCGACGCCTCCAAGCGCACCGGCGAGGAACGCGAGATCGTGCCGCCCACCGTCTGCCCCTCGTGCGAGCAGCCGGTGACCGAACAGGGCAACAGCCGAGAGTTGTTCTGCACCAATGTCTCCTGCTCCGCACAGACGGTGCGCAGGCTGATCCACTGGGCCTCGCGCGCGGCAGCGGACATCGACGCGATCGGGCAGGTGTGGATCGAACGCCTGGCCGAGGCGGGCATCCTGGAGCGCCCGTCGGACTTCTACACGCTGACCAAGCAGCGACTGCTCGAGTTCGACCGCATCGGCGAGGTCTCGGCCGCGCGCATGATCGACTCGATCGATGCCAGCCGTCAGGTCGGCCTGCGCCGCGCGCTGATCGGCCTGGCGATCCCGATGGCCTCCGACGGCACCGCCGCTCGCCTGGCCCGAGCCGGATTCCGCTCGCTGGAGGAGGTCGCCGAGGCGGGCGAGGAACGGCTCGTGGCGGTGGAGGACATCGGCCCGAAGGTCGCCGCCTCCCTGGTCGCGCACCTCACGCGTTTGCGTCCGGAATTGGAGCGACTGCGAGCGGCCGGCGTCAGCCTGGACGTGCGGGCGGAGGACCTTCCCCCGGTCGTCGCGGCCGGCGCGCCCTTGGCGGGCAAGACGGTGGTGATCACCGGCGCCATCAACGACCCGCGCTCCGGCGAGAAAGTCGCCCGCCCGACATTCCAGCGCCTGTGTGAGAAGGCGGGCGCGACGGCGGCTTCCTCGGTTTCGGCGAATACGGATCTGCTGATCACCGGTGCGGGGGTCGGTGAGAGCAAGCTGACCAAGGCGGAGAAGCTCGGTGTCCAGGTCGTCGACCAAGGCGAGATATGGAAGCTGCTGATCGACGCCAAGGTCGTCTGAGCTCGCGCCCGGCCGCGTGACCGGCAGACCTCCTCTCCGGCGGCGCCGCCGCACGGCCCGCCGGAGAAACGTCGCTCACTCGGAGCAGTACCTATCGGCGTGGATGAATCACATCATCATCGGCATGCCGGGGAACATCTGATTCCACCAGCTACGCGCCATCGCCATGATCTGATCCAAGGTCATCATCTTCGTTTCACCCTCTGACAAAGATCCCGACCCACCATCGCCGTACCCGGTCAGCAACCGCGGAAACGAGCTAGCTCCAGTTGATCTCTCACGGCATGACGCCCGTGAGCGAGAAGAATTCCTGACGAGAACGGGCGTCTTCGCGCAGAGTTCCGAGCAAGGTCGACGTGACGGTGGTCGTGCCTGCGGCTTGGACGCCGCGCAGGGTCATGCACGTGTGTTCGGCTTCGATGACGACGCCGACGCCGATCGGTCGCAGGTTCTCGGCGAGCCAATCCGCTATTTGCTTGGTGAGTCGTTCCTGCACCTGGGGGCGGTGGGAGAAATGCTCGACGATACGGGCGAGTTTGGACAATCCGAGGATGCGCTCGCCGGGGAGATAACCGACGTGGGCGACGCCGACGAACGGCAGCAAATGGTGTTCGCACACCGAGCGCAGCGGGATGCGGCGAGCCAGCACGAGTTCGTCGTAGCCCTCCTCGTTGGGGAAAGTGGTGAGATCGAACGGACGGGGAGAGAACAGTTCGGCGTAGGCGCGGGCCATGCGCCGTGGAGTGGCGTGCAGGTGTTCGTCGGCGAGGCCGACGCCGAGCGCGGTGAGGAATTGCCGGGCGGCCTGCTCGGCGGCGGCGAGGTCGACGTGAGCGGCGGGTTCGTGGACGACCCGGAGCGCGGGCTGTAGCACGGCTAGCTCCCGTCCACGGCGAGCAGGACGTGCCCGAAGACGACCCGTGCGGGCAAGTGACTGGAGTTCGGTTGCCGAGCGCCGCCTGCGGCGATCCAGGCGCCGAGCGGAACGAAGCCGCCTACGGCGGTGAGCAGCCAGAGAATCAAGGCCGCGATGCCCATGGTGTCTCCTGACGGGAAAAGACCGGATAGGGGTTCAGCGGTGGTAGCCGTTGGCTTGGGCGGCTTACCCGGACGCCGTAGTGGTAGGCGAGTTTGCCGCCGTCCTCGACCACGGGCGAGGCGATGTCGAACACCGAACTCGCCACCCGAGCCCCGATCGGGACGGTGACCAGGATCGGAGGGAACGGATGCCCGTACGGTCCGGCCGGCGCCGCGCTGACCGAGTGTTGAGGCCGTGCGGGTCACTGCTCACCACAACCTCCGACCGACGCTGATTACACTAAATATTATTGGTGTTATTGAGGAACTGAGTCAAGTCGTCCACGTCGAGCACATCCAAGTGGAGTTATGACTCAAGAAATAGGCGCTATCATGATCGGGTGACCAGCGAATCGGCGATCGGTGCCGTGGCCGCGCTCGATGACGAGTTGCGGCGGGGGATGTACTGGTTCATCCGCCGCGCGGGCCGTCCGGTCACCCGCGACGAGGCCGCCGAGCAGGTCGGGATCTCCCGGAAACTCGCGGCGTTCCATTTGGACAAGCTCGTCGCCGCCGGACTGCTGCGGGCGAGCTATCAGCAGGTCGGCGGCCTCCGGAAAGTGGGGCGCGCACCGAAGGTGTACCAGCCCTCCGACGCCGAGGTGCGGGTGAGCATTCCCGAACGCCGCCACGAGATCCTGGCCGAGATTCTGATGGGCGCGGTGCTCGACCACGGCCCCGGTGAGACCGCTCGCGATGCCGCGCACAGGGTGGCGACCGACCTTGGCGTGGCCCTCGGGCGCGCCACGCGGGAGGAGGTACGGCCCGGGCGGCTCGGCGCCGAACGCGCCCTCACGATCCTTCGATCGCTGCTCGCCGAACAGGGCTTCGAACCTACTCGTCCAGCCCCGGATTGCCTGCGCATGCGCAATTGCCCGTTTCATCCGCTCGCCGCAACGCAGCCCGAGCTGGTGTGCGGGCTCAATCACGCCTACCTGACAGGCGTGCTGGCCGGACTCGAGGCGGAAACCCTCGACGCGGTGCTCGCGCCGAAGGCCGGGGAATGTTGCGTAGAACTTCGCACGACCACGTGACGGTGAACGCGGCACGGATGCAGGCAGATTCCCGATCTGGGGCCTGACCGGCACCGATGCCGCTGGTCACCGACCGGTGTCGAGCCCGCCGGCCAATCGCTCGGCGATTCCGTCCAGCAGCGCGGCCAGTCCGAACTCGAACACTGTGCCCGCCGCGTGCGCGCCGCGACTGTCCTCCGCGCCCGAGACCGCGGCCAGCGACGGGAACCGTTGTGGCCCATCGAATTCGGCGAACACGGCGGGATCGAGCGTCGGCCCGGTGTGACCGGCGGTGTCACGACCGAGACCGGGATCGATCTCGAGCCGGGTCACCCCACCGGTGAACGCGCTGACCGACAGCAGAGCCTCGGTGACGACTGCCGCGGGCAACCCGCCGTCCAGCAGGGCACGGCTGGCGGCCTCAGCCCAGCCGGCTTCGTTCGGTCCCATGAAGCGGTTGCCGGTGCCGACCGCCAGCATCCACGGATGGCGCAGGTACAGCTGCCGGATGGCGCGGGCCCATCGTTCCAGCGCAGCGCGCCAGCCGTCGGACCGCAACGGGGGCGGGTCGCCCATCACCGCGTCGAACATCAGCGAGATCAGATCGTCCTTGCTGGGCACGTGCCGGTACAGCGACATGGTCGCCGCACCCAAGTGCTTGGCGACTCGCTGCATCGACAGCGCCCCGATGCCGTCGGCGTCGGCCACCTCCACGGCCGCGCCGACGATGCGGTCGAGGGTCAGGGCCGGTTTCGGGCCCCGGCCCGCGAGCCGCTGTCCCGACCACAGCAGCCGAGCCACCGGTGGCAGTTCCTCGGTCACAGTCTCTCCTCGCAGACAGTATTGCGTATATCATACGCAGAGCGTATCTTATACGCAGTATTCGTGTTCACGGCTTCCCGGATGGTCCCACCATGACTGTTTCGACCCCGCAATCGCCTCCCACGGCGCGCCGCGAATCCTGGTGGCAGCGCCCGTGGACCGGGCCGCTACTGGTACTGGTCTTCGCCTTCGTCGCGTTCTCCCTGCCGCCCTACCTGACCTTCGACCGGTCGCTCTCACGCGTGCCCGACCCGGGCTTCGCACCGCACTACCCCCTGCTGGTGGCTCACGTCGTCTGCGGCTCGGTGGCGATCCTGATCTGCGGCTTCCAGGTGTGGCCCTGGTTTCGCCGGACGCGTCCGGCACTACACCGCCGCTTGGGTCGCGTCTACGTCTTCGCCGGGGTGCTGCCGGCCGGGCTGACCGGTCTGGTGATCGGCGCGACGAGCCCGTTCGGGCCGGTCGCCCGGGTCAGCAACGTCATGCTGTCCGCTCTGTGGCTGCTCTGCACGATCGCGGGCTGGCGCATGGCTCGCCGGCGCCGATTCGGCGACCACCGGCGGTGGATGATCCGCAGCTTCGCGCTCACCCTGTCGATCGTGCTCAACCGCGTCCTGGGGGTGATCCTGTACCTCGTGCTCAGCCCCCGTCTCGACACCACATTCCGCGGTGACGACACACTCCTCACCCAGACCATCGCGGGCCTCGGCACCTGGCTCGGCTGGACGCTGTCGCTGCTGGCCGCGCAATGGTGGCTCGATCGTCACCCGCTCGACCGCGAAGGCGTGGTGGCGGCCGTTCCGCAGGCCGACCATGACGGCGAGTAGGCGAGAGCCGTTCGCTCAATGCGGCGGCCGGGACTCGTCCGGCGGCGCACCGGCAATCAACTCAGATCCGGTTCGCGCGCCACCATCCTTCTGGTGTGCCGATCGTAGGTCGTCACGCACAACCCTGGTGGTCGGATGGTCCGGCCCCAATACTCGCTCGTAGTCTGCGAGGAGGTTTTCGTACAGCGCGATCGCGTCCCCCTGCCGCCCTGCTTCTCTGTAGGCATCGGCGAGACTGTGGCGAGAAACCAGGGTGTCGGGGTGGTCGGGGCTGAGAATGCGCTCGCGATCGGCGCGGTTTCGCTCGTAGAGTCCTATCGCCTCCGGCAGTCGTCCCGCCGCCTTGTACGCGCGGGCGAGGCTGTGGCGGGAGAGCAAGGTTTTCGGGTGGTCGGTGCCGAGGATCCGTTCGCGGTCGGAGAGGGTTCGCTCGTGCAGGTCGATCGCTTCGGCCGATCGTCCCGCCGCCTCGTAGGTGCTGGCGAGGTTGTGGCGCGACTTCAGGGTGTCAGGGTGATCAGCGCCTTGTACCCGTTGGCGGTCGGTAAGGGTCCGCTCGAACAGCGAGACCGCCTCGGTCAGCTGTCCCGCCAGCCCGTAGGCATAGGCGAGCTGATTGCGGGAGAGCAGGGTGTCGGGGTGATCGGCACCCTGGACCCGTTCCCGGTCGGCGACCGCCTGCTCGTGCATCGTGATCGCCTCGGCCAGGCGCCCTGCTTCCCGGTAGGCATCGGCGAGGTCGTTGCGGGTGGTCAGGGTCTTGGGGTGGTCGGCGCCCAGCATCCGCTCCCGCTCCGCCAGCACCCGCTCGTACAGGCCGATCGCCTCGACCCAACGTCCCGCCGACTCGTAAGCGCAGGCGAGGTTGCCGCGGGAGGCCACAGCGTCGGCGTGATCGACACCCAGCAGCCGTTCTCGATCGGCGAGGTTCCGCTCGAACAACGCGACCGCTCGATCCAGCTGCCCCGCCTCCTGGTAGGCAGCGGCGAGGTCGTTGCGGGCGGTGAGGGTGTCGGGGTGGTCGGCACCCAGAATGTGCTCGTGGTCGGTGAGGCTGTGGTGGGCCAGACCGATGGAACGCACGGTGTCGGCCGCTTTGGTCAGTTGCCGAGTCGCCCAGCGGCGTGCGGCCAGCACCTGGAGGAGAGCCTCGGCGTCGAGAGTGGGGTCGCGACCGATCGCCTTCCACAGGGCTTCGATGTGGTCGACCAAGCGTGCGCCTTCCGCGCGCCGCTGAAATGCCTGATTCTCGGGGAACAGCAGCGGCGTGATCACCGCGATCGCGGCGGTGACCTCGGTCGTGGTGTGGGTGATGTGGGCGCGTTCCCGCACGACCCGGGCCAGTAGCGGGTGCATGACGACTACTTGCCCCACAACTGACCACGACAGCAACGACCCCTCCACACACCGCTGCAACGCGGCGTCCAAGCGACCCGCACGATCGGGCAGCATCGTGTAGTCGACACCGTCAGGGGCCAGCATCGCCATCACCCCCAGCAGCCACCGCACCACGGCGTCGAGCTCCGGATCGTCGGTAGGGGCTTCGACGGTTCGAATCGACAGCAACAGCGCCTGATCCACCGTCAACGGATGATCGTTTCCCTTGCGGCGCGGCAACACCGCGGGCAGCGGCTGGGCCGCCAGCAACTGCCGGTAGCGCGGGTAGTCCAGGTGTCGCCCGGCGATGGTGGCCGCCGCGGCCGACAACGCCAACGGCAGATCACCCAGATCAGCGGCGACCAGCGCGGCACCTACCGGATCGTCCAGGCCTGTCGCCGCGCCGAGATAACGCACCGACTCCGGTCGCGAGAAACCCTCATCGGCGTCGATCATCTCACCGAGTTGCGTGAAAGCGCGGTCGGTGCTGGTCACGACCACCCGAGTCATGTTCCCGGTCGGGAGCAGGGTGTCGACGAAATCGGGATCGGTGGCATTGTCGAGAACGAGCAACGCTGGTTCCTGCCGTTCCGACAGGTGATCACGCAGCCGCTGCGCCGACTTCGCGGAGTCGCCGTCGGGGTCGGCGACCCCGACCCGCGCGGCGATCTCCCCCAGACCGGCGAGCAAAGTGTCACGGGTTTCAGCGTTGACCCATCCCACCAAACCGCCTTCTGCCGTAAGCGCCTCTCGGGCGTATGCCGCGGCGACCTGGGTCTTGCCCGCACCCCGCATCCCGGTCACCACCACTGCGACCGGCAATTGCTCCAACATCTTCCGCAACTGTGCGACTTGCGCGCGGGCGATGAAATGCTTGGCTGGCCGCGGAATCCGGCCTACAACCATACGTTTCGACCCCGCAACAAGCTGCAGCCCGTAAGGACCGTAATGGTTGGTAGCGTGAGTGGAATTGTCGATATAGGTGGTGAAGTCTCCGTCGACGTCCACACCGGTGGCCGAGAAATCGGGTTTTCGCGCGGTAGGTGAGGGCCGGGATACCGCCGCGCCTATCGAGGGTGCGGGAACTCCGAGGTGACCCGGACATCGGTCACCGAGAACTTGCCGTCGACCTGGACGGTGTCGGCGATCACCCCGCTCGCGCCCGCGGCCGTGATACCGCTGATCTCGAGTTCCCCGGCCTGCACCCTGGTCAGCCGCACACCCACCAATCCAGCGATCGTCGGCGTGTGTTCCTCGATCACCTGCCACAACTGCTGCACCATCGCGGCGAGTTCCGGATCGGCACCGGCGCCGGCCTCGGTGAGTTCCTCTGCGAGCACCAGGTGCCGAGACTTCGCTTCGGGCCGGGCTTCGACCACCGCGAGATCGACGGATGGGTACTTGCGGCCGATGACCCCTTTGACCTTCTGGTAGGCGTCGGTGACCGCTTGTTTCGCGGTCTCGGTCAATCCCGCTACCGCGCCCGCTGATACGGCTGACGCGGCAGCTGCCGCCGCTGCCATGATCGTCGGATCCACCCCGCGAACCTCCCAGTTCGAACCGGACCATCCCCACCCGGAACGGTGCATGTCAACGGTACACCGACCTGGCCGGGGACCCGGTGTACGGGCGGCGCATACGGGAGCACGCCGTGCGCAAGCTCGCGGGAGAGTTGTTCGCCGAGTATCCCTTCTGACCTGTCCGCGACACGAAGCTGCCGGCGCGTCGAGCCGGCCGGTGCGGCCCCGCCTCGCGGATGCGAGACGGGGCACGGCTGGGCTCAGCCGACTACTTCACGAAGTCGCGCACGCCCTCGAAAACCGTCGACGACGACAGCAGCGCGACATGGCCGATGCACGGCGTCCGGGTGTTGGCGGCACCACTGAGAATGGTGCTCTCATCGGGGTTGATGATCTCGTCGCACGGTGACCACCAGGTGCCGTAGTTCACCCGGCCGGGGGTTTCGTCGGCGCTGTTGAGTTCGGCCAGGAAGGCCGACCCGGGCCGCATCTCCTCGCAGGACACGTCGAGGCAGCTGTTGGCCACGTCGGTGCCGTGATTGGGACCGGCGATGGAGACCCAGTCGTCGACGGAGTTCAGCCCGTCGAGCTTCTTCAGGTACCAGCGACTGTTGAGGCCGCCCATCGAGTGGGTGACGATGTCGACCTTGGTGGCTCCGGTTCTCGCGCGCAGCGCATCGACCTGCGCTTGAACCTCCTGCGCGATGGCCTTGTTCGACTGGGAGGTGTCGTAGCTGAATCGTGCCATCTCGTCCGCGGAATACCCCGCGTCCAGGAATCGGCCCCACATGTAATTCCAGTCCGACGCCGATCCCTGCCAGCCATGAACGAAAAGGATGGGATCCCGCGCCGGTGCCGCAACCGCCTGTGGCGTGGCGATGCCGAGTGCGGTGGCAGCCGTCGCGACCAGGGCGATGGCGGCCATCGCGAGGCGGCGCGTGATCGATGTGCGGTGCATGAATTGACTCCGATCTGCTCGCTGCACTGCGAGCAGACAGAAGCTAGCGCCTCGTGGGCTGATCGAGGGCATTGCGCGACGGGGTTGTTTCGAGTTGTCGCGAGGTCCCTGGATCTATCACGGCATTGCGGAGATCTGTGACAACATTCCGCGAAAAACTCGCGGGAGAGGCCGCTCGCTGCCGAAGCGCTGACCGCATCGGCGAGTCGGGTGGGGGAGATCGCCGCGGGGTTGCCGCTGGTACAACGCGACTCACCGACACAACGGCGCGGAAATCCCCGTCGAGGGACTATCCGGCGCGTCGTAGGTATCTCTCAGCTGGTGTGGCGGACCCGAAAGCGGTCGCGCCGCGCCGGATCTCGATCGACCAGGGCCGTCGCGCGATTGGCGAGGAGTTCGCCGCACACGGCCGCAGGGGTGAGCGCGCGCATATCGAGCGCGATGACGGTGCCGCCGCGGGGAGCCAAGTAGTCCCGCAGTATGCGAATCCCGGACGCCCAGTAGACACTCGACTCGGCCGCCACGGCGATCCGGCTGTGCCCCGCGCCGAGAAGGAAGTCCGCGTAGACCCGCCAGCCGTGCGACTGCGGCGGGGCCAGACGCACCGGGCCGAGTCAGCGGAACCAGAGCGCCGATCCGGATCGATGATCCGTGGGTCCGCTCCGCTTCGGGCGCCGTATTCATGCGGCGATGCGGAGCGAAGTCATGAAGCGATACAACACCGCCGACGATTTCACGTCATCCCGTTTTCCAGATGCTCCTGCCCAGCCACTTCGGATCGCGCCGAGTAGTACGGCATCAGCAGGTAGGGGCGCCCGCTCGCGGTGACACCCACCTCCAAGACCGGGACGATGTTCGGATGCCCGGTCAGCCGGCCCATCGCCCGCTGCTCGCGCAAGAACCGCTCCCGGTCCCCTCGTCGAGTTCGGCGGTCGGCACCTTCACCGCCACCGTGCGGTCCAGGGCCACCTGCGTGCAGCGATAGACCGCACCGAAGCCGCCGTGCCCGACCTGCTCGGCGGCTTCGAGGAGCTGCCTACGCCGCCGGCGCGAGGTGCGTGGTGAGGAAAGCGATCTGATCGGCCACGATCTGCTCTACCACCGGCGGGTGGTAGACCGTGAAGTGGTCGGCGTCGTAGTGCTCGATGACCGCACCGGGAACATCGGCCGCGACCCCCGTGACGATCGCGGGATCGATGAGGTTCTCGCGGTCGCACGCGCAGATCAGCAGTGGGCATCGCACGCGGCGAGCCTGAGCCGCCGCGTGATAGAACAGCATGCCCAGCCCGGAGCCGGCCGTTATCCGGTTGTCGAACCGGTAGCCGGGAGGAGTGACCGACTGCCAGCCTTCGAGGGCTCCGGGCTGATTGACGAAGGCCGGCTCGCCCGGTCTGCCCACGAGGGGTACGTAGCGCCGCGGCAAGCGAAACACGGCGCGCAGCAGGTCGGAGACGATCGGCACGGTGAATCGGGCCAGATGCCGCACCCCGGCTCGGGCGACGACGGCGCGCCCACTGAAGATCGGGCACTGCACTACCGCGGCGGCGAGTTCCGGGTGTCGAGCTGCCGCCGCGAGGACGTGGCTCGCGCCGAACGACGTCCCCCACAGCGCCACCCGACCGGCATCGAGATCGGCGCGCGAGCGGACGAACCGCAGCGCCGAGTCGACGTCTTCGGCATATCGGCGCTGGCTGACCAACTGGCGTGGCTCACCCTCCGATTCACCGAGATGGCGGAAGTCGAAGGCCACCACGGCCAGTCCGGCGTCGGAGAACCACTTCTCGTACTGGCCGAGCATCATCTCGTGGGTTGCGCCGCCGCCGTGCACCAGCACGACGACCGGATGCGGGCCGGGCCCCGGCGGCAGGGTCACCCAAGCCGCGCACCGGTGGCGGCCGGAGGGAAAGGTGGTGCGGATCGTCATGACCAAGAGTCCTTTAGGTACGTTGTACGTGAACGACTACAGCTAAACACGTACTATGTACTTAATCAAGGAGGGGCATGCCCGCACCCAGAAAGTTCACGCGGGAACAGCTACAGGCCGCCGCGTTGGCCTTGGTCGATGAACACGGGCTCGCGGGTTTGACCATGCGCAGCCTCGCGACGGCGATCGAGACCGGACCGATGACGATCTACAACTACGTCGACGGACGCGACGGCCTCGAGCAACTGGTCACCGAAGCGGTGATGGCACAAGCGCGCTGGCCCGCCGACCCTCCCGACAGCTGGGCCGACGAAGTCGTCGCGGTCGCGGAAGGCATGTGGCGCGCCGTGCGATCCCACCCGCATGCCATCCCGCTGATCCTCACCAGGCGCAGCCTCGACCTGGCGACGCTCGCTCCGGCCGAGGCGCTGTTGCAGGCACTCGCCCGCGGGGACAGGTCAGGGACCGAATTGCTCGTGGCGTTCCGCACCGTATCCGGTTTCGTCACCGGCTTCGCGCAGGCCGAACTCGCAGGCCCACTGTCCGCAGTGCGCGGCGAGGACCTCTCGGCGATCACCGATCGGGTCGCAGCCCTGCCGCCCGGCCGGTTCCCGAAGCTGATCGAGATCGCGCAAGCGGCGGCCGAGAGCAATCCAGAAGCCGAGTTCCGGGCCGGTCTGCGCATCATCCTGGCGGGTCTCGAAGCTCGACTGTGACTTCAGCCCGCGACACGAGCGCACCGGCAGGTCGGCGTCGCGGCTCACCGAGGGGCGTGCCCGCAGAGCATGAAGGCCCGCCCCTGAAGGGTTCGCTGTGGTTCGAGCGGGCCTGCCATCACCGTGTGAGAGTTGTGGATCACGGGTGTGCGTCGGCGGACATGTCCACGGCTTCGCTTGCCGCGCATCGCTGTGTGACAGTGCCGTCCTCATGCGGGTCACGAGCGAGGAAACGCCCGCGACGGCGGACATATTAATTCCGAAGCCAGCGATATGCCTGAAACCGCAAGTCACACGCGCCTTTCGGCGTGTCGGTTGCCCTCCATGGCGCGAGGATGCCGAAGAACGTGCGACGCCGCGCCGCAGCCGAAACCGGCCCTGGTCGCGCTGCGAGCCGCTACCGTCCGAAGTAGGTGCGGGGTGCCCACCCTCTGAGGGCGCTCCCCACCCACCCGGGGGGTGGGCGCCCTCCACCCCCCGGGGCCCCCGAGGGGGCTGGTGCGGGGACGCGAGACGGAGTGAGCCTGATCAGCCGATCAGGCCGGTACTCCGACCAATCCCCACGCTTCGACCGCGTCACGGGAGTACCAGTGCCCGGTCCATTCTCGCCCGGAATCCAACGCGTCGTAGAACTCTTCGTCGTCGGGCAGCGCCGGGCCGTGGGCGTAGATGACGCCGGGACTGTCGGCGTGGAAGCGGCGAGCGCGCTCGACCGCGCGAGCGGAGCGCTCCGCCACGTACGCCCGCTGGATGATCAACCATTCCTCGCTCGTGCGACCATCCGGGCCGCCGTAGTCGAGGGGATAATGCATCTGGTACTCCAGCCGCGCCAGTTGCTCACCGGCGTGCTCGTACACCCAGACGATCCACCCGGGAACCTCCGGCTGCGCGGCCAGCGCACGGGCCGCGAATCCCGCACCAGCGGTCCGGTTTTCCGGATCGCCGTGCGCCGCGACCGTGACACCAGCGACCGCGGCGGAGTCCGTGCCGCTCCACACCCGATCTTTCCGATGCCTACCTCCCATAGCCGATAACTCTAATTCCCCGCACCGACACAGACGACAGATCGCTCCAAGTTGGCTCCCGACCAGCCGATCCTCGGATGCGCGCAGCGGCGAGTGCCCGATTCGCGACCGCCGGCGCGCTTCTAACCTCATCGAGTGCACTTGGAACTGATCGCCATCGTCGTCGCGGAGTACGACCCCGCCATCGACTTCTTCGTTCATACTCTCGGCTTCGACCTGGTCGAGGACGTGCCGTCGGTGACCGGCGACGGACGGCCGAAACGATGGGTCGTCGTTCGCCCACCCGGCGCGCGGACGGGAATCCTGCTCGCGCGCGCCGACGGCACCCGCCAACTCGCCGTCGTCGGTGAGCAGACCGCGGGGCGCGTCGGCTTCTTCTTACGGGTGGCCGACTTCGACCGGGCATACGCGCGGATGCGCGCCGCGAATGTCGAATTCGTGACCCGGCCGCGCATCGAACCCTACGGTAGGGTCGCCGTCTTCCTCGACATCGCGGGCAACCGCTGGGACCTTCTCGGACCCGCCGACAGCGCGCCCTCGGCTACCGAAAACGACGAGTAGTCCCGGCCCGATTCGCTCAGCGAAAGTATCGGACGTGTGCTTACGTCGCACCAATGGTCCGGTGCAAGTATGCGCACGGCGGCGCCCGCTATCGTCGTCAGCAGCCGCCCTGCGGAAGGAAGGCCGGAGGTTGTCATCACCGATCATCAGTCGTCGCGCTCTACTGGCAGCGGCCGCGCTCGCACCCTTGGCCGGATGCGCGGCGGAGAACACACCTGCCTCCCCTGCGGTCGAGGCCGACGACCGTCACGATCGTCTGATCGAGCTGGAACGGACATTCGACGCACGGTTGGGTGTGTATGCCCTGGCGACCGGCACCGGCGCCACCATCGCTCATCGGGCGGACGAACGATTCGCGTTCTGCTCGACGTTCAAGACGCTGGCGGCGGCCGCTGTCCTGCACCGCAATCCGCTGACCCATTTGGACACGGTCGTCGGGTACACCGAAAACGACCTGCTGAAGAACGCCTCGATCACGCCGCAGCACGTGGCCACGGGGATGACCATTCGCCAGCTCTGTGACGCCGCGGTCCGCTACAGCGACGGCACCGCGGGCAACCTCCTGCTGCGAGAAATCGGCGGACCGGCCCAGCTGACGGAGTACGCGCGCGGTCTCGGCGACATGGTCACTCGGATGGACCGCATCGAACCGGCGATCACGGAAGCCACACCGGGAGACCCCCGCGACACGACTTCCCCGCGAGCGTTCGGCACCGTTCACCAGAGAATCGTGCTCGGCGACGCGCTGCCCGCCGACAAACGCGCTTTTCTCCGCGACCTTCTCGAACGCAACGCGACTTCCGCGGGCGCACAGCGCATCCGAGCGGGCGTACCGCGCGGATGGACCGTAGCCGACAAGACGGGAACCGGCGACTACGGGACCCTCAACGACATCGCCGTCGTGTGGCCACCGGACGCCGCGCCGGTCGTCGTCGCGATCATGTCCAGCAAGGCCACCGCGGACGCCCCGTAC